>JABDPF010000079.1 GCA_013042915.1 Lysobacterales bacterium
CATTACTGTGATCAGCGGCGACGGCATCGGCCCCGAGATCATGAAGGCCAGTCTTCGCGTTCTCGACGCGCTCGATTGTGGCCTCGAATACGAATTCATGGATGCGGGCCTGGGCGCCCTCGAGGCCCAGGGCAACCTGTTGCCCGAAACTACCCTGGAGTCCATTCGGCGCAACGAAATCGCCCTCAAGGGTCCGCTGACGACGCCTGTCGGCAAGGGCTTCCGTTCCGTCAACGTCACGCTGAGGGAGATCTTCGAGCTCTACGCGAACGTCCGCCCTGTCGTTTCGATGCCGGGAACCCGGGCACGCTACCAGGACGTCGATATCATCACGGTGCGTGAGAACACCGAGGGCGCCTACCTCGCAGCGGAGGCCAAGACCAGCGAGTGCGGCACCTCGGCCGAATCCAAGATCGTGATCACCCGGAAAGGCAGCGAGCGCGTGGCACGCTACGCCTTTGAACTGGCGCGTAACGCCGGGCGAAGCAAGGTGACGCTGGTGCATAAAGCCAACATCCTGAAAACCGTTTCCGGTCTGTTCCTGGACGTCGCGCGCGAGGTGGCGGCCGACTACCCCGACATTCGCTGCGAGGAAATGATCGTGGACGCGACCTGCATGAAACTGGTGATGGACCCGCATCAATTCGACGTGATCGTGACGACCAACCTGTTTGGCGACATCATTTCCGACCTTTGCGCCGGCCTGGTTGGCGGTCTCGGACTGGCCCCGGGCGCCAACATCGGCAAGGAGGCAGCCATCTTCGAGGCGGTTCATGGCTCCGCCCCCGACATTGCCGGCCAGAACATTGCCAATCCCTGTGCGCTATTGCTCGCGGCGGCCCAGATGCTGACCCACCTTGGCCTGACCGAAAAGGCCGAGCGCTTGCGCGGCGCGATCACCGCGACCGTGGCCGCGGGGGAGGGCACCACGCCGGATCTCGGAGGCACCGGGACCACCGATGTTTTCGCGGACGCGATTATCGCCCACTGTCGTTGAGAGGAAGGCCGCCGGGGAGCCGTGTTGCATTAAAGCAACGGCTCGCCCGGAACCCGCAACCCCACGGGCGCCTGCCTGAACCTCTCACCAACGAGGCGTGAAGATCGCGGCGCCTTCAAAAACAAATACTTAAGTAAGAGGCCGCGGGCTGGCTGGAAGCAGGTCTCGTTGAGCCTGCTTTCTGATTGACACCGTGTTGCATTCCTGCCATATTTCACCTTGTATCGATCCATCCGTGTGTGGGAAACAGGTTGATTTTGAGACAGAAATTCGTCCAAGCCGCAATTGCTGTATTGGGACTGGCGCCAGGCCTGGCCAGCGCCCACGGCATCGGTTTGCCTGTCGCCGGATTCGCAGCGGGTGGAACGGGCCTCACTTCCTTCTACGTGATCGGCTTCGAACTCGGCCCCTGGCAGGAATACCTGGCCCAGGAGTTGACGCCCGATTACCTGCTCGCCGAGGACGCCGAACCGGTGCGCGTCACCTGGCTGCCCGGTGACGGAGTGTTGCTGCTGCCGGACTTCGCGTCCGACATGGAGTCCGCAACACCGCAGACCTGGCTCAAGCTGCATCTCGATTTCGAGGCCAGCAGTGAATTCAACTGGCAGGGCGTACAGCCCGAGCCGGTGCTCCAGGGAACCACGTTCGAGAGGCAGTATTTCGCGCCGGGCCTGCAACACCAGTACGCCGACAATGGCATTCTCGGCGTTTCGGCCATCGTCGCCTACCAACGCTACAGCGCGGCCAGCATGGGCCTGTTCTCGGCCAGTTCGCTTGGCCAGGACGTCGGCCTCTATTCCGGCTATCAGCCGTACCAGGAATCGGGGTATGGCACGGGTGTTCGCCTGGCCGTCCACCAGGAAGTTACCGGCGGTATCGCGTTTGACGCGGGCTTCCAGTCGCGGATCGACATGGAAGAATTCGCGGCCTACCGGGGCGTCTATTCCAACCCGGCCGACCTCGACATCCCGGCCCGGGCCAGCGTAGGGCTCTCCTTCCAGGCGAGTGAACGTTCCTGGCTCAACGTCGCGGTGGAACGCGTTTTGTACAGCGACATCAGCGCCTTCCCCAGCCGCCATCTGCCGAACCGCTTCCTCTCCCTGCTGGGCGATTCCACCAGTCCCAATTTCGACTGGGAAGACCTTACCGTTTATAGCGTCGGCTATACCTGGACCGATGGAAAGGTGCAGGAATGGCACATCGACTTCAGCACGCGTACACAGCCGTCGCCCACCTCCAGGCTGCTTGACCAAGCCATCTCCGGTGACCTCGCTGAGAGCGCCATGGTGCTCGGTTACTCACGCCGCACCGGCGATCGCAGCCGGCTGAACCTCAACGCCGCTTACGCACCCTCCGAATACGCGTTTGGCGGCAGCGTGCTGGGCGTGACCACCGAGGAACTCGATCAGCAATTCGAATTGGAAGCCATGTGGACCCTGAGCTTCTAGCTCGGCAATCCCACACGACGAATCCGCCATGGAACTGCTGAGGGACTGGTTCAGACGCTCATTCTCCGACCCGCAGGTCGTCATTCTTGGCGTTTTCCTGGTGGTGTTCTTCGCGGTTGTCGTGGGACTGGGCGCGTGGCTCGCCCCGATGTTCGCCAGCATCGTGATTGCCTACCTGCTGGAAGCCATGGTGGTGCGCCTCACACGACTGGGCATGCCGCGCATGCTGGCCGTCGTTATCGTGTTCATTCTGTTCCTGACCCTGTTGGTGTTTTTGTTGTTCGGGCTGATCCCCCTGGTGTCGAGGCAGCTGTCCCAGCTGGTGCAACAGTTTCCCAACTACATTTCACAGGGGCAGGTGCTGCTCAAGCAATTGCCGCAGGCGTACCCTGAACTCATTTCGGTCGAACAGGCCGAGGCGATCGTGGCGCAGCTGGGCCAGGAGGCGGCCAACCTGGGCCAGCAAATTCTGGGATGGTCGCTGGAGTCCGTTGCCAGCATCATCGGTCTGGTGGTGTACGTCATCCTGGTACCGGTGCTGGTGTTCTTCTTTTTGAAGGACAAGGACATGATGATCGGCTGGATCACGGACCGCATGCCCAAAGACCGCACGCTGGTAAACCGCGTGTGGGTTGAATCCGAGGCCCAGATCGCAAATTACGTGCGGGGCAAAGTCGTCGAAATCATCATCGTTGGCGCCGTCACCTACGTTACGTTCATGATTCTCGGCCTGCAGTATGCGGCCCTGCTGGCAACGCTGGTCGGATTTTCCGTGCTGGTTCCCTACGTTGGCGCGGCCGTCGTGACGATTCCTATCGGCCTGCTCGCCTATTTCCAGTTCGGCTGGGGTTGGGAGTTCGGACAGGTCATGATCGCCTACGCGATCATCCAGGCGCTGGACGGCAACCTGCTGGTGCCCTTGCTGTTTTCAGAAGTCGTCAACCTTCACCCGGTCGCCATCATTCTCGCAATCCTGGTGTTCGGTGGGGTGTGGGGATTCTGGGGCATCTTTTTCGCCATCCCACTGGCCACCTTCGTCAAGGCCGTGATCAACGCCTGGCCCCGTAGCGAGAAACCCGAGGCCGGCGCCGGGACGGAAGAACCCTCGTCCTGAGCCCCGTTGGTCGTCCCGACCGGATTCGAGAAGAAAAAACTGTCGGCCGTAAAGGCCTCCTAAAGCGCGTCCGAGGCGTAATCGGCAAGGCGGGAGCGCTCGCCGCGACGCAGCGTGATGTGGCCGCTGTAGGTCCAGTCCTTGAAGCGGTCGACGGCGAAGGTCAGGCCGGAAGTCGTTTCGGTCAGGTAGGGCGTGTCGATCTGTTCGACGTTGCCCAGGCAAACCATCTTCGTGCCCGGGCCGGCGCGCGTCAGCAGAGCCTTCATCTGCTTGGGCGTGATGTTCTGTGCCTCGTCGATGATCACGTAGCGATTCAGGAAGGTGCGGCCGCGCATGAAGTTCAGGGCGCGGACCTTTACCCGGCTTGCCAGCAGGTCGTTGGTGGCCGCACGACCCCAATCGCCGCCCTCGGCCGGTTGGGTGAGTACTTCGAGATTGTCCGTAAGCGCGCCCATCCACGGTGTCATCTTTTCTTCCTCGGTGCCCGGCAGGAAGCCGATGTCCTCACCGATCGAGACGGTGGCGCGGGTGATGATGATCTCGGAGTAACGCTTCTCGTCCATGGTCTGAGACAGCCCGGCGGCCAGGGCGAGCAGGGTCTTGCCGGTGCCTGCGGTACCCATGAGGGTGACGAAATCGATTTCCGGGTCCATCAGCAAGTTCAGGGCGAAATTTTGCTCGCGATTGCGCGCATGGATGCCCCAGACGTTCTTGTGGCCGTCGTAAAAGTCGTCTACCAACTGCAGGTGGACATGGCTTTCGCTGACTTCCTTGACCAGCGCCTCGACGCCACCGGTATCCTCGCCGATGGCCACGCACTGGTTGGGGTGCCAGCCGTTTTCACTGCCGATCGGAATACGGTAGTGGGTCAGATGGCCCTCGTTCCAGGACTCGATCTGGGGATTGGCCTCCCAGAAGCTCTCGTCGTGGATGCGCAGGCCGCGGTAAAGCAGGCTCAGATCGTCCAGCGCCCGGTCGTTGTAGTAGTCCTCTGCCTGCACCCCGAGGATGGCGGCCTTGATGCGCAGGTTGATGTCCTTGGAAACAAGCACGATGGCGCGCTTGGGATGCGCGTCGCGCAGGGCCAGGGCGGTGCTGAGAATTTCGTTGTCGGCAAACGACCCGTCACGCAGCAGGCTCGAATGGATATCCGGCATGCTGGTCTGGAAGTAGAGCCGGCCGGTGCCGACGTCGAGTTCCAGGCCCTCGGGTTCTCTCAGTTCCAGGCCCTCGTCGAGATCGTCGACATCCTGCTGCTGCATCATCTCACCGATGAAGCGGCTGACCTGGCGGACGTTCCGTGAGACCTCGGACAGCCCCTTCTTGGCCGCATCCAGTTCTTCCAGCACCATCATCGGCAGGAGAACGTCGTGCTCTTCGAAGCGGAAAATCGCGCTGGGATCGTGCATCAACACGTTGGTGTCGAGGATATAGAGGCGTTTCTCACCCATCCTTGGTTTACTCCATCGGCATCGTCTAAAAAGTCATTACAGGGATTTGGCGGCTTCCAGCACGCTCTCGGCATGGCCCTTCACGCGCACCTTGCGCCATTCCTCCCGCAGCACACCGTCGCCATCGATCAGGAAGGTGCTGCGCACCACGCCCATCACCTTGCGACCGTACATGTTCTTTTCGTGGATCACGTCGAACTGCTTGCACAGCGCCTCGTCCTCGTCGGCCAGCAGGTCGAACGGGAAAGCCTGTTTTTCCTTGAAGCGCTCATGGCTTTTGACACTGTCGCGTGAAACGCCAAGGATTTCCGTATTGGCCTGGCCGAATTCGGAATGAAGATCGCGGAAATTCTGCCCTTCGAGGGTGCAGCCGGGGGTGCTGTCCTTGGGGTAGAAATAAATGACGAGGTTCTTGTTGCGGAAGTCGTTCAGGGAAAGGGTTTTATCGCCGGTGGCCGGAACCGAAAATTCCGCCACCTTTTCGCCGATGGTGACCATCAACACTCCAGGTTTTTCAGGTTTGTCGGTGAATTCAGCATACTTGCCAGCATGGGGTACCGCAAGTACCATGACGCCCTTCTTCCGGCATCACTCACACGCAGCGTGAATACTGTAAAATGAGCGGTTTCCGGAACGGCCGAAGCGACGCCGGAACCCGATCCGACGGGGCAGGGCGCAGCCCGGCCCGGACCGACAGGACAGCAATGACACGACGCATCAACCACACCGTTACCCTCCTGATCCTGGCCCCGGCTCTGCTGGCCCTGGCCGCCTGTGGCGGTGGTCAGAAGAAACCAGAGTATTACGACGCCCAGGAGGCCGAGACCCTCTCGATACCGGAGGGTTTGTCGCGACCCGACCACAGCCAGGCGCTGATCATCAACACGCCCTACATGTCGCCGCCGGCCCTCGCCATGGAGACCAAGCCGCCGCGGGTTTCCAGCACCACTTCGGGGATCGATCGAAATTCCCGTTTAAATTGGTCGGCCCAGGGCCTGTACCTGATCATCGAAGACACGGCCGACAGCGCCGATCGCCGGCTGGGCTACGTGTTGGAAAATTCCGGCATGAAACGTATCCGCAAGGATGACGAGGGGGTTTACCGCTTCGATTACTACCAGACCTTCCAGGACACGGGCGGATTCTGGAAAAGCCTGGCCTTCTGGAGCCGCGACAAGCGCGAGGATTACAGCGGCGCCTACCAGGCCTACGTGCAGCCCGACGGTGAAAACGCGAGGGTGTACCTGAAGTACGCCGACGGCACGGCCTGCGAGCCCGATGCCGCCGAGCACCTGCTGAACGTGGTGCGGACTCGCCTGGGCTAGCAGGCTAGCGTTCCAGCAACTCCAGTTTCCCCTTTTTGCCGTCCCATTCTTCGGCGTCGAACGGCGGATCTTTCTGCTCTGTGATAACGGGCCACTCCCTCGACAACTCGGCGTTCAGCTCGATGTAAACCTCCATGCCGTCGGGCAGGTCGTCTTCGGGGTAAATAGCTTCGGCCGGGCATTCCGGTTCGCACAGCGTGCAGTCGATGCATTCTTCAGGGTCGATCACGAGAAAGTTGGGACCCTCGTGGAAGCAGTCCACGGGGCAGACTTCCACGCAGTCGGTGTATTTGCACTTGATGCAGTTTTCTACGACGACGAAGGTCATGGGTACCTCGGTGTGCGGTTGGTGTTTAACTCCGAATTCTAGTGCATCCGCTGCCTCGAAAAAACCAACCCAGGTCATTAAAACGCGATCTCATCGCAGGCTGCCGCAAGGGCATTCGGGTTAGGATAGGTGCATGCCTAAAACCGATTCGACCGGCCCCCTTGCCGGAACGCCCCGCCTTGCCGTCATCGGCCTGGGTGGCACCATCGCGATGACCGCATCGGACAGCGCGGGTGCTGTACCGGGCCTGACTGCCGAGGATCTGCTGCAGACCTTGCCTTCGACGGCAGTCCGGCTGGTACAACACGTCGAAAACTTCAGGCGCTTGCCCGGGGCCCACCTCGGGCTCGGTGACCTCGTTTCCCTGGCCAGTCGCGTTCGTGCTCTGTCGGAGCAGGGCGAAATCGACGGCGCCGTGGTGGTGCAGGGCACGGACACGATCGAGGAAACCGTGTTTGCCCTTGAAATACTGCTGAACGTTGATTTGCCGGTGGTAGTAACCGGAGCGATGCGCCACGCGGGCCAGGTCAGTGCAGACGGCGCAGCAAACCTGGCTGGCGCCCTTTACACCGCAGCGTCAAATGAGGCCCGGGGGCAGGGAGCCCTGGTCTGTTTCAACGACGAGGTGCACGCGGCCTGGGCCGCGCAGAAAACCGCGTCCACCAACCTCGCGGCCTTTTCCTCGCCCGGCTTCGGCCCTGTTGCGCACGTTATCGAGGGTAAGGCGCGGTTCCTGTGCCGCGCCAGGCGGTGCCCGACGGTCTGCGACGACCCTGCAAACGTGGCGCCGGCGCGGGTGGCACTGCTTACTGCCAGCCTCGGTGAGGGCCCCGAACTGCTAGAAGCGGTTTTTCGTGCTGACTACGCCGGGCTGGTCGTTGCCGCCACGGGTGCGGGGCACCTGCCCGAATCATGGCCCGAGCCACTGGCCGAGTTGGCGGGCAAAATCCCCGTCATTCTCGCCACCCGCGTATCCCGCGGGCCGATACTCAGCGAAACGTACGGTTTTGCCGGTTCAGAATCGGACCTTTTGTCGAAAGGGCTGCTGTCCGCGGGTTTCCTGTGCGCAAGCAAGGCCCGGATACTGCTGAGTATGGCGCTGGGAAGCAACCAGGGCCGCACTGACATCGGGGAGTCGTTGCGGGCTTTCCGCTAGGTTGGCAGACGGCTGCTGAGGAGAAAAAGTCATGAGCGAGTTTGCCACCATGCTCCTTCTCACGACGCTGGCGGGCGGTTGTATTCTGGTCGGCGGACTGGGCGCGCGGATTGAACGCATTCGTCCCGATTGGCTGGAGAATGAGTTCCGGCACGGCATCATCGCGTTCGGCGGTGGCGCATTGATCTCGGCCGTTGCCCTGGTGCTCGTGCCCGAGGGAGTTCGCCTGGTTCCTTCAGCCTGGGGCGCCAGCTTTCTCCTTTTGCTCGGAGGGATTACGTTCTTTGCTCTCGATCGATTCCTGGGTACACGCCAGAGAGAAGCGCCGCAATTTGTCGCGATGCTGGCGGATTACCTGCCCGAGTCTCTGGCCCTGGGCGGCATGTTCGCAATCGGCGCGCCCACCGCACCGATCCTGGCGGTGCTAGTTGGATTGCAGAATCTGCCAGAAGGTTTCAATGCCTACCGGGAATTGAACTCGCGTCCCGGCGCCCGGACCGGGAGGACGTTGTGGCTGATGTGCGCCCTGATACCGCTGGGGCCGCTGGTCGGCACCCTCGGCTGGCTGTACGCGGCGGAGCACACCCTCTTCCTGGGTGGGATCATGCTTTTCGCATCAGGCGGCATCCTGTACCTGCTGTTCCAGGACATCGCGCCGCAGTCCCACCTGCAACGCCAATGGGCGCCGGCACTGGGCGCGGTCCTGGGATTCGGGGTCGGGATGTTTGGACAGTTGCTGGTCGCGGGTGGCTAGGAGATTATCGATGCTGATGATTGGGGCCGGATCCAGATTTCAGGTATAAAAAGCCTCCCCCCCGACCCGCCCGCTTCCGTTCGGTCGGGTTATACTCATCGGCTGGAATTGACCCTAGCCGGACCCGTCCTGCCCAGCAGCCAATGCCAGGCACGGGACGATCGAGAGCGAACATGGCCGTCAAGCAGTGAGCAGACAAGACCCGCTTACCGGAGTGGAGAAATCGGGGCACTTTTACCACCGAGGTAAAGACACGACAAGGCTCGAGGCCTTTGTCGATGCGGCCTTCGCGTTTGCATTGACGTTGCTGGTTGTCTCCTTCGACGCAGTACCACAGAGTTTTGACGAACTCATGATCGCATTGCGCGCTGTCCCCGCGTTTCTGTTCGCCTTTTGCATCCTGGCAATGTTCTGGATCGCCCATCGCAACTGGTCGATACGTTTCGGGCTGGACACGACATTTTCCACGCTCATCAGCCTGGCGTTGATTTTTGTCTTGCTCGTCTATGTTTACCCGCTGCGCGCCATGGCGACGGCGGCGATGAGCGCTTTGACCAATGGCTGGCTGCCCAGCGAGTTCTACATCGACACCGTCAGCAAGGTCAGGGGTCTGTTCGCGATCTATGGTATTGGCTTTTTCGTGTCTTGCCTTTGCCTGGTATCCCTGAATTGGCACGCTTTGCGGCGGGCCAGCAGTCTGGCGCTGACGCCCCAGGAACGACTTCTGACCATATACGAAGTCCTCGCCTGGTCAATTGTCGGTAGCTTCGGACTGGTCTCATTGATACTCGCGATGACGCTGCCGGATCGGCTTGTCGGCCTCGCCGGATGGAGTTACATGGCGATGGCTGTCGTGATGCCGACGTTCGGCCTGGTCACGGCGCGGCAGTTTTCGGCTCGGTTCCCTGACACCAGTCCCGGTCGGAATTAAAGGTCCGCCATACGCCGCTGTGTGAGCTGAGCGGCTGAAGTAATTTAGCGTTGACTGGCTGCAAGATAGGCCGCGTCATTGCTGCAATGGAGGGTTACCATGGGGATCAAATCGTACTGCGTTGTTTCAGGTTTCTTTTTTTCACTGGTTGCCCTGGCGCATTTGCTGAGGGTCATTTTCGGGATGTCCATTCAGGTCGACGACTTCGAAGTGCCGATGTTCGTTTCAGTGATGGCATTTGTCATTTCAACGGGATTGGCCCTCTGGGCACTTCGTACTGGCAGCAGACTGGATAGACCCAAGATCTAGCGTAAACAATTGTTAAATGTTTTTTGGTTCAACAGACCGACAATATCCGCATCGATGGCATCATACAGTTAAGAAATCATCGTGAAATCAGTGCTTTGAGAATGGCGCTCCCTAGGGGAATCGAACCCCTGTTTGAGCCTTGAGAGGGCCCCGTCCTGACCGCTAGACGAAGGGAGCGTCGTATATTGCCTAATTGACCCGAAATGAGTGCGTTTCGGGACGCACATGTTAAACTACCGCGTCTGCTACATTCAACCTGCAAGAAGCGTATAAAACCATAAACGATTACCTCACCATTCCCCGGTCCCAACACGGGATCAGGCTGAAAGAACTCTGTCCGCACGCCTCCGAAGTCGTCAAGGATCTGCAGGACGCCGGCTTCGAGGCATATATCGTGGGTGGAAGCGTTCGCGATCTGCTGCTGGGCAAGGCGCCCAAGGATTTCGACGTGGCCACCAGCGCCACGCCCGAGGAAGTGCAGGACGTCTTTCCGCGCTGCCGCCTGATCGGGCGACGGTTCCGCCTGGCCCACGTACGCAAGGCAGGCCACCTGATCGAAGTCGCCACGTTTCGTGGGCAGGCCACGCCCGGAGGCGATGACGACCACGAGTTGGATAACGGCCGCATCCTGCGCGACAACGTGTTCGGCTCGCTTGAAGAGGACGCCCTGCGTCGCGATTTCACCATCAATGCGCTGTTCCTGGACCCGGTGAGTGGCGAGATACGCGACTACGTGGGGGGCTACCAGGATCTCGCTGATCGCAGCCTCCGGCTTATCGGTGACCCTGAAGTGCGTTACCGCGAGGACCCGGTGCGGTTGCTGCGCGCCGCGCGTTTCGAGGCCAAGCTCGGTGTCGAACCTGAGGAGAAAACGGGAGCAGCGATTCCAAAACTGGCCGGCTTGCTGAAAGACGTTCCGCCAGCGCGCCTGTTCGAAGAGGTCAACAAGCTGTTTCTGACGGGTCACGGCATGCGCAGCATGGAGGCGCTGCAACGGTTTGGGCTCAGCCAGGATCTTTTTCCAGCCCTGCCCAAGGGCTCCGGCAAGGGCAAGGTACGGATCGGGATTTTGCTGCGCAAGACGCTCGAGAATACTGACAAACGTGTGCGGGAAAGCCTACCTGTGACGCCTGCCTTCCTGTTTGCCGCGCTGCTGTGGGAACCGGTGCGTGACCGGGCCGGGGAATTGGAGAAATCGGGCGAGTCCCCCTACATGGCCATCATGGCCGCTTCGGAGGAAGCCATCGCCTCACAGGTGAAGCGAACGGCCATTCCGCGCCGTTACAGCGCGGTCACCCGCCAGATCTGGCTGATGCAGGCCAGGTTCGGCAAAACGCGCGGTAAACGCTGGAAACGGCTCTTGTACGAGCAACGGTTCCGCGCCGGGTACGATTTCCTGCTGCTACGCGCCGAGGAAGACCCCGAACTGGAACCTCTCTGCGAATTCTGGACCGAAGCGCAAAAGGGTGTGCAACTTCCGCGCCCCGGTGATCGGAACCGAAACCGTAACGACCGCCGCCGTCCCCGCAAACGCCGGCGCGCTTGAAATAGTGTAAAAGCAGGCGACCGGGCAATCTGCGCGTGCGGGAGCAAAATCAACGGACTGTAAGGGCACTGGCCCCTGAAAAGTCTTAATCTGTTGCATTAATCCAATTTAGTGGTATTATTACAACCAACCTCTAGTGAATCGTCATGATTCATTGAGGGCGCAGGGCGCGAAAGACGGGTACATCACTCCAAAAGTCTGCCTCTCCTCCTAACCGAGGAGAGGTTTTTTTTTGAGCAGAATAATTCCGATAAAAAATCAAATTAAATCTTTACGATCAGTTAGTTAAAAGGATTTTATATTAATCCACAAGAGCCGGGCCCATCGCTGGGGAGTTGCCTGGGCCGACGTAAACCGACTGATTCCCGGGTCGATTCAGAGCAATTGCCCCGGCCCCCTTAATTTGTGTCAAAAAGACCACAAATGCGGATTTTTGCCTCGCCAGGTTTGCAACTGTTGCAAAAACGCAACACTCAACTTTTCCTGATCACACCCAGGATGCCGCGCATGATTTCCCTGCCCAGGGTGGTGCTGGCGCTGCGGAGGAAGCTCTTTACCGCTGCCTCGGTGGGGCTTTGCCGTCTGCTGCTGGGCTTCTTTTGTTTCTTCTCGACGACCTTCTTTGTCTTTGCCTCAGCGCTCTCCCTTTCCGCCTTTTCAAGTTCCTCGGCTTTTTTGGCCGCGCGCTCCTGCAGGATTTCGGCGGCGGATTCGCGGTCAAGCGGCGCGTCGTAACGCGCCCCCACCGGGCTTCGCGTGCGGACCGCAGCGCGCTCTCCGGCACTGATCGGGCCAATGCGCGAGGTCGGCGGACGAATCAGTACCTGGTCAACGATGCTGGGAACGCCCTTGTCCTCGAGCGTCGAGACCAGCGCCTCGCCCACGCCCATCTGCATGAACGCCGTTTCGATGTCGAGGCCAGGGTTTGCCCGAAACGTTTGCGAAGCCACGCGGATGGCTTTCTTTTCTTTCGGTGTGTAGGCGCGCATGGCGTGCTGCAGGCGGTTACCCAACTGCCCAAGCACCGACTCGGGGACGTCGGCCGGGTTTTGCGTGACAAAAAACACGCCCACGCCCTTGGAGCGAATCAGGCGCACGACCTGTTCGACTTTGCGCAGCAGTGCTCGCGGGGCCTGGTCAAACAATAAGTGCGATTCGTCAAAGAAGAAGACCAGCCGCGGCTTGTCCGGATCGCCGACTTCCGGCAATTCCTCGAACAATTCGGAGAGCAGCCAGAGCAAAAAGGTGGCATACAGCCGCGGCTTCTGAATCAGCTTGTCTGCGGCCAGCACGTTGATAACACCGCGTCCCGAAAGGTCGACGCGCTGGATGTCAGGCAATTCCAGCGCCGGCTCGCCGAAGAAATGCTCGGCGCCCTGGTCTTCGAGCACCAACAGGCGGCGCTGGATAGCGGCAACCGAAGCCGGGCTGATGTTGCCGTATTCCTGCGAAAACAGCTTGGCGTTCTTACCGACGAATCGCAGCAGTTCGCGCAGGTCTTCGAGGTCCAGGAGCAAAAGGCCTTGTTCGTCGGCCACCCGAAAGGCGACATTGAGCACCCCTTCCTGGGTGTCGTTGAGTTCCAGCAGGCTGGCCAACAACAACGGCCCCATTTCCGAAATGGTCGTTCGCACCGGATGCCCGCTCTGCCCGAACAGGTCCCAGAAAACCACGGGCCAGCCGCTGGCGGTAAAGTCGTCGATTCCGATTTTCTCGAGGCGCTCATCGATCTTGGGATGCGGCGAGATCGGCTGGCTGAGGCCGGCAAGGTCGCCCTTTACATCCGCCAGGAACACCGGCACGCCGATGCGCGAAAAGCCCTCGGCCAAGACTTGTAGCGTGACCGTCTTGCCGGTACCCGTGGCGCCCGTAACCAAGCCGTGCCGATTGGCGTAGGCGGGCTGCAGATACCGTTTAATTTCACCTTTTCCTATCAGGATGGGAGCAACTTCGCTCATGGGTGGGCTTTCCTCTGTCGGGGGTGTCGGTTAAGCTTCTCGTCTTGATTACTGCGAGACTCCTGGACGCTCAGTATATGGCAAAAACGCCCTACAATCCGGCCGAAATCGAGGTTCGGATACAGCAGCAATGGGACGCGGAGAACGCGTTCGAAGTCAGGGAAGATTCGTCCCGCGACAAATTCTACTGCCTCTCCATGCTGCCTTACCCGTCAGGCGCCCTGCACATGGGGCACGTGCGAAACTACACCATTGGTGACGTGATCAGCCGCTATCATCGAATGTGCGGACGGAACGTGCTGCAGCCGATGGGCTGGGACGCCTTCGGCCTGCCGGCTGAAAACGCGGCGATCAAGAACAACACGGCGCCTGCCCGATGGACTTACGAGAACATCGATCACATGCGCGGCCAGCTCAAGCGGCTCGGCTTCGCCTACGACTGGACCCGTGAATTCGCGACCTGCTCCCCCGACTACTACCGTTGGGAGCAGCTGATGTTCACGCGCTTGATGAAAAAGGGAATGGCGTATCGGAAGGACGCCGAGGTCAACTGGGACCCGGTGGACCAGACGGTGCTGGCAAACGAGCAGGTGGTGGACGGCCGCGGCTGGCGGTCGGGCGCGATCGTGCAACGCAAGTCCATCACCCAGTGGTTCCTGAAAATCACCGATTACGCGGAGGAACTGCTGCAGGGCCTGGACACCCTGGAGGGCTGGCCGGATGCGGTAAAGACCATGCAGCGCAACTGGATAGGCCGCTCTGAGGGCTGCGAATTCGAGATGAAGGTGTGCGATGCGGACGGCAGGATCGATCCGCAGGGACGGGGTGTGAGCGTCTTTACGACCCGGCCGGACACGTCTTTCGGCATGACCTACGCGGTCCTGGCACCAGAGCATCCACTGGTGCCGGAGATCACGTCGCCCTACCAGTCCGAGGAAGTGGAAGCCTTCGTCGAGCAGGTCAAGGAATCGTCCGAGGAAGACCGACTCTCGTCCGAGGGCGGGCTGGAGAAGCGTGGCGTCTACACCGGCGCCTACCTGATGAACCCGTTCACCGAGCGACCCGTTCCGCTGTACCTGGCCGACTATGTGCTGACGGGGTACGGCACCGGCGCGATCATGGCCGTGCCCGGTCAGGATCAGCGCGATTGGGACTTCGCCAAGGTCCACGACCTGCCCATTATCCGAACGGTTCAACCGCCGGACGACTGGCAAGGCGAGGCCTGGATGGAGGACGGTCCGGCGATCAACAGCGACTGGCTGAACGGCATGGAGGTGGTCGAGGCCAAGCAGCGGGCCACCGAATGGTTGGAAAACAAGGGAATGGGTAAGCGCAAGGTAAATTACCGCCTGCGCGACTGGGGCGTCAGCCGGCAGCGCTACTGGGGTTGCCCGATCCCGGTTATTGATTGCGAATCCTGCGGCCCGGTTCCGGTGCCGGAGAGTGATTTGCCGGTCGTACTGCCCGAGGACGTCGAGTTCATGGGCATGCAATCGCCGATCAAGGCCGACCCCGAGTGGCGCAAGACGACCTGCCCCGATTGCGGCGGTCCTGCCGAGCGCGAGACGGACACTTTCGACACTTTCATGGAGTCGTCCTGGTACTACGCGCGCTATTGCAGCCCGGGCGCCGACTCGATGGTGGATGACCGGGCGAAATACTGGACACCCATCGACCAGTACATCGGCGGTATCGAACACGCCATCCTGCACTTGATGTATTTCCGGTTCTTTCACAAGCTGATGCGCGACGAGGGTCTGCTGGATTCCGACGAGCCCGCAACGCGCCTGCTCTGCCAGGGCATGGTGGTGGCGGACACTTATTATCGTGAAGGGGCGGACGGGTCGACGACCTGGTACAACCCGGCCGACGTGGATGTAGAACGCGACGCCAAGGGCAAACCGCTGGGGGCCACGCTGCGCGCGGACGGCCAGCCGGTGATGATCGGCGGCGTTGAAAAGATGTCGAAGTCCAAGAACAACGGCGTGGACCCCCAGGGCATGGTGGACCGGTACGGCGCCGACACGGTGCGGTTGTTTTCGGTGTCGGATTCCCCGGCCAACCAGTCGCTCGAATGGTCGGATTCCGGCGTGGAAGGGGCGTTTCGATTTCTCAAGCGCGTCTGGTCGCAGGTGATTGACCACGTCGAGGAAGGCCCCTGCGAGCCCCTGGACCCCACTGTGCTGAACGGCGACCAGAAGGAAATGCGCCGCCGCGTGCACGACACGATTGCCAAGGTCAGCGACGACATCGCGCGGCGCTACACCTTCAACACGGCGATCGCCGCGGTCATGGAGCTGAGCAACCACCTGGCCCGGTTCAATGCCGACGATGCGGTCTCGCGGGCGGTGGTGCAGGAGGCCTGGATGGCGATCGTCCGGCTGCTGGCGCCAATCGCGCCGCACGTGACCGAAGAACTGTGGACCGCCCTTGGTGGTGAAGGCCCGGTTTACCGCGCCTCCTGGCCCGAGGTCGATGAGCAGGCCCGGGTTCGCGAGATGGTCACGCTGGTCGTGCAGATCAACGGCAAGCTGCGCGCCAAGCTCGAGATGGCGCCGGGCGCCAGCCAGCAAGAGACGGTCGAGGCCGCGATGGCGGTCGAGAACGTCCAGCGCCACACCCAGGGCAAGCAGTTGCGCAAGGTCATCCACGTGCCGGACCGCCTGCTGAACCTCGTGGTGGGCTGAGCCGGTGCGTTCCCTTCTCACGGTCTTGGGGCTCTCTGCGGCACTGCTGCTCACCGGCTGCGGATTCCAATTGCGGGAAACGGCAGACCTGCCTGCGGTCATGGCGCAAACCCAGATGGTCGTGGACGATCCTTACAGCCCGCTGGCGCGGCGGGTACGCACGCTGCTCGAACAGAACGGCGTCACCTTCGTCAGCGGTTCTCAGGCCACCGCGATTCTCGAGATTCCTGTCGACGAGGTGGTCACCTCGGTGTTGACCATTGCCGACAACGCGCGCGTTCGGGAATACCGGGTCAGCCACACCGTGCAGTTTCGTGTCGTGGATGCGGGCGGGCAGGAAATGTTGAGCTTGCAGACGCTGCGCCAGAGCCGCGAGATCAGCTTCGACGAGCAAAAAATCCTGGCTTCTTCGCGCGAGCAGGAATACCTCAAAGAGGACCTGGCAAACAATCTCGCGCGGCTGCTGGTGAGCCGCCTGGGCTCGATGTCGGCGGAGCCGGGCTGAGTTCGCGTGGCGCTGCGCCCCGAGCAACTCCCCTCAGCGCTCGAGCGGGACCTGTCGCCCGTTTACCTGCTGGCGGGTGCGGAACCGCTGTTACTCCAGGAGTGTCGTGACGCGGTCATTCGCGCGGCCCAGGAACGGGGCTACGCCGAGCGTTCGGTACACGAGGTGAGCGGCAAGTTCGATTGGAACCAATTGGCGGAGGAATCAAGCGTGCCTTCGCTGTTTTCCTCGCAGAAAATCCTCGACATTCGTTTGCCAACAGGCAAACCCGGCGCCGACGGCGCCAAGGTGCTGACGGCCATGGCGGAAAACCCCGATCCCGACCTGCTGCTTTTGGTCTCGAGCGGCGAGTGGAGCCGGGCGATGCGCAGGCTCAAGTGGACCGGCAAGCTGGCGCAGGCCGGGGTCCTGGTCGAGATCTGGCCGGTGCGACCCCAGGAATTACCGGGCTGGATTCGAACCCGCATGCAGCGCGCCGGTCTCAAGCCCGACCGGGAAGCAGTTGCGCTGCTGGCCGAACTCGTCGAAGGCAACCTGCTGGCCGCCCAGCAGGAAATCGACAAGCTCTTGATGGCCGATCGCGACCCCAGGGTCACGGTCGACGACATCACCCGCAGCGTCGCCAACAGTGCACGATTTGATGCGTTCCGGCTGGTCGAATGCGCACTGAACGGAAAACTCGACGAGTGCCTCCGAGTGGCTTCGGGGCTGCAGCGCACCGGCGTCGCGATCCAGCCCGTTTACGCGGCCCTTTACCGCGAGTTGATGGTGGCTGCGGACGTGTCATCGGCTGCGTCCTCGGGCGAGGGCGAGGCAGCTGCATTCAAGCGCTGGCGCGTGTGGCCGGCACGCCAGGGCGCCATTCGCCAGATCATGCGGCGGTTGCCGGCCGAAGGCTTCGGAACCGTGTTCCGCACGCTTTCGCTGATCGACCGGCAAAGCAAGGGGCGCGCGCAGGGTGACGCCTGGCAGACGCTCGATCGCCTGCTGTGGTTCATCTGCCGGCCCGGCGAAGTGGTCCTGCCGTGAATCGCGCAGCGGGTCCGGCCATCGGCGTGTTCGGCGGCACCTTCGATCCGGTTCACTTCGGCCACCTCAGGCCGGCCCTGGAGGCGGGGGAGGCGCTTGCGCTGCATCAGGTCCGGATGTTGCCCTCGGCGCAGCCGCCCCATCGCGGCAGGCCGTCCGCCGACGCGGTACATCGGTTGGCGATGCTGGAAAGGGCGGTCGCCGGGCAATCCCTGTTGTGCGCCGACGACTGCGAACTGCGGCGCGAGGGGCCTTCCTACATGGTCGATACCCTGCACCATTTCCGCGCGTCACACCCCGAATCGCCGCTGATCCTGATCGTCGGGCAGGACGCCGCGAACGGGCTCGACACCTGGCACCGTTGGGCCGACCTGTTCGACCTCGCGCATCTCGTGGTCATGGGGCGGCCGGGCCCGGATGCCGACTACGGCGATGCACTGGGCCGGATGATCGCCCGGCGGGCGGCGCGATCCGCCGAGGAATTACACCACCAGCCCGCAGGCCTGACCTTCTCCTTGCCGGTCAGCCAACTCGACATTTCGGCCACCTCGATCCGCAACCAGGTGCGTGCGGGCCGCTCGATCGCCTACCTGACACCCCCTGCCGTGGCAGACTATATCGCCGACCACGGGCTGTACGCCGACCGGCCGTGCGCATGATAGAATTCCGACATCGAAAAACAGGTAGTTTCATTTGACGAATCAAGAACGCCCCAGCGAGGGACTCTCCTTCGACCAACTCAGGGACCTGGTGATCACCGCCCTGGACGATTTCAAAGCCATCGACATCCAGCAAATCGACGTGACCGGTCAAAATCCCTTGACGGACATGTTCGTGATCGCGTCCGGAAACTCTGTTCGGCACGTGAAGTCGATGGCCGAGAACCTGGTCATCAAGGCCAAGGCAGCCGGCGTGCCGCCGCTGGGTATCGAGGGCAACAGCCAGGCTGAGTGGGTGCTGGTCGATCTCAACGACATCATCGTGCACCTGATGCTTCCCCAGGCGCGCGCTTTCTACAACCTCGAAAAGCTGTGGGAAGCCAGCAGCCAGCAGCGCAGCGAGCGCAGCCAGCCTGCCTGAGCCATCATGGACCTGACGGTTATCGCGGTCGGCACACGGATGTCGCCGTGGGTGCAGGAGGGCTGGACGGAGTACGCGCGTCGGTTTTCCCGCGGGCTCGCGCTTCGATTGAAAGAAATTCCCATGGCTCGCCGGGCTCGCAACGCTGACGTGGCGGCACTCCAGAAAACGGAATGCAACGCGCTCGAAAGTGCTGTGCCCGCAGGCCACCGCGTGATCGCGCTGGACGAGCGTGGAACGCAGTGGTCGACCGAGGAATTGGCCGGGCAGCTGGAACGCTGGATGCGCGACGAGCATGGTGTGAGTTTTTTGGTTGGGGGGCCAGACGGCTTGACGGACGATTGCCGCAAGGCGGCTGACAACGTCTGGGCCCTGGGCCGCCTGGTCCTGCCGCATCCCCTGGTGCGCGTGATCCTGGCCGAACAGCTGTACCGGGCCTGGACCATCACCCAGAACCACCCCTACCACCGCAAGTGAGGTACGGATGATCCTCGACCCCCAAGTGACTGAACACGACGACCTGGTGCTGGCATCGGCCTCACCGCGCCGGCGGGAACTGCTCAGGCAGATCGGAATGCGGTTTCGGGTGGCGCCGGCGGAAGTCGACGAAACCGTCAAGGACGGTGAAGAGCCCGGCGAATACGTGCTGCGCCTGGCCAGGGAAAAGGCCCTGTCGATTCTGCGGCGCGATCAGGCCCTGCTGCCCGTTCTGGGTGCCGACACCTCGGTGATTTTGTCCGGGGAAATCCTCGGCAAGCCCGCCGACCGCGCCGAAGCGGCTGACATGCTTGGCCGCCTGTCGGGCAATACCCACCAGGTTTACTCCGCCGTTGCCGTGGCCCTGCCCGGCGAAGAGCGCGTATTCGACAGGCTCAACATCACCCGGGTCACCTTTGCCCCACTCGAGCCCGAATGGATTCAGGCCTATATCGACACGGGCGACCCGATGGACAAGGCAGGGGCCTATGGCGTCCAGGGGCATGCTGCAGAGCGAATCAGCCGCATCGAAGGCAGCTTTTCGGGCGTGATGGGGTTGCCATTGTATGAAACTGCTCAATTGCTCGAAACGGCCCGGTGTTACCCTAGGGCCTGTTCACACTAACGAAAATCGGTGCCGCCCGCGTGAGTGAAGACATCCTGATCAATTCGACCCCGTCGGAGTCCCGAGTGGCCCTCGTCGAGAACGGCATGCTGCAGGAAGTGTGGATGGAACGCACGGGCCGTAACGGCTACATCGGGAATATTTACCAGGGGTCCGTGTCCCGGGTGCTTCCCGGCCTGCAGGCGGCTTTTATCGAAATCGGCCTCGGTCGCACGGCGTTTCTCCACGCCCGCGATATGGTGCGCCAGGACCCGGCCGACGGGCTGTCCGAGCCGCCCCCCGAGCCCTCGATTTCCGACCTCTTGCGACCTGGCGATCAGTTGATCGTGCAGGTGATCAAGGACCCCCTGGGCACCAAGGGCGCCCGCCTAACCACCAATATCAGTATCCCGTCACGGTTCCTCGTCCTGCTGCCCAATTGCGAGGTGGTCGGTGTCTCGGTGAGAATCGAGGAAGAGGAAGAGCGGAACCGGCTCAAGGACCTGGTGAATCGCCTGCGCGACGAGGAGCAGGGCCACGGCTATATCGTCAGAACCAACGCGGAAGGCGTCAACGACTTCGCCCTGTCGGCCGACATGTCCTACCTCGTGAAGGTCTGGGCCGCCATTCTGGAGCGGGCCGAGTCGGCGCCGCCCAGCAGCTGCGTTTACGAGGACCTCTCGCTGCCGCTGCGTGCGCTGCGGGACATGATGCACGAGCAGGTAGAGCGGGTCCGTATCGATTCGCCCGAGACCCTGCTCCAGGCTCGCGAATTCGCCGGCCGATTCCTGCCCGACTGGCTGCATCGCATCGAGGAATACACGGCGGAGCGGCCGATTTTCGACCTGTTCGGGGTCGAGGACGAGATCGAAAACGCCCTGCGCCCCTCGGTGCCGCTCAAGTCCGGCGGTTACCTGGTATTCGACCAGACCGAGGCGATGACGACGATCGACGTGAATACCGGTGGGTTCGTCGGGCACCGCAACGTAGAGGAGACCATTTACAAGACCAACCTGGAAGCCGTGCAGGCTCTGACGCGCCAGCTGCGATTGCGGAACCTCGGGGGCATCATCATCATCGATTTCATCGATATGCAGGACGAGGAACACCGCCGACAACTGCTGCGCGCGCTCGAACGCGCGCTCGAGCGCGACCCGGTCAAGACATCCCTGACCGAGATTTCCTCCCTGGGCCTGGTTGAAATGACCCGCAAGCGCACGACGGAAAGCCTCGAACGACGGCTCTGCATCACCTGCCCGCAGTGTGACGGCCGCGGCACCATCAAGAGCAGTGAAACCGTGTGCCTGGAAATCTTTCGGGAAATCATGCGTTCCAGCCGCCAGTTCGAGGCACAGACCCTGATGGTGGTGGCGTCCTCGCAGGTCGTCGAAAGGATCCTGGACGAACAATCCGCCACGGTCGCGGAGCTGGAAGAGCTGATCGGCAAGTCAATTCGCTTCCGGCGCGAGGACCAGTACGCGCAGGAACAGTACGACGTCGTACTTCTCTGATTCATGTTTACGATGAAGCGCATCTTGCGGCGGGCGCGAACGCTCTTGTGGACAGCATTCTCGATCATCGTCGTCGGTCTCGCCATCGGCGCGGGGCTGGGCAAGCTGTTGATGCCGTACAGCGTGCACTACCAGCCCGAGCTGGAGCAGTGGCTCTCGCGCGAATTCGGCCAACCGGTATCGATCGAGAGTTTCGAGGGCGAGTGGACGGCGTTTGGTCCGCGTTTGACCCTCAAGGGCCTTGCCCTGCTTGATCCCTCGGATGGCGCGGACGAGGCGCCTGCCGGCATGGTGATCGAGTCGGCCGCGCTCGATATCCGGCCTCTCAGCCATTTGCTGGCCAACCGCCCGCTCTACAATTTCCGGGTCATCGGGGCCGATTTTGAACTCGTGCGGGACAAGGACGGTCACTTCCACCTGTCCGGCTTCGGGGTCAGCAACCGGGAGGGTGATTCGGCCATCACCCAGCTCGTGCGGGTGGGTGAGGTGGTGCTGGAGGACTCCAGCCTGCAGTTCATCGACGACGTGTTGGGCATCCGCCTGGGGCTGTCCGGTATCAACGGCCGGCTGAACCTCGACGACGACGTCCTCGCCAGCAAGGTGCAGGCCACCCTGCACGACACTCGCAGCGGGCTCGATTATGGCCGCCTGAACGCCACGGCGGTTCTGAGCCTGTCCGACGAGCGCCTGCAGGGCGCCCAATGGCGCTTGAGCGCGCGCAAACTGATGCTGGCGTCGTTCCAGGGCAAGGTGCCGTCAAATCCATTTCTCCCGCTGACCGGCTGGCTGGAGGCCGAAGCCTGGGGTGACTGGTCGGACGGTGGCGGCCATCGCATCAATGGCACGGTCGACCTGCAGGATGCACTGCTGGTGAACGACTTCCAGGACATGCACGTCGAGCGTGCAGAGTCCCGTTTTCGCTGGCGTTACGCGAGCGGTGGTCAATGGAACCTCCATCTGGCCGATTTCATGCTCAACCGCGGCGACGCGTCCTGGCGATCGCCGCGCCTGAGCGTTGCCCGCGACCTCTCCAACGACGTCGGTTTATGGATCAGCGCAGACCAGTTGCCGTTGGGTGCGCCGCTCAACCTGACACGGGAAATCATGTCGATTTACGGGCACGATTGGCCCGAAAACGCGCCGGTCGAAGTGGATGGCCAGGTTCGCGAACTGGATCTCGTGCTGTCAGCCACGTGGCGCCTGGCTTTAGCCCGTGGGCAATTCAGCGAGGCGGACCTGGCCGCCTGGGGCAGCTGGCCACAGCTGACCGGCTTGTCGGGTTCGGTCGAGCTGCAGGATGGTTCAGGAGAAATCACGCTGGCGGGACAGAATGTCGGCGTCGACTGGCCCCGAATGTTCGGGCAGCCGCTCGCTTTCGAACTGCCCACCTGCCGGATCGAAGTTTCCTGGATCGGCCGGCCGTCGGCCGGTTTCGAGCGATGCGGGTTGAGCAACGACGACCTGGCGGTGGGGGGCGATCTCTCTCTTACGGCGAACAGCGGGCGTCCTTCCATCGATGCAAACCTTGCGGTCGAACGGGCTGAACTCGATCGCCTGGATGGCTACTGGCCGCAGGGCGCCATGTCCGAAAGGGTAGTCGCCTGGCTGCGTCGTGGATTGCGCGACGGGCGGTTGGATTTCGCCCGCGCGCAGATCCACGGTGACCTCGATAACTGGCCTTTCCGCGAGGGTAAGGGCCGCTTCGAGGCCGTGGCCTGGATCGACACCCCGGTCATTCGCTACCGGGAGGACTGGCCCGACGTGACCGGCGGAAGCGACGTGGTTGCGCGTTTCCAGGGACCAGGCATGGAAGTGCGCGGGTCGATTGCCGATACCGGTGGCGTACCGGTCGAAGAGGTGTTCGCCGGCATTTCCGATTTCTCCCGCCCGCTGCTGAAGATCGAATACCAGGCCGATAGCGATTTGCCGGGACTGCTCGGATTCGTGCGGCAGACGCCGTTGCTGGACCGGGCCGGCGTCGACCTGACGCCGTTCGAATTCTCGGGTCAGGCCACGGTCAGCGGCGCGATCGACGTGCCGCTGGGACGCACGCCAGGCCGACTCGGCGTGGACGGCCTGGTGTTGCTCGACGAAGCCGCGTTCCGGGCGCCCGACCAGCAAGTCGATATCACCGCTATTCGGGGTGAGGTCGGCTACGATGAGACGGGATTCCTGGCGACGGATCTGGAGGGCCGGGCTCTCGAGGAACCGGTCCGCCTCGACATCGCGGTGAATTCGCAGGCAGAAGAGTCTTTCCGCGCCGAGCTCCGGGGTGTTTTCGACGTCCGTGATCTTCTCGTCTACGGCGGGGTGCGGCCCCTGCTGGAGGAGCACCTGGGCGGTCGCAGTGATTGGACGATAGGCCTCAGCGCGGGTCGTCAACCGCTCACCCTGGATGTCCAATCCTCGCTCGAGGGCGTGGCCCTGGACTTGCCTTCACCCTTTTACAAGCCATCCGCCGAGCGCTTGCCATTCGCCCTCAGCCTGCCGCTGGGCCGGGACAGCGACGGGCCGTTGCGAATCAACCTGGCGCAGCGTGGCGCACTGGCGATCGACCTGGCCGAGGAGGGCGGCGGTGTGGAGGCCATCCTCCTGGACCTGGGTTCTTCGCGGTCAGCGGCACCGGCACAGGGTGCGTTCCGAATCCAGGGAACCACCCCCACGCTGGACCTGGACGGCTGGATCGAACTCGCGCTAAACCAGGCAGGTCAGGGCGCAAGCATGGCCGAACTGGCGCTGGAGGCCGATGACATACGGGCCGGTGAAGTACGGTTCCTCGACCGTCTCTTCTCGAACGTCGCGCTGGGTGTGGAACAAGACAGCGGCGAGCTGACCATCGCCTTCGAGTCTGCCGACATCGACGGCAAGGTGCGCTATTCGGGCGGCGAGGACGCAGCCGGCAGCCTGTTCGCTGAATTCGAGCGGCTGGTGCTGGGGGCGCCGGACTCGGACGGCATGTCGATGGAGACCGACCCCAAGGACCTTCCGGTTCTGCACTTGTACGTGAGTTCTTTTTCCTATCTCGGGCTCGAACTGGGCGAAACCCGGATCGAGGCCTACCCCACGCCGTCGGGCCTGCATTTCGAAAAAGTGGACGCCACTTCCGATGCGCTCTCGCTGCAGGCCAGCGGAGACTGGTCATTGACGCAGAGCGGTCACCGATCGGACTTCCGTATCAGCATGGCGTCCGAGTCGCTGGGCGATTTCCTCAACTCGATGGATATTTCCTCGTCCGTGCTGGGCGGGCAGACCCTGGTCAGCTTCAATGCCCAGTGGGCGGGCTCCCCGGCCGGGTTCGCGCTTTCGCGGCTGAACGGGGAGGTTGAATTCAGCGTGGTCGACGGCAATATCACAGGGGCGAGTGCCGGCTCCGGAAGATTGCTCGGGTTGGTCAGTTTCACGGCCTTGCCCAAGCGCCTGGCGCTGGATTTTCGAGATGTGTTCGAGTCCGGTTTTTCGTTCGACCAGGCCAATGGGACGTTCACGCTGCGCGACGGCGTGGCCTTTACCAACGACCTGTTGCTGGAGTCCAGCTCCGCCAGCATCGCTGTCAGCGGGGAGACCGACCTCGTCGATCAACGTTACGACCAGGTGATCACCATTCGGCCGGGAGTGGGCAACACTTTGCCCATCATCGGCGCGCTGGCAGCGGGACCGGGCGGAGCGGCGGCCGGCCTGGCTTTGCAGGGGCTTCTTCACGACTCGCTGGCCGAAGCGACCCAGGTGCGGTACACGATCACCGGCAGCTGGGACGAACCCGTAATCGAACCCGTCGACGTCGAGCGGGCAGGAGGATGAACGAATGACGGACGCCTTACAAAGGGCTGAGCGGCAACTGCTGGAACCCGGCGGCCTGGACCAGGCGGGCCTGGAGCGCGCGCTGTCGGAATTGATGGGTCCCGCGGTTGACGCAGGCGATCTTTATTTCCAGGCCACCGCGCACGAGAGCTGGGTGCTCGAGGACGGGCTGGTTCGAACCGGCACGCACTCGGTGGAGCAGGGCGTGGGCGTGCGCGCCATCTCGGGCGAAAAAACCGGCTTTGCCTACGCCGACGAGATCGTGATGCCCTCGCTGCTGCGCGCTTCCGGGGCGGCGAGGGCGATCGCCCGCCAGGGCGCGCAGGGGTCGGTGCAGGCCTGGCATCGCCAGCAGCCCCCGGCCCTTTACGGCGCTGAGGACCCCATCCGTTCGTTGGAAGCGGCTGCCAAGGTCGATCTGCTGCGACAGGTCGATGCCTACGCCCGCTCACGGGATCCAAGAGTCCAGCAAGTCGTGGTCACCCTGGCCGCCACGCACGAAACGATTCTGGTGGCATCGAGCGACGGAACGCTGGCCGCCGATGTTCGGCCACTGGTGCGTCTCAACGTCAGCGTGATCGCCGAGCAGGAGGGGCGGCGCGAGCAGGGCAGCGATGGCGGAGGCGGCCGCTTCGGATACACCGAGTTGCTGCGCGACGGGGCCTGGCGCCAGATGGCCGATGAAGCGGTTCGCCAGGCCTTGCTCAACCTCGACGCGGTGGCTGCGCCTGCCGGCACGATGACGGTGGTCCTCGGCCCCGGCTGGCCGGGCGTTTTGCTGCACGAGGCCGTGGGGCATGGCCTGGAAGGCGATTTCAATCGCAAGGGGACCTCTGCATTCAGCGGGCGGCTGGGTGAGAAGGTCGCCGCGAACTGCGTGACCGTGGTTGACGACGGCACGCTGGAGCGCCGCCGGGGCTCGCTGACCATCGACGACGAGGGCCTGCCCACCCGAAGGAACGTGTTGATCGAGAACGGCGTGCTCAGGGCTTACATGCAGGACAAGCTCAATGCCGGCCTGATGGGTGTCGAACCTACGGGCAACGGCCGCCGGGAGTCCTTCGCCCACCTGCCCATGCCGCGCATGACCAACACTTTCATGCTGCCCGGCGAGCACGACCCCGGCGCAATCATCGCGTCGGTAGACCGCGGCCTCTACGCCGTCAATTTCGCCGGCGGGCAGGTCGACATCACCTCGGGACGGTTCGTGTTCTCGGCAAGCGAGGCCTACCTGATCGAGAACGGCAAGGTAACCCGGCCCGTGAAGGGAGCGACGCTGATTGGAAATGGCCCCGAAGTGATGACGCGCGTGTCCATGGTGGGCAACGACCTGGCACTGGACGCGGGCGTCGGTGTCTGCGGCAAGGAAGGTCAGAGCGTGCCGGTGGGCGTGGGTCAGCCGACGCTGCGCATCGACGGACTCACCGTTGGCGGAACCGAGGGCTGAACGTGGGGAGCCGGCAGATGGCCCGGGCTAAGGGCTCGAAGACGGAGGCAGCGGACCGGACTCGTCGAGTTCACGCAGAAGCCGAAAAAGAGCGCGTGCGGCCGTCGGCGCCTGGTCGTGGCCCGCTTCGCGGCGCGCGTTTCGCACCAGTTGGCGGATGGCCTGGGGATCCGCGTCGCGGCGTTGTTCGAACAGCCGCCCGATGGCCGTGTCTCCCTCGTCAATCAGCACGTCGCGCCATGCTTCGCAACGATGTTGCCGCGCGGTGATTTGTTTCGCTTCCGCGTCGAACGACGCCAAAGCGTCTTCGATCGGCCCGGGGTCGTCCCGACGCATCAGCTTGGCCACGTATTGCATCTGGCGTTTGCGCGCCCCGTTCGAGCGGATGGCCCGGGCCCGGTCGATTTCTGCGCGCAGGGTCGTGTCCATCGGCACCTGGTCCAGGCGGGCCGGGCTCAACGCCAGCAGGCGTTTCGCGAGGGACTGTATCTCCCGGGCTTCACGCTTGCGCTGGCTCTTGCTGGCCGGCTCCTGTTCGATGCCGTTTGCGTTTCTTTCCCGTTCCTTTTCCACGACCCGTTCCTTCACCGAGGGGCTAACACATGAATGAATCCTCCATGGTAGCGCAGCCGGCCCTGGACCGCGAAGCCGAACTCGACCGCCTGGAGGGCCTCGTGCGGGACGCCCTGCGGCAGGCCCGTGACCTGGGCGCCAGCGATGCCGAGGTGCACGCCAGTAGCAGCCAGGGGCTGTCGGTGGGGGTCCGTCTCGGCGAGGTCGAAACCCTGGAGCACATGCAGGACAGGGGTGTCACGGTCACCGTCTACATCGGTCGCCGCAAGGGCCAGGCCAGCAGCGCCGACCTCAGCACGTCCTCGATTGCCGCTTGCGTTGGCCACGCGATGGACATCGCCCGCTTTACGCAGGAGGACCCGTGCAACGGGCTGGCGAACCCCGATCTGTTGGCAACCGAGCAGCGAAATCTCGACCTCTGGCATCCCTCTGCCGTTGACGCATCCTTTGCCATCGAACGGGCGCTGGCCTGCGAGGCGGCCGGCCGGGAAGACCCGCGAATCAGCAATTCGGAGGGCGCCGCCTTCAATGCCGGGCTGGGGCTGACGGTGTACGGTAATTCGAACGGGTTCGTCGGCCGCCGGGCCGGCACGCGTTACAGCCAGTCCTGTGTTTTGCTGGCCGGCAGTGGGGACGGCATGCAGCGCGATTACGGTTACGATAGCCGCCGTTGCCTCGACGACCTGGAAGACGTGCGCCGTACGGGCGAAGAAGCGGCCCGGCGAACGACGCAACGACTCGGTGCCGGTCAGTTACCCACGGCCGAGATGCCAATCCTGTTCGACCCGCGCGTCGCCACCGGGCTGATCGGTCACCTGGTGGGGGCCGTGACGGGATCGGCGCTGTACCGAAACGCCACGTTTCTGAAAGGGCGCGCAGGCGACCGGCTGTTCCCGGAATGGCTGATGCTGGAAGAGCGTCCCTGGCTGAAGCGCGGCGCCTCGAGTGCCTGGTTCGACGCCGAGGGCGTGGCCACGCGGAAACGCCGATTGGTGGATGCCGGGGTTTTGGACGGATATGTGCTGTCTTCCTATTCCGGGCGCCGGCTGGGGCTCGAGACCACGGCCAACGCGGGGGGTGTGCGGAACCTGCTGCTGCCCGCGGGCGGGGAACGGCAGGGCAACCTGCTCTCCTCGCTGGACGAGGGCTTTTACGTGACCGAGGTGATGGGACAGGGCGTGAACCTGGTGACCGGTGACTACTCCAGGGGGGCGTCCGGTTTTCTCGTGAAGAAGGGAAACACCGTCCAACCGATCGAGGAAGTGACCATCGCCGGAAACCTGGAGACCATGTTCGCCGACATCGTGGCTGCCGGTGACGACATCGACACCCGTGGAAACGTGCATTGCGGCTCGCTGCTGCTGCGAAAGATGATGGTCGCGGGGTCTTGAGCGTTTTCAAACTCATGCGGATCGTGGTGCTGCTCAGCATCCTGTTCGTGATCGTGGTCGGTACCTGGATGACGGAGAGGCGCATGGCATCGTGGGAGCGGCCGATCCTCGTGACGGTCTATCCCATTATCGCCGACCAGGAGCCGGCCACCGAGGGCTTTGTCAACGGCCTGGAAATGGGGGAGTTTGACGTGGTCAACCGGTTTCTCGAACGGGAGGCCCGTGCTTACGGCCTGACCGTGACCCCCGCGTTCCGCTTTCAACTGGCGCCGGTCAGTCGCGAACTCCCGCCAACCGTGCCCGGCCAGTTCGACACCGTTCACATCGCATGGTGGAGCCTCAAGATGCGCTGGTGGTCCTGGAGGCAGAGTTTCGCGCACGACCTCGTCAATGCCGACATCCAGATGTTCGTGCTGTATCACACGCTCAACGACAACGAGGAAGTCGGCATCTCCGTGGGTATGCGCAAGGGCCGCTACGGGATCGTTCGGGCTTACGCCCGTCAGCGCTACCAGGCGACCAACCACGTGGTTTTCGCGCATGAACTGCTGCACGTATTGGGTGCCACCGACAAGTACGTGCTGAGTACCGGGGAGCCGATCCATCCGGACGGCTTTGCCGAGCCCGATCGCATACCGCTCTATCCGCAGCGCTTCGCCGAGATCATGGGCGGCCGCTTGCCGCTGGGGCTCGGGCGCTCGGCCATCCCCTCGTCGCTCGACCAGTGCCGCATCGGGCGCACGACCGCGCGGGAAATCGGGCTCTACGAGTTGCTCACGCCGTGAGGCGGGGTCCTCCCTTGAGTATTTGGCGGGCCGCCGGTATTCTACGGCGCCTTCAGACACTACCCGCAAGGACATGACGATGCGCAAGATCCTGGTTGCCGGCAACTGGAAAATGAATGGCTCGAAGGCCATGGTGAACTCATTGCTCGACGGGCTGCTCGAGGGCAGCCGGGACGAGAGGAACGTCGACATGGCGGTATTCCCTCCGTTCCCGTACCTGGCAGAGGTTCAGAAAAAACTCGAAGGCAGCGAGATCGCCTGGGGCGGCCAGACGGTGAACCCGCAGGAGAAAGGCGCGCACACCGGCGAGGTCGCGGCCTCCATGCTGCTCGACTTCGCTTGCCGTTACGTGCTGGTCGGACATTCCGAGCGGCGTTCCATTTACGGCGAATCCGACGAAGACGTCGCCAAGCGCTTCGCCGCGGCGCTGGAAGCCGGCCTCGAGCCGGTTCTGTGCGTTGGAGAGACCCTCGAAGAACGCGAGGGCGGTATTACAGAATCCGTCGTGGGCCGGCAGCTCGACGCCGTCCTCGAACGCTCGGGTGTCAAGTCGTTTGAAAACGCCATCGTGGCCTACGAGCCCGTCTGGGCGATCGGTACGGGTAAAACCGCCAGCCCGGAACAGGCCCAGGCGGTTCACGCATTCATCCGTGACAAATTTGCCGCGTTGGATGCTATAATTGCGGGTCAACTACGAATTTTGTACGGCGGCAGTGTGAACGGTTCCAATGCCGCCGATTTATTTGCCCGGGAAGACATTGACGGCGGCCTCGTCGGAGGCGCTTCGTTGAAAGCCGAGGATTTCCTCGCGATTCGCAACGCCGTCGACTGATTTTCCGGACGAAGTACAACTTAACGGATTCACTATGCAGCTTTTGAACATTTTTCACGTGCTGATCGCGATCGCCCTGGTCGTCTTTGTCCTGATTCAGAAAGGGCAGGGGGCGACGGCGGGCGCAGCATTCGGCAGCGGCGCGTCGGGCACGGTTTTCGGATCGCGCGGCGCCGGTAATTTCCTCAGCCGCACCACGTGGGTGTTGGCCGCGTTGTTCTGCACGATCAGTCTGACCATGGCCATCCTGGTGTCGCGGATGATGGACGCCCCCGAGACTGGCCTTGGCGTCATTGCCGACAGCCAGCCCGAGGCCGCCGTGGTCGAGACATTGCCGACTGCCGAGGATGACACCGGCGATTCCCTGTTCAACGCCGATGAGTCCGCGCCGGATATTCCGGCCTTCGAGCCGGTGACGGACGGGATGCCCGCCGTGGACAGCGCCACCGGGGAAACCTCGGTCGATGATCTTCCGCCCGTCGAGAGCGGCGAGGGTCGTGACGGCACGACCGGCAACGGTTGACGAACGGATCGGTTGATCAGGCCCAAGTGGTGGAATTGGTAGACACGCTATCTTGAGGGGGTAGTGGCGAAAGCCGTGCCGGTTCGAGTCCGGCCTTGGGCACCATCAAAAACGAGACCCCGCATGCGTCAAGCTGCGGGGTTTTTTGTTACCTGCGCGGCGAAACGTACATCGTGATCCCGGCATCGAATACCAAAGCGCCCTCGGCGTCGGTCACCTCGACCCGCACCGGGCAGTCGGCGGACTCGCCTGGCCCGGGAAACGGCGATTCGGGAATAGCAACGGCGCGCAGGTCCGTTGTGGCTTTGAGCAGGTAGCGCACGGTCATGCCCCTGGGTATCCAGCGATGGGTCGCGGGAACACTGACATCGGTCATGGTTCCGCCCGCCAGCTCGGCCATGTTGCACATGGCGATCGCGTGGACCGTGCCGATGTGATTGAACACGGCCCGGCGCTTTTTAATCGTCACTTCCGCGCGCCCGGGACAAAGGTCCACGAACGTTGGCCGGATGCTGGAGAAATAGGGCGCCTTCAGGCAGACCATGCGCGAAAAAAGCCATTTGCCGCCCGGCCTGGTCGCGAGGCGATTCCATGTATCGAGGGTGCTCATACATCTCTCCAGCGTTAAACAGGACGAGGCCATTGAGCCCGGCGTTACCCGGCTATATGACGCCGAACCTTGTATCACGAAAAATTAATTTACTTGCGCTCGGTCAATTGATGCCATTTTAAGCCTGTTTTCAGGTTCACATCGTGACGGGCTGCCTGTAAAATTGCCCGAATCATTCGCCCACCGCGAATCCTTGGCTCCATCCTGAGAGAAACGAGCATGCTCGCAGAATATTTTCCTGTTCTGATTTTCATCGTCATATCACTCGTGCTCGGCGCCGTGCTGCTGCTGACCGGTGGCATCCTGGGCAAACTGCTCGGGCATTCACAGCCCGACGACGAGAAGGCGTCTCCCTACGAATGCGGCTTCGAAGCCTTCGAGGACACCCGTTCGAAATTTGACGTGCGCTATTACCTGGTGGCCATTCTGTTCATCATTTTCGATCTGGAAATCGCGTTTTTTATCCCCTGGGCGCTGGTTCTGGATGAACTCGGCACTGTCGGTCTGGTGGCCATGTTCATATTTGTCATCGAACTCGTGATCGGGTTCATCTGGTTGTGGAAGAAAGGAGCCCTGGAATGGGAATAAACAATCCCGTACCGCTGGCGGAAGTCGACGACATCCTCCGGCCCAGCGCCGATGCCAATCCGCTGATGGATCGCGGCTTTGCCGTCACCAGCATTGACGCGCTGCTCAACTGGGCGCGCAGTGGGTCCATGTGGCCGATGACCTTCGGTCTCGCCTGTTGCGCGGTCGAGATGATGCAGGCCGGCGCCGCCCGCTATGACCTCGACCGCTTCGGTGTCATTTTCCGGCCCAGCCCACGCCAGTCCGACGTGATGATCGTGGCCGGCACGCTGACCAACAAGATGGCTCCCGCGTTTCGCAAAGTCTACGACCAGATGTCCAACCCGAAGTGGGTCATCTCCATGGGCTCCTGCGCCAATGGCGGCGGTTACTACCACTACGCCTACTCGGTCACCCGGGGCTGCGACCGAGTCGTACCGGTCGACGTGTACGTGCCGGGCTGTCCGCCGAACGCCGAAGCGCTGATCTACGGCATCCTCCAATTGCAGGCGAAAATCCGCCGCGAATCCACCATCGCCAGGTAAGGGCATGAACGAGACAGCCAAAGCGATTTCTGACCGGTTCACCGAGCGATTCGGTGACCACGTCACCGTCGGAGCCACGCTGGCCGGCATCACCACGCTGGACGTCGGCGTCGATGACTGGCAGGAAGTCTGCCGCGCACTGCGCGACGACGACGATTTCTGCTTCGATCAACTCACCGATCTTTGCGGCGTCGATTATCTCGGATACGGTTTATCCGAATGGGAAACCGATGACGCTTCCCAGGAAGGGTTCAGCCGCGGCGTGGAAGCCCTCGGCCCGGGGCGTTTCAAATGGTCCGAGCGACCCGAGGCCGGAAATGTCCAGCAACGGTTCGCCGTGGTCGCCCACCTGCTGTCCTATCGACACAACCAGCGATTGCGCCTGCGGTGTTTTGCGCCGGACGAGGGCCTGCCGGTCGTGCCTACGCTGGTGGATATCTGGAGCTCCGCCAACTGGTACGAACGCGAAGCATTCGACATGTTCGGCATCGTGTTCGAAGGGCATCCCGACCTGCGCCGGATCCTAACCGATTACGGTTTCACCGGTCACCCCTTCCGCAAGGACTTCCCGCTGATCGGCAACGTCGAGGTCCGCTACGACGAGCAGAAAGGTCGCGTCGTTTACGAGCCGGTATCCATCGAGCCCCGTGTGACCGTGCCGCGCGTACTTCGAGAGGATTCGCGCTACAAGACCGACGACGTAGACCTTGCCGCCGACGCACAGGCCGAAGAGGCCGCTGCGCAGGGAGCAGATGACAATGGCTGAGATCCAAAACTACACAATGAATTTCGGCCCGCAGCACCCCGCGGCACACGGTGTGCTGCGCCTGGTGCTGGAAATGGACGGCGAAACCGTGGTGCGCGCTGATCCGCACATCGGCCTGCTGCACCGTGCTACCGAGAAACTGGCCGAATCCAAGCCGTTCAATCACAGCATCGGTTACCTCGACCGTCTCGATTACATGTCGATGATGTGCAACGAGCACGCCTACGTGCGCGCCATCGAGCAACTGCTGGGCATCGAGCCGCCGCCGCGCGCCCAGTACATCCGCACGATGTTCGACGAACTCACCCGGTTTTCGAACCATCTGCTGTGGATCGCCGCCTGTGGTATCGACCTCGGTGCGATGACGGTGTTCCTGTACTGCTTCCGTGAACGCGAAATGGTCATGGACATGTACGAGGCGGTGTCCGGCGCCCGCATGCATGCGGCCTACTACCGCCCCGGCGGCGTGTACCGCGACTTGCCGGAATCCGTGCCGCTGTACAAGGAAACGCGCTGGACCAAGGGTAAGGACCTCAAGCGTCGCAACGAATGGCGCGAAGGCAGCTTGCTGGATTTCATCGAGGCATTCGCCCGCGACGTGCCGAGCAAGATCGACGAGTACGAAACACTCCTGACCGACAACCGCATCTGGAAACAGCGCACCGTGGGCATCGGTGTCGTGTCCCCCGACAAGGCCGTGCAGATGGGCTACACGGGCGTGATGTTGCGTGGTTCCGGCGTGGAGTGGGACCTGCGCAAAAAACAGCCCTACGCGATGTATGACCAGGTTGATTTCGACGTGCCGGTAGGCGTTAGCGGCGACTGCTATGACCGATACCTGTGTCGCGTCGAGGAATTGCGGCAGTCGGCCAAGATCATCCTGCAGTGCGTGGACTGGCTGAAAAAAAACCCGGGTCACGTGATGTTGAAGAATTTCAAGGTCATCCCGCCAACCCGCGAGGAAATGAAGGACGACATGGAAGCCATGATCCATCACTTCAAGCTCTTTACCGAGGGCTACGCGGTACCCGAGGGCGAAACGTATGCCGCGGTCGAGGCGCCCAAGGGCGAATTCGGTTGTTACATGGTTTCCGATGGCGCGAACAAACCGTTTCGAGCCCACTTCCGGGCGCCCGGTTTTGCGCATCTGTCCAGTATGAACGAACTGGCATCGGGCCACATGCTGGCGGATGCCGTGGCCATCATCAGCACCATGGACCTGGTATTCGGCGAGGTGGATCGCTAATGAACGAAACGACGAACGGTGCCGCGATGCTGACCGAACAGACCCGGAAAATGATCGACCACTGGGTGTCGAAATTCCCGGAAGACAAGAAACGCTCCGCGTTGGTCCAGTCGCTGATGGCGGCGCAGGACCAGAATGGCGGATGGATCACCAGCGAACTGACCGAGGCGGTGGCCGAGTACCTCGACCTGCCGGCGGTCTGGGCGCACGAGGTGGTTTCTTTCTATTCCATGTTCTTCACCGAGCCGGTGGGTCGCCACAAAGTACACATCTGCACCAACATTTCCTGCTGGCTGAACGGGGCGGACGAGTTGGTGGCGCATGCCGAGAAAAAACTGGGCGTGGAGCTGGGTGGCACGACCGATGACGGTCGCGTCACCCTGGTGCGGGAAGAAGAGTGCCTGGCCGGATGCTGTGGCGCACCGATGGCGGTGGTCAACGGCCATTACCGCGAACACCTGGACACCGAAAAGCTCGATGTCCTCCTGGACGGGCTGGAGTAAGCCATGGCTGAACACAACGTCGTATTCAACACGCTTGACCAAGAGCAGCCCTGGACGCTCAACACCTACCTCGCTGCGGACGGATACCAGGCCTGGAAAAAGATCCTGGCGGAGAAGACCCCGCAGGAGGACATCATCGACACGGTCAAGGAATCGGCCCTTCGGGGACGGGGCGGCGCCGGTTTTCCGACCGGCCTGAAATGGAGTTTCATGCCGCGCTCGGCGCCGATGCAGAAGTACATCCTGTGCAACTCGGACGAGTCCGAGCCGGGCACCTGTCATGACCGCGACATCCTGCGATACAACCCGCACGCGGTCATCGAAGGCATGGCCATCGCCGGTTACGCGATGGGCGCCACGGTGGGTTACAACTACCTTCGCGGCGAATTCCACCACGAGCCGTTCGAGCGGTTCGAAGCGGCGCTCGTGGAAGCTTACGAGGCCGGGCTGTTGGGCAAAGACGTGCAGGGTTCGGGTATCGACATGGACATCTACACGGCTCTGGGCGCCGGTGCGTACATCTGCGGTGAAGAGACCGCACTGATGGAATCGCTCGAAGGCAAGAAGGGGCAGCCGCGCTTCAAACCGCCGTTCCCGGCCAATTTCGGTCTTTACGGCGCGCCCAGCACGATCAACAACACGGAGACCCTGGCTTCCGTGCCGGCGATCATGCGCAACGGTGCCAGGTGGTTCCTGGAAGTCGGCAAACCCAACAACGGCGGTCCAAAGTGCTTTTCCGTCTCGGGCCATGTCAAGCGGCCCGCCAATTACGAGGTACCGCTGGGCACGCCTTTCGCCGATTTGCTGGAAATGGCAGGCGGCATGCGCGATGGCGCCACCCTGAAAGGCGTGATTCCGGGCGGATCCTCGATGCCGGTTTTGCCGGCCGAGATCATCATGGACTGCACCATGGATTTCGATTCGCTGAGCAAGGTCGGCTCCGGCCTGGGTTCCGGAGCGGTCATTGTGATGGACGACAGCACCTGCATGGTCAAGGCCTGTACCCGTATCGCGCAGTTCTACCACATGGAGTCCTGCGGCCAGTGCACGCCCTGCCGAGAGGGTACCGGCTGGATGCACCGCATGCTGATGCGCATCGTGGCGGGCGAGGGACGCGAGGGCGATCTCGAGTTGCTGCGCTCGGCGGCCGGCCAGATCGAGGGACACACCATCTGCGCCTTTGGCGAAGCAGCCGCCTGGCCGGTGCAGGGCTTCCTGCGCCATTACTGGGATGAATTCGAGTACTACATCAAACACGGCCGCTCCATGGTCGAAGATCAGCAGGGGCAGGCCGCATGAGCACAGAAATGGAAACAGCCGCCATCGAAACGGTCAGCATCGAGGTCGACGGCGTCGCCCTGGAAGCGCCAAAGGGCGCAATGATCATCGAGGTGACGGACAAGGCCGGCATCGAGATACCGCGTTTTTGCTATCACCCGAAACTGAGCATTGCCGCCAATTGCCGCATGTGCCTGGTCGACGTCGAGAAGATGCCCAAGCCGGTGCCTGCCTGCGCCACGCCGGTGATGGACGGAATGAAGGTTTACACCACCTCGCGCCGTGCCATCGACGCGCAGCATGGCGTGATGGAGTTCCTGCTGATCAACCACCCGCTGGATTGCCCGATCTGCGACCAGGGCGGTGAGTGCGAGCTGCAGGACCAGGCCATGGGCTACGGGCGTTCGGTGTCGCGCTTCGTCGAGCGCAAGCGCGTGGTCAAGGACAAGAACGTAGGGCCGCTGATACAGACCGAGATGACACGGTGCATTCACTGCACACGTTGCGTCCGTTTCCTGGACGAGATCGCCGGCACGAACGAACTGGGCGGTGTCGGGCGTGGCGATCGCCTCGAAATCAGCACCTGCGTCGAGAACAGCATCGATTCCGAGCTGTCGGGCAACGTGATCGACCTGTGTCCGGTCGGCGCGCTGACCAACAAGCCGTTCCGCTTCCAGGCGCGCGCCTGGGAACTGATGGCGCGGCCGTCGATCGCGCTGCACGACGGGGTGGGCAGTCACCTGTATCACCACACCCGGCGCGGTAAAGTTCTGCGCACGGTTCCCCGTGAAAACAATACGCTGAACGAAACCTGGCTAACCGACCGCGACCGCTGGAGCCCGGAGGGCCTGTGCTCGGACGACCGGGTGCTCGAGCCGCAGGTCAAGAAGGACGGCGTCTGGAAAACCGTCTCCTGGGACGAGGCTGTCGAGACGGTCGTTTCGATTCTCAAGGAGGCCGGTGAGGACGTGGGTATGTTGATGTCGCCGTCTTCCGCAAACGAGGAGTTGTTTCTCGGCCAGGCACTGATGCGCGGCCTGGGAAGCGGAAATATCGACCACCGCCTGCGCCAGTCCGATTTCTCGGATGACGCGATGTCCCCGGTGGTGCCGCAATTTGAAATGCCCGTTGCCGAGCTCGACCGCGTGAACGCCGTCCTGCTGGTCGGCTGCAACCCACGCCACGAGGCCCCTATCGTGGGCCACCGGGTTCGCCAGGCATGGCGGAACGGGGCTGCCGTCGCGGCCTACAACCCGGTGGACTGGGACTTTCATTTCGATACCGGCCTCGATGCGATCTGCGCACCGCAGGACCAGGTCTCCAGTCTCGCGGCGCTGGCCGCAGCCGTCGCCAAGCTGAGCGGCAAGGAACCCCCCGAATCCGTGCAGGGCATCGTCAACGAGGCACGACCGGGCGAAGACCAGGACACGCTGGCCCGACGCCTGGCCGAGGCCGAAAACGCACTCGTCCTGTTCGGTCAGTCCGCACAGGCGCACGGCCAGGCCGCCATGCTGAGAGCGCTTTCGCGCTTCATTGCCAGCGCCTCTTCCAGCGCCTTCAACGAACTCGCAGCGGGCGGAAATGCTCGCGGCGCATGGCTCTCGGGCGCAGTGCCGCACCGCGGCCCCGCGGGTTCCGCAGCCACGGCTGGTAAGAACGCGCAGCAGATGCTGGAACAACCCTTGAATGCTTACGTCCTGTGGGGCATCGAGCCGGGCTTCGACATCGCCAACCCGGCCCGGGCCGTGCAGGCCCTGCGCTCGGCGGCCAAGGTGGTCGTTGTCGCGTCCCACGCCGCCAGCGGCCTGTACGAGATGGGGGACGTGATTCTCCCGCTCGCGCCGCAACCGGAATCCGAGGGCAGCATGATCAACGTCGACGGCGCCGTGCTTTCATGGGCCGCCGCGGCCACGCCACAAGGCCAGGCGCGATCCGGGTGGAAAATCCTGCGTCGCCTGGGCGGCGAACTCGGACTGGATGACTTCAGGCAGGCGAGCCTGGCTGAGCTGCAATCGGACATGCAGGTCGCGGTCGCGCAACAACCCATGGAGCCCTCCCGGGTCTCACTGTCGGTCGATTCATCCGCCGGCGGCGGGCTGTACCGTATCGGTGACGTGCCGATATACGCCGTGGACGCGCTGTGCCGACGCGCTGAGCCGCTCCAGAAAACGGTCCACGCGGCCAACGACTGGCTCGGCCTCAACGCGGTCGACGCGGAACGCCTGGGCCTGAATGAGGGTGCGCGAGCGAGCGTCTCGCAGGGCGGTGAAAGTGCAGAATTCGAAGTGCGAATCAGCGAGAGGGTGCCGCAAGGGGGGGCATGGTTGCGCAGCGCGACCTGCACCACCCGCAAACTCGGCCCCGCTTTTGGCCCCATCGAAGTGGAGGTGGCCTGATGCCCGAGACCTATCTTGACCAGGCGATCTACCTGGCCCTTATCCTCGCCAAGATCTTCGCGGTGGTGGTGCCCCTGATTCTCGCCGTCGCGTATTACACCTACGCAGAGCGCAAGGTCATCGGCTACATGCAGATCCGGCGCGGTCCCAACCGAATCGGGCCACTGGGCCTGTTCCAACCGTTCGCGGACGTCACCAAGCTGCTGCTGAAGGAAATCATCCTGCCCGAGAACGCGAACAAGTTCCTGTTCTTGCTTGCGCCCGTGCTGTCGCTGGCCCCGGCCTTTGCCGCCTGGGCCGTGGTGCCGTTCGATGACTGGGCCGTGATTGCCAACGTCAATGCGGGCCTGCTGTATATCCTGGCCATGTCGTCGCTGGGTGTGTACGGCCTGATCATCGCCGGTTGGGCCTCCAACTCGCAGTACGCCTTCCTCGGCGCGCTGCGATCTACCGCTCAAATGGTGTCGTACGAGATCGCGATGGGTTTTGCCCTGGTCGGGGTGTTGATCCTCGCGGGCAGCCTCAACCTGGTCGAGATCGTCGAGGCTCAGCAGGGCGGGTTGTTCGACTGGTACTGGCTGCCGCTGCTGCCGCTGTTCGTCATCTACTTTATTTCCGGCGTCGCGGAGACCAACCGCGCGCCGTTTGACGTGGCGGAGGGTGAATCGGAAATCGTGGCCGGCTTCCACGTCGAATACGCGGGTTCCGGCTTTGCCGTCTTCTTCCTGGCCGAGTACGCCAACATGATCCTGATTTCCGGCCTGACCGCCTTGCTGTTCTGCGGCGGCTGGTTATCGCCGTTCGAGGGAGTCCCGTTCTTGGGCGATACCTTCCTTGGCGCGGGCAGCATTTTCTGGTTCCTGGCCAAGACCGTGTTCTTCATGTACCTGTTCCTGTGGTGGCGGGCGACGTTCCCGCGCTACCGCTACGACCAGATCATGCGGCTGGGCTGGAAAGTGCTGGTGCCGATCACGCTCGTGTGGGTCATGGTTGCCGCGCTGATTTCCGTGTCTGGCATCGTCGTGAGGGGTAGCTGAACATGAATGCCGTTAGCCGATACTTCAAGAGCCTGCTTCTGCTCGAACTATGGCAGGGGCTGGGCGTCACCCTGCGCTATTTCTTCCGGCCGAAGTTCACGATCAACTACCCGGAAGAGAAAACCCCGAAGTCACCCCGATTTCGCGGGCTGCATGCCCTGCGCCGCTACCCTAACGGCGAAGAGCGCTGCATCGCCTGCAAATTGTGCGAGGCCGTGTGCCCGGCGCTGGCGATCACGATCGATTCGACCCAGCGTGAGGACGGCACCCGCCGCACGACGCGTTACGACATCGACCTCTTCAAGTGCATCTACTGCGGCTTTTGTGAAGAGTCCTGCCCGGTGGACTCCATCGTGTTGACGGACGTTCACGAGTTTCACTTCGAAGAACGCGAAGAAAGCGTCGTCAACAAGGCGCAATTGCTGGCGCTGGGCGACCGATACGAGGAACAGATTGCCTCCAACCGCAGACAGGACGCGGCATACCGCTGATGGGAGCCTGAACGATGCCGATTTATGAAATAGTCTTCTATACCTTCTCCCTGGTCATGCTCGCATCGGCGGTAGCCGTGATATCGGTTCGCAACCCCGTATACGCGGCGCTCTTCCTGGTGTTGACCTTCTTTAGTGCTTCCGCCATCTGGATGCTGCTGGAGGTCGAATTCCTCGCGATCATCCTGATCCTGGTCTACGTGGGTGCGGTGATGGTGTTGTTCCTGTTCGTTGTGATGATGCTGGACATCAACGTCGAGCCATTGCGCGAGGGCTTCATCCGCTACCTGCCCGTGGGTCTCGTTGTGGCGGGGCTGATGGCGGCGGAATTCCTGCTGGTGATCTGGACCAAGAGCCGCTTCGGACCCGAAGCGTTCCCGTCGCCCCCTCCGCATCCCGAGGGCTACAGCAACACGCAGGCCGTGGGCGAGGTGCTCTACACCAATTACCTGCTGCCGTTCGAGGTGGCGGGCATCATCCTGCTGGTGGCGATCATTGCCGCCGTCACGCTCACGCTGCGGCACCGCAGCGGTGCGCACCGGCAGAACCCGTCCAGGCAGGTCCAGGTGCAGCGTGATGAGCGCGTGCGGCTGGTCAAGATGAAACCCGAACCCAGGCAGGAGGGCTGAACGACATGCTGACACTCGCACATTTCCTGACCCTGGGCGCCCTGTTGTTCTGCCTCAGTGCCGCGGGCATCTTCCTGAATCGCAAGAACGTGATCATCCTGTTGATGTGCATCGAGCTGATGCTGCTCGCGGTGAACATGAATTTCGTGGCTTTCTCTCGTTTCCTCGGAAACCTCGACGGCCAGGTGTTCGTCTTTTTCATTCTGACCGTCGCCGCGGCCGAAGCGGCGATTGGCCTCGCGATACTGGTGGTGGTGTTCCGCAACCGCCAGACCATCAACGTGGCCGAACTCGACGACCTCAAGGGTTGACGCTGACATGTCCCTCAAAACCATTCTGATATTGATTCCTTTGCTTCCCTTGCTGGCAGCTGCCGTTGCGGGGCTGTTGCGCAACCAGGTCGGGCGAGCCGGGTCGCACTGGGTGACCATCCTCGGTGTGGCCATTTCGTTCGCACTGTCGGTCTACGTGCTCTATTTGCAGATGTACCAAGGGCTGGGCACGCAGAACATCAGTGTTTACACGTGGATGGTAGCCGACGGAATCAAATTCGAAATCGGATTCCTGATAGACCACCTGTCCTCCCTGATGATGGTCGTGGTGTCGTTCATTTCCTTCATGGTCCACATCTACACCATCGGCTACATGGCGGACGATCCGGGTTACCAGCGTTTCTTCAGCTACATCGCGCTGTTCACTTTCTCGATGCTGATGCTAGTGATGTCCAACAACTTCCTGCAGCTGTTTTTCGGCTGGGAGGCGGTGGGCCTCGTTTCCTATCTCCTGATCGGTTTCTGGTTCGATCGCGAGTCGGCGGTTTACGCCGGTCTCAAGGCGTTCCTGGTCAACCGCGTGGGCGACTTCGGCTTCCTGCTCGGCATCGCTGCCGTGCTGTACTGCTTCGGCAGCATGGATTACTTCGAAGTATTCGCCGCAGCGCCCGGTATCGAGGGTCAGAGCGTGAGCATCATTCCCGGCGTGGAATGGCAATGGATCACCGTGATCTGCATCTGCCTGTTCATCGGCGCCATGGGCAAATCGGCGCAGGCGCCGCTGCACGTGTGGCTGCCTGATTCAATGGAAGGCCCGACCCCGATTTCCGCATTGATCCATGCGGCCACGATGGTGACCGCCGGTATCTTCATGGTGGCGCGCATGTCGCCGCTTTTCGAACTCAGCGAAGCCGCGCTCAGCTTCGTCATGTTGATCGGTGCGCTGACCGCCTTCTTCATGGGCCTGGTCGGCATTGTCCAAAACGACATCAAGCGGGTAATCGCGTATTCCACCCTGTCGCAACTGGGCTACATGACCGTCGCGCTGGGCGTGTCCGCGTACTCAGCGGCGATCTTTCACCTCGGCACGCACGCCTTCTTCAAGGCGCTTTTATTCCTGGGCGCCGGTTCGGTGATTATCGCGCTGCATCATCAGCAGGACATGCGCTACATGGGCGGGCTGCGCAAGCAGATGCCGATTACCTGGATTACTGCGTGGGTAGGCACCCTGGCCTTGATCGGTTTCCCGTTCTTTGCCGGTTTCTATTCCAAGGACGCGATCATCGAGGCGGTACATGCTTCGTCTCGCTGGGGCGCCGGCGTGGCTTACTGGGCGGTCCTGCTGGGTGTGATCGTGACCTCGTTCTACAGCTTCAGACTGCTGTACCTGACCTTCCACGGCAAGCCGCGTTACACGGTGGACGTCGGGGCAGGGCACCATCCGCCGGACGGTGTCCTCCAGCACGCGCCGAAGGAATCGCCACTGGTCGTGACCGTGCCGCTGATCCTGTTGGCCATCCCGTCGATTGTCATCGGTTACCTGACCATCGACCCCGTGTTGTTCACCGGGTGGTTGAGTGACTCGATCACGGTGCTGCCGCAGAACGATGTGCTGGCCGCGGTCGGTGAACATTTCCACGGCCCCACGGCAATGGCCCAGCACGCCTTACAGACCGCACCGTTCTGGCTGATGCTGGGCGGCTTCGTACTGGCCACCCTGGTCTACATGGTGCGGCCGGCCCTGGCGGGCACGCTGGCGCAGCGATTCCCGCGCCTGCACGCACTGCTGGAAAACAAATTCTACGTGGACGAGCTGTACCAGAAACTGTTTATCGGTAACACGCTGCGCATCGGCAACGGGCTGTGGAAGAAGGCCGATGCCGGCCTGATCGACGGCTGGTTGGTCAATGGTTCGGCCAAGCTGGTGGGCAGCCTGTCGGCGCGCGTACGAACCTGGCAAAGCGGATTCCTGTTCCAGTATGCCTTCGCGATGATCATCGGCCTGATTGGCATCCTGGCCATCTGGGTCATGCTGTAAGCAGAGGGGCGAAAAATAACCATGACATCCAACTGGCCCATCCTCAGTACCCTGATCTGGCTGCCGATCTTCGGCGCCGTGGTCGTCCTTGCCGCCGGTGAACACCGCGCCGCGCTGTCGCGCGTGCTCGCCCTGATCGTCGCCGGGTTGACGTTCCTGCTGAGCATTTCGTTGTTTACCGGTTTCGACACGTCGACCGCGGCCATGCAATTCAGTGAACTCAAGCCCTGGATCGAGACCTTCCACATCAACTACGCGCTCGGTGTGGACGGCTTCTCGGTGCCGCTGATCCTGCTGACCACGTTTTTCGGCGTGCTGGTGGTGATCGCCGGCTGGGAAGTCATTACCGATAAGGTCCATCAGTACATGGCCTGCTTCCTGTTGATGGAAGGCCTGATGGTGGGCGTCTTCGCCGCGCTGGATGCAATGCTGTTCTACGCGTTTTTCGAGGCGATGCTGATTCCGATGTTCCTGGTGATCGGTATCTGGGGCGGGCCGAACAAGGTCTATGCAACGATCAAGTTCTTTCTCTATACCTTCCTCGGGTCGGTCTTCATGCTGATCAGCCTGATCTACCTGTACCTGCAGTCAGGCACCTGGTCGATCCTGGAGTGGCACCAGTTCCCGCTGGCGCTGAACGTTCAGAAGTGGCTGTTCCTGGGTTTCCTGGCGGCTTTTTCGGTGAAAATACCAATGTGGCCGGTACACACCTGGTTGCCGGACGCGCACGTCGAGGCGCCGACCGGAGGCTCGGTGATCCTGGCGGCCATCATGCTGAAGATCGGCGGATACGGTTTCATCCGGTTCAGCCTGCCGGTCACCCCCGACGCCGCGGCGGCGCTCGATTGGCTCATCATCGCTTTGTCGCTGATCGCCGTCGTTTATATCGGTTTCGTGGCGCTCGTGCAGGAGGATATGAAGAAGCTGATCGCGTATTCCTCGATCTCGCACATGGGCTTCGTCACGCTCGGCATGTTCATCGCCTTTGGCGTTTTCCAGAACACCGACAGCGGGCGCGGCGCCGCGCTCGGCGTCGAGGGCGCGATGGTACAGATGATCTCCCATGGCTTTATCTCCGGTGCACTGTTCCTGTGCGTTGGGGTGCTGTACGACCGGGTGCACAGCCGCATGATCAAGGACTACGGCGGCGTGGCCCACAAAATGCCCTGGTTCGCGGCGCTGGCGGTTCTGTTTTTCATGGCCAACTCCGGCTTGCCCGGCACCAGCGGATTCGTCGGAGAATTCATGGTGATACTGGCAGCGTTCCAGGCAAACTTCTGGTATGCCTTCCTGGCGGCCCTGACGCTCATCCTTGGTGCGGCCTACAGCCTGTGGCTGGTCAAGCGGGTGATTTTCGGCAAAGTCGCCAACAACGATGTCGCGATGCTCGAGGACATCAACGCCCGCGAGGCGCTGGTGCTGGGTGTGCTCGCCGTTGCGGTGCTGCTGGTCGGCCTGTGGCCGGCGCCACTGGTGGACCTGATGCACGCGTCCGTCGATTCGTTGCTGCAGCATATTCAGCAACCGAAGACCGTCCTGCTGGGGGGGCAATGATATGACTCGCATGGATTTCTTACTCATCGCCCCCGAACTGTGGGTCGTCACCATGACCTGCGTGATTCTTTTCGTGGACCTGTTCCTGAAAGAGGAGCGCCGCGCCATCGTTTACCTGCTCGCCATGGTGACGTTGGTTTTCGCGGCAATCATCACGCTTCGTTTTGACTACGGCGGCGACCCGACGGCGTCGGCATTCGCTTTCAACGGGTCTTTCGTGCGCGACCAAATGGGCGACATGCTGAAGTTGTTCAGCTACTTCGTGCTGGCCATGGTGTTTATTTACGCCAAGTTTTTCCTGCGCCAGTCGCGCATGTTCCGTGCGGATTTTTACACGCTGTCGCTGGAAGCGTTGCTCGGCATCATGCTGCTGATCTCCGCCAACAACCTCGTGATGGTGTACCTCGGACTGGAACTGCTGGCATTGGCCTCGTACACGCTGGTGGCCTATGACCGCGACTCCGCCAAGGGTTCCGAGGCGGCGATGAAATATTTCGTGCTGGGGTCGATGGCATCCGGCATCCTGCTTTACGGCATGTCGATGATTTACGGCGCCACCGGCACGCTGGACCTCGTCGCGATTTCCGAGGCGGTCAGGGTTAGCGGCAGCGACGACATCATGCTGGTGTTCGGCCTGGTGTTCCTGGTCGTGGGCCTGGCGTTCAAATTCGGCGCGGTGCCGTTTCACATGTGGGTTCCGGATGTCTACGAGGGTGCTCCGGTATCGACCACCCTGTTCATCTCCTCGGTGCCCAAGATGGCCGCATTTGCGATGGCGTTTCGGCTGCTGCAGACCGGCCTGGGCGACCTGCAGAGCGATTGGATGCAGATGCTCAGCCTGTTGGCCGTGCTGTCGATCGTGTTCGGCAATCTCGCGGCGATCGCTCAGACCAACATCAAGCGGATGCTGGCCTATTCGACCATCGGCCACATGGGTTTCGTGTTGATGGGCCTGCTGCCCGGCACGGCTGAGAGCTACGGCGCGGGTATGTTCTACGTGATCGTCTACGCGCTGATGTCCGCGGCGGCGTTCGGCATGGTGATCATGCTGTCCGCGCGTGGCGTGGAGGCCGAAAATCTCGACGATTTCAAGGGACTCAATCGACGAAATTCCTGGTACGCCGCCATCATGGCCATGGTGATGTTCTCCATGGCGGGGGTGCCGGTTTTCGTCGGCTTCTTCGCCAAGTGGTTAGTGATCCAGGCGGCTCTGAATGCCGGTCTCGTATGGCTGGCCATCATTGCCGTGGTCTTCTCCGTGATCGGGGCGTTCTACTACATCCGCGTGGTGAAACTGATGTATTTCGACGAGCCGATCACGGAAGCACCGATCGATGCGCCGGTGGATTTCCGTGCGGCCATTTCGCTCAATGGCGTGATCATGCTCGGGCTGGGTATTTTTTCCGGTTCGCTGATCCAGATCTGCATGAGTTCGTTCGGCGCCTGACGGCGCTGGAAAGCGACAGAATAAGCGAAAGCCTGGGGACCGGAGTCGAAATTCCGGGGAAATTCGACTCTCGCCCCGATTTTAAACGCTGCCGGCTCTTGAAAAGGGTGGTCAGAATCTTTAGACTTCCGTTCTTGCTGATGCGGGGTGGAGCAGTCTGGCAGCTCGTCGGGCTCATAACCCGAAGGTCGCAGGTTCGAATCCTGCCCCCGCTACCAAGGTTTTGTAGTTAAGGCCCCGGCAGGGGCCTTAATTTGTTCTGGGGGGCCAGCGAGCCCTTTTTTTACGCCCGTAATTCATGACGAAGAATGCGGTCAGAGTGAAAATTCCGTTTTTTTGAGGCAGGTTCCTGCAGAATTTTTTCGAAATTTTTACTCTGGTCGGGAGACGGAGACTGAATTGAGTTCAGCCAAGCTGACACCGTTGCTGCAGCCGCTGGTCGAGGACCTCGGCTACGAGTTTGTTGGTATCGACTACCAGAGCAACCCGAAAAACCCGGTGGTGGTCCTGTACATCGACCGCCCGGAAGGCATCGCGATCGAGGATTGCGAGCGCGTTTCGCGGGAGGTCGCGGCGCTGCTGGACGTGGAAGACCCGATATCCGGTCGCTACAACCTGGAAGTGTCTTCACCCGGTCTGGACCGGCCGCTGTTCAACGCCGAGCAGTTCGCACGCTTCGCAGGTGAGAAGGCGGCCGTCACGTTGTTCGCACCGCTGGACGGGCGCAGGAAATTCAAGGGTGAAATCCTGGGCGCCGAGGGTGACGCGGTCACTTTGGAACAGGACGGCGCCGAAGTGGTGCTAGAAATGGGAAATATCGCAAAGGCCCGGCTGGTGCCGGATTACGAGGCAATCCTGGCCGCGAGCCGGGATAAAAACAACTGATATGAAAGAGAGAACGACGCGATGAGCAAAGAAATCCTGCTGGTTGTGGACGCCGTTTCCAACGAGAAAGGCGTCAGCAAAGAGGTCATATTCGAGGCGCTCGAGGCGGCCCTGGCTTCCGCCGCACGAAAGCTCAGCGAGGATGAGCGCGGCGTGCGCGTGTCAATCGACCGTGAAACGGGTGAATACGATACATTTCGCCGCTGGGAAGTCATCGACGATGACGAAGAAATGGAAAACGAGGACGCTCAGCTGTTTCTCTCCGACGCCACGAAGATCGACGCGGACGTTGAGCTCGGTGGTTTCATCGAGGAGGACATGGAAAACGCGGAATTCGGCCGTATCGCGGCCCAGACCGCGAAGCAGGTCATCGTGCAGCGGGTGCGCGAAGCGGAGCGCGCCCAGGTTGTCGAAGAATTCAAAGACCGAGCGGGTGAACTCGTGAACGGCATCGTCAAGCGCGTCGAGCGCGGCAATGTCTATCTCGACCTGGGTGGGAATGCCGAGGCATTCATATCCCAGCGCAACATGATTCCGGGCGAATCGGTTCGTCCTGGTGACCGGCTGCGCGCCTACCTTTACGAAGTGAAATCGGAACTACGCGGACCGCAGTTGTTCGCCAGCCGGACCATCGTCGAGTTCCTGGTGGCCCTGTTCGAGCTCGAGGTGCCGGAAATCGGCCAGGAGCTGCTGTCGATCATGGGTGGCGCGCGCGACCCGGGGCGGCGCGCCAAGATCGCCGTTCGCTCGAACGACCGCCGTACCGACCCGATCGGCGCCTGCGTGGGCATGCGAGGATCGCGGGTCCAGGCGGTTTCCAACGAGCTGGCCGGCGAGCGCATCGACATCATCTTGTGGGACGACAACCCGGCCCAGTTCGTGATCAACGCGATGGCGCCGGCAGAGGTCGGTGCTATCGTCGTCGACGAGGAGAATCGTTCGATGGACATCGCGGTCGAGGAGTCGAACCTGTCACAGGCCATCGGCCGTGGCGGCCAGAACGTGCGCCTGGCCAGCGAATTGAGCGGCTGGGAGCTGAACGTCCTGACCATCGAGCAGGCCGAGCAGAAAAGCGAGGAAGAGAGCACGGCAACCCTGGAGCGCTTCATGAAGCGTCTCGACGTGGGCGAGGACGTGGCCTCTATCCTGGTGCACGAGGGCTTCAGCAATATCGAGGAAGTCGCCTACGTGCCCGAATCGGAGCTGCTCGACATCGAGGAGTTCGACGAGGAAATCGTCACCGAAATTCGCCGGCGCGCCCGCGATGCGCTACTGACCCAGCTGATCGCGCGCGAAGAAGTACTCGATGAGAATGCGCCCGAACAGGACCTGCTGGATCTGGAAGGCATGAACGAACGACTCGCCTATCGCCTTGCAGAAAATGGCGTGCGCAGCCAGGAAGATCTGGCTGAACTGTCGGTCGATGAACTGAAAGAATTTGATGAGATGAGTGACGAGGAAGCAGCGGCGCTGATCATGGCCGCGCGCGCCCCCTGGTTCGCCGAAGAGCAGTAAGTTCGAACGCGAAGAACACGGACGAACAGGCAAACCGGAAGCACTCAAGGAGTAACGTATGTCAAAAGTAACCGTATCCCAGTTGGCGGATGTGTTGGGCGTCGAAACGGACAAGCTGCTTGCCCAGCTGAACGATGCCGGCATCGAGGCCGGCGATCCGGATGACGCGGTTTCCAACGACGACAAGAAAACGCTGCTGGCTCATCTGCGCGCAAGCCACGGTAAGCGCGACAGCGACGCGACCGCGCCGCGCAAGGTCACGCTCAAGCGCAAGTCCGTGAGTGAACTGCGGGTCTCGGGCTCGGGACCGCGCGCAGCCACTCGCACGGTCAACGTGGAGGTTCGCAAAAAGCGGACTTACGTCAAACGCGAGGTTGTCCAGGAGCAGATCGGTACCGAGGACCGGGACCGCGAGGAAGCACGCCGTATTCTCGAGGAATCGCGGACGCAGCGCGAAGCCGAGGAGCGGGCCAAGCAGGAAGCGTCCGATGCGGCTCGCGTCAAGCGCGAGGAAGAGGAACGCAAGGTTGCCGAGGAGACCGCGCGCAAGGCGGCGGAAGAGGCCGAGCGCAAAGCAGTGGAAGAGCGCGTCCAGGCGGAAGAGCAAGAGCGGCTCAAGGCCGAGGAAAGTGCCCGCAAAGCCGAGGAAGAGCGAAACCGCAAGCTGGCGGAGGATGCCCAGGCTCGCCGGCGCGAGCGCGAAAAAGAAAAAGAAGCGCGCAAGGCGAAAAAAGGAAAAACCACCCGTTACGGCCGCAAGGAACTGCACGTGGCCGGCGGGGCCGCCTCGCGTAGGCGCAAGCCCGGGGTGCGCGGACGGCCGTCCGGCGGACGCCCCTCGGAGCACGGATTTTCCCGTCCCACCGCGCCGGTCATGCGCGAAGTGGCGGTGCCAGAGGCGATCACGGTCGCCGACCTGGCAAAGGGAATGGCGGTCAAAGCCGGCGAGGTCATCAAGGTGCTGATGCAGATGGGCATGATGGTGACTATCAACCAGAGCCTGGACCAGGATACGGCCATCCTCGTGGTCGAGGAAATGGGTCACTCCGCCAAGCGTGCCGAGGAAAAGGACATCGAGAGCGAACTGATCGCCGCGGAAACCGTGGAAGAGGGCGAGGGCGCTCCGCGTCCCCCGGTCGTGACCGTCATGGGTCACGTCGATCACGGCAAGACGTCCCTGCTCGATTACATTCGTCATTCGCATATCGCCGAAGGCGAGGCGGGCGGCATCACGCAGCACATCGGTGCCTACCACGTGAAAACCGATCGCGGCATCGTAACCTTCCTGGATACCCCGGGCCACGCGGCTTTCACCGCGATGCGTGCGCGTGGCGCCCAGGCAACCGATATCGTCATACTCGTCGTCGCGGCTGACGATGGCGTCATGCCACAGACCAAGGAAGCTATTCAGCATTCACGTGCAGCGGGCACGCCCATCATCGTGGCGGTCAACAAGATCGACCGTCCCGAGGCGGACCTCGACCGGGTGCGTACCGAGCTGTCCAAGGAAGAGGTCATTCCCGAGGACTGGGGCGGTGAAGATATCTTTGTCAACGTGTCTGCGAAGACCGGCGAAGGCGTCGACGCCCTGCTCGAAGCGGTGCTGCTGCAGGCCGAAGTGATGGAATTGACGGCCGTGCCCGACATGAAAGCGCGTGGCGTTGTGGTCGAGTCCAGTCTGGACAAAGGGCGTGGCCCGATCGCAACGTTGCTGATCCAACAGGGTACGCTCAAGCGCGGCGACATGATCCTTGCCGGTCAGGAATTTGGCCGAGTTCGGGCAATGTTCGACGAAAGCGGCGATCCCATCGAAGCGGCCGGTCCGTCGATGCCGGCCGTGGTGCAGGGGCTGTCCGGGGTGCCGGCGGCCGGCGACGAGGTGCTGGCCGTGGCCAACGAGCGCAAGGCCCGTGAAGCGTCCGCCACCCGCCAGGAAAAGGAACGCGAAACGCGCCTGGCCCGTCAGCAGGCAGCCAAGCTGCAGAACCTGTTCGACAGCATGGGCAAGGAAGAGCAGACCAGCGTCAATCTTCTGATCCGCGCGGACGTGCAGGGCAGTGTCGAGGCGTTGCGCGACGCGTTGACCCGACTGAGCAATGACGATGTGGCCGTCAACGTGGTGGCCTCCGGCGTGGGCGCGATTACCGAGAACGATGCGTCGCTGGCGCAGGCGTCCAACGCGATCATCATCGGCTTCAACGTTCGAGCCGATGCCACCGCGCGTAAGGTTATCCAGGAACATGAGCTCGACCTGCACTACTACAGCGTGATCTACGACGCGATCGATGAGGTCAAGAAGGCCATCACGGGCCTGCTCGGTACCGAAGTCAGGGAACAGATCGTCGGCCTGGCCGAGGTGAAAGACGTGTTCCGTTCGTCCAGGCTGGGCGCCATCGCCGGTTGCATCGTGGTCGAGGGCGTCGTGCGCCGTCACAACCCGATCCGCGTTCTGCGCGACAACGTGGTCGTGTTCGAGGGTGAGCTCGAGTCCCTGCGCCGTTTCAAGGACGACGTCAACGAGGTCCAGTCCGGCACCGAGTGCGGTATCGGGGTGAAGATGTACAACGACGTCAAGCCTGGCGACCAGATCGAGTGCTTCGAGCGTATCGAAGTTGCCCGCACGCTGTAGGACTACGACATGCCTCGTGAGTTTAAGCGATCTGAGCGTGTCGCCGGATCCCTGCGAAGAGAACTGGCCAGCATCATCCACAAAGAGGTGAAGGACCCCGGTGTCGGTTTCATCAGTATCTCCGACGTCGAGGTGTCCCGCGACCTGGCCCATGCCAAGGTGTTCGTCACCGTGTTCGAGCCGGACAAGGCCGATTCGAGCATCAAGGCGCTCAACCAGGCATCGGGCTATCTGCGCACGCAGTTGGGTCAGGCGATGCGCATTCGCTCGGTACCGGAACTTCATTTCCACCACGACGCGTCGGTGGAAACCGGCCGTCACATGGACGAGCTGATCGAGTCGGCCATATCGTCGGATCGCCACGCGGACGACCACGAGGCGAAAATCGGCGATAAAGGCGCGAAAGACGACGCCGAAAACTGATGGGGCGGCGCCGCAATGGGCGTGACGTCCACGGCGTTCTGCTGCTGGACAAGCCGGCCGGGCTGTCGTCAAACCAGGCGGTGCAGAAAATCCGGTGGTTGTTCCAGGCCCGCAAGGCCGGGCACACCGGCACGCTCGACCCCTTCGCCACCGGCCTGCTTCCCGTCTGCCTCGGCGAGGCCAGCAAGACCGCCGCGTTCATGCTGGACGCCGACAAGACTTACCAAGCCCGTGCGCGCCTGGGCATCGCCACCGAGACCGGCGATATCGAGGGCGCCGTGGTCCTCGAGAACGAGAACCCGCCACTCGATCGCGATTCCATCGATTCCGCCATGGAGGCCTTTCGCGGCACGATCGAGCAGGTCCCGCCGATGTATTCCGCCCTCAAGCACGAGGGCAAGCCGCTGTACAAGCTGGCGCGCGAAGGCAAAGAGGTAGCGCGAGCGCCACGCAGCATCACGATACACCGCCTCGAGGTTCTGTCCTGGCATGCGCCGGACCTGGAATTCCGTGTTCGATGTTCGAAAGGTACCTACGTGCGCACCCTGGCCGAGGACCTGGCCGCGAGCCTTGGAACCTGCGCCCATCTCCGCGAACTTCGGCGCACGGCCTCGGGTTGTTTCGACAGCGGCATGGTTTCGCTCGAAACCGTCGTGGCGACGGTGGAGCAGGGCAAGGGCGACGACCTGTTGCTACCGCCGGACGCCGGCCTCACGGACTGGCCCCGCATTGACCTGGTGGCACCCGCCGCGATCCGATTTTCCCACGGCAATCCCGTCGATGCCGGCACCGCCGACCCGGGTATGATTCGTGTCTACGGCCCCGAAAACCACCTGCTCGGACTCGGCGAAGTCACCGGCCAGGCCTTAAAGCCCAGGCGCGTGATGAATCTGCAGCCGGCAAATAATTAAGCGGTAATTTGTCTTGGCTCGATTATTTTTCCGAAGTGCGGGAAAGGCGTGATTCAAACGTGCTCGGTCCTTCGAAACCGCCCCAAGGCCTGGAGATTGTTCCAGGTCCGAAGGCCTCCTCGACTGGCTTGGTCGAGGCCGTGGTGTGCTCTATCCCTTTCCAGGGGCTTCGGGTGTCGGGAACGCCCGAAGAGTGCCCAAGGAAGGCTCGAACGTCCCCTGGAAAGGGATAGAGCACACCGCGGCCGGGTTAATAACTATCCGTTGCACCGTTCATTGCACCAACAGTCGTGAAGCCTTATACTGCTCTGCTTGTTTAAACCCATGGGCTCCGGAGTCTGTACTCAAGCGCGCTGGCTCGAAAATTCGTTCGGCACCGCGCGTTTCACTACCGGCTTCGTTGCTCTAGATATGGAGAAGGAACCATGTCTTTTGATGCAGATACAAAAGCGAAAATCGTCAAAGAGTATGCCCGTTCGGATAGCGACACGGGTTCACCTGAAGTACAGATCGCCCTGTTGACCGGGCGCATCCAGTACCTCACCGACCATTTCAAGTCACACAAGGGCGACCACCATTCGCGCCGCGGTTTGCTGCGCATGGTCAATCAGCGCCGCAGTTTGCTCGACTATCTTAAGAACAAGGATATCGAGCGCTATCGCGACCTGATCAAGCGCCTCGGTCTGCGCCGCTGACTGCGCGGCAGCCCGTCTCGCTCATGGCGAAACCGGCTGTCAACGTGGCTCGACCGGCATCGGCTTTTGACAAGCCTGCATCACGACACGGCATCCGCTCTGGCAGATCCTGAATCTGCCGGAGCGCTTGCGTAGATGAATTTCAATGAAGGACTAAAACAGGAAAAGAGCAACGTGAAAAAGCTGACAAAGACGTTTCAGTATGGCGATCACACCGTAACGCTGGAAACGGGCCAGGTCGCCCGCCAGGCCGGCGGCGCGGTAAAGGTCGTGATGGACGATACCGTGGTACTGGTAACGGTCGTGGGTAGGAAAGAGGCCGATCCCGGTCGCCCGTTTTTCCCTCTGACCGTCAATTACCAGGAAAAATTTTACGCCGCGGGCCGTATCCCCGGTGGTTTCTTCAAGCGCGAAGGGCGTCCGACCGAGAAGGAAGTGCTTACCTGCCGCCTGATCGACCGGCCCATCCGCCCACTGTTCCCGAAAGGCTTCATGAACGAAGTGCAGGTCATCGCTACGCTGATGTCCTCGAATACCGAGGTCGACGGTGACATTCCCGCGCTGATCGGCACATCGGCCGCGCTCGCGCTGTCCGGCATTCCTTTCGCCGGCCCGATCGGCGCAGCCCGCGTGGGCTACATCGACGGCAGCTACGTCCTTAACCCGACCGCCAGCCAACTGGAAAAATCCGCCCTGGACCTGGTCGTGGCCGGAACCGAGAACGCGGTACTGATGGTCGAATCCGAGGCCAACCTGCTGTCCGAAGACGTGATGCTGGGCGCCGTGACTTTCGGGCACGAAGCCCTTAAGGCGGTTGTCCAGGCCGTGCGCGAACTGGCCAACGAAGCCGGTGCCGAGGCCTGGGAATGGGCGGCGCCCGAAGAAGACAAGGATCTGGCCGCCAAGGTCGAGTCCGCAGCCAAGGACGGTCTCGTGACCGCCTACGGCATCGCCGACAAAATGCAGCGCCGAGCCGCGATCGACGAGGTCAAGAAAGGCCTGATCGAGGCGATGTGCAATGAGGAAGACGAGAACGCTCCCGCCAAGGACGCGGTCTCCGGCGCCTTCTCCAAGCTGGAGAAATCACTGGTTCGCGAGCACATCCTGTCCGGCAATCCTCGCATCGACGGTCGTGACCTGAGCACGGTCCGGCCGATCAGCGTGGAGTGCGGGACCTTGCCTCGCGCCCACGGGTCCGCCCTGTTCACGCGTGGTGAGACCCAGGCCATCGTGGCCACCACTCTGGGCACGGGCCGTGACGCGCAGATCATCGATGCGGTCACGGGTGAGTACAAAGACCCGTTCATGTTGCACTACAACTTCCCGCCGTTCTGCGTGGGCGAAACCGGCTTTATGAGCGGCCCCAAGCGCCGCGAAATCGGGCACGGCCGCCTGGCGCGCCGCGGCGTGGCCGCCGTGCTGCCCAAACTCGAGGACTTCCCCTACGTGATTCGCGTGGTCTCTGAGATCACCGAGTCGAACGGTTCGTCCTCCATGGCGTCGGTATGCGGAACCTCGTTGGCCCTGATGGATGCCGGCGTGCCGGTCAAGGCGCCGGTAGCGGGTATCGCGATGGGCCTGATCAAGGAAGGCGACCGGTTTGCAGTGCTGTCCGACATCCTGGGTGACGAGGACCATCTCGGTGACATGGATTTCAAGGTGGCCGGCACCGAGCAGGGCATCACCGCTTTGCAGATGGACATCAAGATCGAGGGTATCAACGAGGAGATCATGCGCATCGCGCTGGAGCAGGCCAAAGACGGCCGTAACTTCATCCTCGGCGAGATGAACAAGGTTATCCATGAGCCACGTTCCGAGATGTCCGAGTATGCGCCGCGATTGATGACCATCAAGGTTCATCCGGACAAGATCCGCGACGTGATCGGCAAGGGTGGTGTCACCATCCGTTCCATCACCGAGGAAACCGGTTGCACCATCGACATCGCCGACGACGGCACCGTGACCATCGCCTCGGTCGACAAGGCGGCGGCCGACGACGCGCGCAAGCGCATCGAGCAGATCACCGCCGACATCGAGCCGGGCCAGGTGTTCGAAGGCAAGGTCATCAAGATCATGAACTTCGGCGCCTTCGTCACGCTGACCCCGGGCCGCGACGGCCTGGTGCACATCTCCCAGCTCTCCGACGAGCGCGTGGAGAACGTCACCGACGTGGTCACCGAGGGCGAAGTGGTCAAGGTCAAGGTCCTGGAGGTCGACAAGCAGGGCCGTATCCGGCTGAGCATGAAGGCCGTTACCGAAGACGACTGACCAAACGCTAAAGCAATGTAGAAGCGACGTCAGTCGCGAATCGAAAGGCCGGGCAATCGCCCGGCCTTTTTTCGTCCGGTACCGCGGCCCAGGCCTGCCCCAAGCCGATAACCGTCCATACCCCCAGCCCTTTATCGCGGCCCACGCCGCTCCTACAATGGGTCACGATGATTCGTATCGATGACACGCTGTCGCTGGCGGACGACGAAGTCTGCCTGACCTTTGTGCGCTCACAGGGCGCCGGCGGGCAGAATGTCAACAAGGTGGCCACCGCGGTGCAGTTGAGGTTTGACGTACGGTCCTCCTCGTTGCCGGAACCCGTCAAGGCGCGCCTGCTGGCCAGCCAGGACCGGCGCGTGACCTCGGAAGGCGAAGTCGTGATCAAGGCGCAAAACCACCGCACCCAGGACAGGAACCGCGCCGAGGCGATCGAGCGCCTCTGTGACATGATCCGGGAGGCCGCCCGAGTGCCGCGCAAGCGCATTCCGACCCGGCCGGGCAGGGCGGCCAAAAAGCGTCGCGTGGACGACAAGAAAAAGCGCGGCGCGCTCAAAAAACTGAGGTCCGGTCCCCTTGAGTGAATCGCCGAGCCACCGCTCCAACCGCTTCTTGCTGGTCATGGTGGGCCTGGTCATCCTGTGCGCGTTTCTCGCCTCCCGAA
>JABDPF010000081.1 GCA_013042915.1 Lysobacterales bacterium
CCTCACGCTCGACAACGGCCACACCGTCAAACTCTCGCGATCCTACAAAGAAAAACTGAAGTACTTCCGCGGCTCAACCGCCCGGGGCCGGCTCAGCGGCGGCCCTGCACCAACCAGAACTCGATGCCCTGGGTGTTCAGGACGACGTCACCCGCGAAGGTCTCGCGGAGCTTTTCGTCGTCCAGCGTGACTCCGTGATCTCGGGCGCGCTGCATCAACTGCGCCATCATCGTCTCTTCAATGAGCCGCGTGCGGTCGTGCGCCCCTTCAAACCGCTTCGCCAGTTCGACGTACTCATCCACACCTGCACGCATGTCCCCAGCCAGGCGGTCCAGGTCCTGCACCCGGCCGAAGTGAGTCAAGTACATACGTTCGGGGTCGCGTTCCATCATGCGATCCACCGAATCGATCAGGGCCGGGGGATCGAACTGGATGGGCGTAGTGGTCGGAAACAGGAAGGCGCCGTTCCCGGTGTCGAGTTCACGGTAGGACAGGCCGAAGGTATCGCCGGTGAACCAACCCCGAGTTTCTTCGTCCCAGATCGTGAAGTGATGTCGGGCATGCCCGGGCGCGTCCATGAATTCCAGTGTTCGACCACCCACCCGCAACGAATCGCCGTCCTCCATGATGCGGACGCGGTCCTCGGGTACCGGCAACAACGTGCCGTACATCTCGTCAAATTTCTCGTCGCCGTAAACGGCTCGGGCGCTGGCCTCGAGCTTCGAAGGATCGATGAGATGGCGCGCGCCGCGCGGATGCACCACCAGAGTCGCCTGCGGCAGTCGTTGCATCAGCGTACCGGCACCGCCGGCATGATCGAGATGGACGTGCGTGACGATTACGTGGCTGATTTCTTCCGGATCCCGCCCACGGCTGGCCGCCACTTTCAGGATGCGTTCGGCGCTGGCGGCGTTGCCGGTTTCAATCACGGCCACGGCGGACCCGGTCTCGAGCAGGTAACAGGCTGCCATCTGCGGCCGGACCATGCCGCTGTCGATCGCGGTGATTCCGCCTTCGTATTCCAGCGCGGTGATGCATTCGTTCATGCCGACTCCCTGGTCTCTCTCTTGGCCGTCTATTCTCGTTTGATCGCATACTTGAAATCAACGGGCGCGATCGGTTTTGGAGCAGCGCCCTGATGGCCTATTATGGAATCATGTTCCGTATCGCCGTATCGCTACTGATCCTGAGCAGCGCTGTTTTTCCTGCAGCGGCGGCCGATAACGACATGCCTGCACCCAATTGGAACCGCGCCGCGGCCCTCGCGGCACAGGACAGACACGCGATCTCGGAAAACCTGGAGTATCTCTATCACCTGGCGCGGGATGGCCAGAGTGACGTGCTGCTGAAAGAGGTCAACCGGATTGCGGACGACCCAGCCCTCCCGGCGGTGGAGCGTGACCGGGTACTCCAGCAGCTGGCCGCAGCGCTGGGTGATTTTCCGCCCGGCTACGTCGATAGCCGGATCCTGGAGCGACTGGCCACAACGCGAGCCCGGGTTAGAGTGGCCCATGAAGAATACCCCGGGGTGGGTGTGCCTCTTTACAACATCCGCGCCGCCGCGAGCGGTTCGTTGGCGCAATGGGCACGTGCCGCGGAGCCCGAAGCCCCCTTCGACGACATTACGCCCGACGATTTGATCCACGCGCTCGCGCAACCCGGCTCCGGGCACGTCGAGCGTATTCGTAGGGCACGAGCCGACCTCTCGGCCGAGGATACCGAAACGGTGCTGCTCTCCGCTCCCGGGCTGCCGGATGCCGCAACCGCCTCGATCCTGCTGGCAGAACTCGCACCCGCAGTGATTCACCGGCCCGCGGTCGTCGACTTCCTGATGGGGTTGCTGGACGATCCGATGCTCGGCGGAACTGCCGCACTGGCCTTGGCCGACAGCAACGACACCGCCACGCTGGACCGGCTGGCCGAAATTGCGGACAAGAACTCGGGTCTGGCGTCGCGGCGCGCATCCCTGGCCCTGCAGTCACGCCTGCAAACCGAGGCACCGCCATGATGCGGGCCTGGCTGATTGCGTCCATCGTCTTGCTGACCTTCGGCGAGGCCAACGCAGCGCGCCTGGTCGAGTGGGTCGAAAACGCGTCGGCATCCGATGCTTCCCGTATTGCCCTTGGATACCCCGTCCCGATACCCGTAGACACCGCGCTGCCGTTCAACGGATTCCGCAGTTACGACGGGCTGCACATGCGCCATCAGGACCTGGCCGCCACCACGCCGTGGGTGCACGGCCAGGTGATCGGCTCGACCTACACGGGGCGACCCATCTGGGTGTATCAACTCGGCGACGCCGACCACGAAACCGCATACGGGCTGCCCGAGCAGGCCATGCTGTCCAACGGCGGCATTCACGCTCGAGAGTGGCAGTCGCCCGAGGTGGCCACTGGCATCATCGAGCTGATCGCCGGGGCCGGTCCGGACAACGCCCTGGTCGCGTACCTGCGAGACAACGCCAATATCCTGGTCATCCCGGTGCTCAACGTCGACGGTTACCTGCAAACGCAGCGCACACCGAGTTTCAACTGGGTGGGCGCCGACCCTCGCTACCCCGAAGACTGGCCGCGCGACGGCCGTATGCGCCGCAAAAACATGCATGGAGCGGACGACGACCTGCAGACCGAAGCGGATCACCTGCAAGGTGTCGATCTCAACCGCAACAATGAACCGTTCTGGGCCAGCAGCGAGCGTTCGTCGTACGACACGTCCGACCTGGTGTATCACGGCGCACACGCGGCGTCCGAGCCGGAAATCCAGGCGTTGGACGCCGCTGCCCAGCTCGGTCCTGCAGACCAGCTGAGCTTGTTCACCGACCTGCATTCCTATTCCCAGGTGCACTTCTGGCAACGGAGCACGAACGACCGACTGACCCTGCTGACCGAGCGGCTCCTGTCGACCTTCACCAGGCATCACCAATCGTTCCCGGCTGGAAAATACTACTGGTACGCAAACCGCTGGAACCTGCCAGTCAACCAGGGCATCGGTACCACCGACGAGTATTTCACCTACATTTACGAAGTGCCGTCCTGGACTCTGGAGATCGAACCGTCCGGCGGCGAGCACGACGGCCTGCCTGGTGGGGGCGCGGACTACGGCGGCCTCGGCCGCAATGGACACGACGGATTCATCCTGCCCGAGTCGCAGGTCGAGCGCGTTCGCACCGAGCTGGCGCAGACCTTTGCCGTCGCCTACTACCAGCAGACCGCGCCACCCTCGCTGAAATCACTGCAATTGATCGACGACGCCACCGGTGCCACCGTGTTCGCGGCCGGGTGGGACGTCGTGGATGCACGGCACCGCAGCCTCTTCCGCTTCCAGGCTCAGCCACTGCAGGTCGGGCGCGACTACCGCGCATGGGTCGCCTGGGACAAACCCATGCGATGGCGCGAGAACGGAGAAGTCGCCGCCTTGCCCGGCCAATCGTCCGGGCTGCTGGGAATAGAGCGCACGATCACGTCCGACGCGGCTGAAATCACCGGGCAACTCGGCGAACCGTCCTGGCTGGATACGGCCGGTGGGGCGCCCGGCGGGTACCTGCGGTACCGTGACGATGCGGCCGAGTGGTCTTTCTCCCTGCCGGCCAACGAGGCCAACCTGGCGGCCTTGCAGGGCATCGTGGACCTGACCCTCGGCGTCGGCGTGCGCGACTTGGTCAGCATCCAGAGCGACGCCGATCCCGCCACGGTCGCCCGTTGGCAAAACGGGGCCTGGTCCGGTTACGAGGCCGCCATCGGCCTGGACGGCGGCGATACCGGCGGCGTCGATACGACCTTGACCGTACAGGCGACCGCGGACGACCTGGGCGATCCCTTCGTTCTCGCGCCGGGCACATCCGCGGCCTGGTTCGATATCGAGCGGTCCGGAGAGGGTTTTCTCGTGGAAATGCTGGCGGATCAGCGCGCGGTGATGTACTGGTTTACCTACGACACCGAGGGTAAGCAGGACTGGTACACCGCGGTCGGCGAGGTGCGCGGTAACCGCCTCGTGTTTCCCGAAATGATCCTCGTCAGCGGTGGAGAATTCGGCCCGGGTTTCGATCCGGAGAAGGTGACGCGCTCGGTCATCGGATCGGCCAGCTTTACCTGGTCAGGCTGCGATTCCGGCGTGATGGACTGGGTGATCGACGGCGACAGCGGGCCGCTTCGCCAGGGGCGGATGAAGCTGGATCGGCTCACCAATGTGATGGCCCTTCCCTGCGATGAATCCGATCCGACGCCGGGTGTCCCTTCGCACCAGGCGTCACGCCTGAGCGGCTCGTGGTACGACCCGTCGCACTCGGGCGAGGGATATATCCTGCAGGTGCTGGATGACCTCCGCATCCTGGTCTACTGGTTCAGCTACGACGCCGGGGGTCAGCGCCGCTGGTTCTACGGCGTGGGAACGCACGAAGACGACAGCACGTTCGTATTCGAGGACCTGTACACGACCCGCGGTGGCGTGTTCGGCGCCGGCTTTGACCCCGACACGGTCGAATCGCTACCGTGGGGTCGGCTTGAACTGGAACTGGCCTGCGATTCCGGTACCGCCCGCTTCAACCCGACCGAGACCGGCTTTGAGGCCGGCGAGCTCGCGCTGATTCGACTGACGGTACTGGATGGCCTGGAGTGCACCGACTGAACAACCGTTCCACCCCGGCATCGAACATCAAGTCACGTTACAATGTCCCCCTTTTGAAGCCTGCGGAGAGTTCACGTGAGCGAACTGGAAAAACAACACCAGGAATGCACCAACCGCTTTATCGAACTGGCAAACCAGATGAAGGACGACGGCGTCGATCCGGCCCTGGTCTCCGGCGCCTTGATGATGGCTTCGGGCATTTACGCCACGTACATCTCGGCGGGTAACGAAGGCGCCTTGCAGGCCACGGGCATCAGGAAGGTCGTGAACCTTTATCAGAACACGCTCGAGCGCTACCAGGAATTCAAAAAGAACGAAATGATGAAGAAGAACATCGGCTGAGCGCGCGACGTGATGGACAGACCCCTCGCACTCCACCCCGTTGACACACAGCTATCGCGTGACCGGCTGCAACGCCCGCTTCGCGAGCTGCGCCTGTCGGTGATCGACCGCTGCAACTTCCGCTGTACGTACTGCATGCCGCTCGGTTCAATGAAGGGCAAAGGTTCGTTCCTGCCGCTGGAAAAACTGCTCACTGACCACGAAATCATCAACCTAGTCAAGGCCTTCGTGGGTCTGGGCGTACACAAACTGAGGATCACCGGCGGCGAGCCGCTGATCCGCCCCGGTCTGCCGGCACTGCTGGAGCAGTTGGCGGAAATCCCCGGGTTGAACGACATTGCCCTGACCACGAACGGCGTGATGCTGGACCGCCTCGCGGACGACCTCGCGAAAGCCGGACTGGGGCGGCTGACCGTCAGCCTGGACACACTGGATCCGGACATTCTCGGCACCATCAGTGGCGGTAAAGCCGACCTGCAAGAGGTACTGACCGGAATCGCCGCCGCTGAACGGGCCGGATTCGAGCGCATCAAGATCAACACGGTCGTGCAAAAGGGTGTCAATGACCATACCGTTCTGGATCTTTTGGCTCATTTTCGCGGCAGCGGCCACCCCGTCCGGCTAATCGAATTCATGGACGTGGGCAACAGCAACCACTGGAACCCGGCAGACGTGGTGCCCAACGCGGAATGGGTCGAGCGGATCAACGCGCGATGGCCGATCGAATCGCTGGTCTCGACCAATCCGGCTGAGACCGCCAGGCGTTATCGCTATCTCGATGGTGCGGGTGAGATCGGGCTAATCAGCTCGATTTCACAGCCGTTCTGCGGCGGGTGCACACGTGCCCGCATCACCGCCGACGGCATTCTCTACACCTGCCTGTTTTCCAACCGGGGCACCAACCTGATGCCGCTGATCCGACACAGCGACGGTCCCGGCCAGGTTCAACAGAAAATCCACGACGTCTGGGCCGCCAGGACCGACCGCTACAGCGAGGAGCGCGGTGATGGGCGGCACGACGAGAGCAAGGTCGAAATGTACCGGATGGGAGGCTGAGCCATGCAGGTGACCGTGCGCTATTTCGCTGCATTCCGCGAGGCGGCCGGCCGCGAGACCGAGACGGTCGAAACCCGCGCATGCACCCCGCGCGTTCTGTTCGACGAATGCCGCTCGCGTTACGCAGAGCTCCAGGCTTGGGAAAGCTCGCTGGTTGCAATCAACGACGAGATGGCACGGTGGGATTCCGAGATCGGCGAGGGTGACGAGGTACTCTTTTTCCCACCTGTTGCGGGCGGATGAAGCGCTTCAGCGTCACGACGCGGCCTATCGACCTGGATCTTTTCCGCGGCCAACTCACCGACCCCCGCTGCGGCGCCTACGTTCAGTTCGAAGGCTGGATTCGCGATCACAACGAGGGCCAGGCGGTGTTGCGACTGGAGTACGAGGTCTACGAACCGCTGGCCGTCAAAGAAGGCGAAACCATACTGTCCGAGGCCACAAAGCGGTTCGGAATCCTGCGGGCTGCCGCCGTGCACCGCGCCGGGCTGATGGAGCTGGGCGAGGCGGCCGTGGTGGTGGGTGTCGCCTCACCTCACCGGGCGGAGGCCTTCGACGCCTGCCGCTACGTTATCGACCAACTCAAGGTGCGGCTACCGATCTGGAAAAAAGAACACTACGCCAGCGGAAAGACCGAGTGGGTCAATTGCCGGCGATGCGCGGAACACGGCTGAATCCGCGCTACGCCACCAAACCCATCTCCTCCAGAATTATCGCCACCTCTTGCGGCATCCCGTCCGGGTGAATCCAGGTCCCGCTCTTGCCACCGGACTTGTAAAGCAGTCTCTGGCCGGTGATTGCCAGCGCGGGGTTGACAGGCTTGGTCAGGTCCCAGACGGTCAGCAGCGCCACGGACAGACCCGTCAGCGCTTCCATCTCGACACCGGTTTTCTCGGCTATCTCGGCAACACAGAAAAGTTCTATCCCGAACGTTTCAGGGCGAAGCACGGAATGAATCAGCACGCGGTTGAGCGAGATCGGGTGACACAGCGGAAGCAGCGACGGTGTCTGCTTGGCAGCCTGGATACCGGCGATTTCCGCCATCGCCAGCGGATCCCCCTTGGGCATGGTGCCGGCGCGGATGCGCTGAAATGCCTCTTCGCCCACGCGAATCTCCCCGCCGGCCACGGCCACGCGCCGGGTGGTTTGCTTCTGCGATATGTCCGCCATGCTCCAACGCTTGCCGCCGGGTTCCTTCATGCTGAATCTCCTTCGTCAACCTCCAGGCCGGCTGCAGCCAGGGCCTGGGAGAGGTCGTCCCTTAAATCCGTCCAATTCTCGATGCCCACGCTGAGCCGCAGCAGGCCGGGCGGCAAGTGCTCCTGACCGGGCACGGCCGCACGACGCTCCATGGTCGATTCGACGCCCCCCAGGCTGGTCGCGTGCCGAATGACGCGGACTTTGTCGCAAACGACGTCTGCAGCCTCGGCTCTGGCTGCAAGGTCGAACGAGATCATCGCCCCGAAGCCATCCAGCTGCGCGGCGGCCAGACGGTGCGTGGGGTGCGAGACCAAGCCGGGATAGCGAACCCGATCGACGCAGGCCCGCTTCGCCAGCCAATTCGCTAGTTTCAGGGCAGATACCTGGGCCTTCTCGAGGCGAACGGACAGGGTACGGGCGCCACGCAGCGCCAGGTAGGACTCCAGCGAACCGGGCGTTGCGCCATTCACGCTGCGCGAGGCCCTCAATTTTTCAACAAGCAACGGCTCGGTGGCGATCAGGATGCCGCCAAGCAGATCCGAGTGCCCGCCGATAAACTTCGTTGCCGAGTGCAGGCTGATATCCGCACCGAGTTCGAGGGGCCGCTGATTAAGCGGCGTGGCAAACGTGTTGTCGACCACAAGCAGGCCACCGGGCTTTCGATCCGCGCCGGCAATGGCGCCCAGGTCTGCAACCGTGAGCAAAGGGTTCGACGGGGATTCCAGCCAGACGAGCTCATGCGTGCGCAACGCTTCCAACCATCCCGCGGTGTTCTCCACCGCGATACGCTCCACCGACCAGGCGCCCTTGGCCTCTCCACGCCGGGCAAGCTCGGAAACGCCGTGGTAGCACTCGTCTGGCAACGCCACCCGCGCGCCCACCGGCAGCAGATCGAAGACGGCGGCGGCGGCCGCCATGCCGGAGGAAAACGCCACCGCCTCGCCACCTTCCAGTCCGCCAACGACGAACTCCAGGGCTTCCCAGCCGGGTATGCCGCCGTCTCGTGCATACACCTGCCCGCCGCCGGCCAGAAAATTCGACGCCGGTATGATGGGCCAGTTGAGCGGGTCACCTGCATCTTCAGGCCGTCCGGCCGTCACGAGCCACGTATCGGTTTTGAGATTTCTTTTCATCGTTGTTCCATCCAAGGTGGCCCCAAGCTCGAAATCGCGGCGAAAACCGGACAATTCTCGCGGTTGGCGCCCAGCACGTCACCGGTCGACATCTGGAATTCTCCGGTGATTTCCCCACCGGTGACACGGAACGTGCGCTTGAACCGTTTCACCCATTCCTGCTTTCACCCGGTCAGCTCACTATCGCATTGTACGGGGACGAAATGCGGTTTGCGTTGGCGCCGAAGAGCAAGGTCAGGGCAAATCGTTGGACGCGTTGCGTTGACCCATGTGAAACAGCAAATAAGAGACCTTTTCCTGGCGTGAACCGCTGATCCCGTCGCCCACGATCCTGGATTCCTCTTTCACCGTGCCGAGCAGCAGGAGATCGCAACCCTGTCGGGCCACCACCCGGCGGGCCGAAGCGGCAACATCCTGGCCATTGGGCCGTAATTTCATCGACAATGGCCTCTCATCGGCGAGTTCGAACGGACCGATCCGGGCTGCCAGATCGGGTGACAGGGATTCCGCGCCTTCGGTATCGACCACCAGCACATCGGCATCGCCGATTGGGGGCCCGCAGCGTGGCATGTCCGCTGAAAGAAAGCCACCCACTCTTATTGCAGTGGGCAACGGCTCTGGGCCGACGCTGCAGGCAACCGCCGCGATGCCCAACACCATCAACGCGACCGCG
>JABDPF010000083.1 GCA_013042915.1 Lysobacterales bacterium
CTCTCCGGACAGCGCGGCTTCAACCAGCGGCTCTTCGAAACGGACCACGCGCTCTGGCCGCTCGCCGCTCGATTCGAGACTGGCTCCGGCCACGCCACGGTAAATAACGCGTTCCACCCAGGTCAGCTGTCGCTGCCCCGGCGCCGGCGGCGTGCCCGAGCCGGCCATCACCCAACCGTTACTGTCCACCAACCAGGCACGCGTACCCGCCGGGCTCACGCCAGCCAGCCATTCGCTGAATCCGGGATCGGAGTTGGCCAGCCTGAGCCAGGCAGCAGGAAGCTGTCCCCGGATCGTTCCAACCTCGCGCATCAGCCTCGGTCCGGATGGATAATCTCGCATATCGATGGCGCCCAGGCTGATTTCCACCAGGCTGATCTCCGCCGGGCTGAGCGCCAGCGGCAGGGCAAGTTCGACCTGGTACCCGTCATCGACGTCCAACCAAAACCCGGTCAACTGACCACCACCTTCGCCCTGGCTACTCAGGTTCAAGGGCCCCGGGGCAGCCGTTTGTACACGAAAACTGACGAGCCCGCGATTGCTGCGCAGAAAGAACAACAATCCGTCTGCGGCCAGTGTCCGCCCTCCGGGAGCAGACTCGCGCACTCGGGTGGGGTCGATGACCCGGCAATGGAGGTAGACCTGGTCGCCGAACTGCCCGGCCAACACGGTGAGGGAAAGTTCGTCCTGGTCTGACGTAAAGCGCACCCCCTGCGGCTCGCCAAGCCAGTCATCGGCATAACCATCGATGTAGGGGGCGGTTGTCAGTTGGCGAAGGTGCAAATTCGGGCTGGCCCGTGCCAGAAGCTCCCCACGCTGAGCGGCTGGCAAGGCCTCGGTCATGGTTCGCGCCGTAGCGATCAGCGCGTCCTCCTGGCCTGCACGAAGAAAAGCCTCCAGTTCCTGCACCAGTTTCCAGCCCACCCAGGGCACCAACAGGGTGGCCAGGGAAAGGGTCAGCAACTGGTTACGCAACTTCATAGCTGGAAGCTTAACCCAGGATTAGCTGGAAACTTAGGCTGTGGATTCCGGTTTCCAGCGATAGCCCGCACCGTAGATGGTGTCCAGATGATCGAAGCCGGGATCGACCAGATGGAACTTTTTGCGAATCCGCTTCACGTGGCTGGTAATGGTCTGGTCATCGACCAATACATTGGCATCGTCCATGAGTTGCTGCCGCGTTCTTACGTGGCCAGGATGTCGGACCAGCGAGTGGATGATCCAGAATTCGGTCACTGTCAGCGGCACATCGACACCCTTCCAGCTGACTTCCATGCGGTCGAGCGAGAATTTCAAGGGCCCGCGTTCGAGCAGTTGCTCATCCTTCGCACCGCCGGACAGGGCTTCGACCCGCCGGAACAAGGCCACCACGCGGGCGAGGAGTTGCTGCAGCGAGATGTCCTTGGTGAGGTAGTCGTCGGCTCCCAGGCGCAGGCCGGAAATTACGTCGAGGTCCGAATCGCGCGCGGTCAGGAAAATGATGGGCAGGCCGCGCGACTGGCTACGCAGTTCACGGCACAGCTCGAAGCCCCCTTCCACGTCGTCGCCGAGACCCACGTCGATGATGACCAGGTCGGGCAAACGGCACTTCAGCGCAGACAGCGCGGAATCGCGGTCGCCGTAACCGGTGACCTGGTAGCCGTAGCGCTTGAGGGCGTCCTGGTAGTTGTGGCGGATGACGGGTTCGTCTTCAACGATGACAATGTGGCGGGGCATGATGTGTGCTGCTTCCTTGTGGTGAACCCGGCCGCGGCTTCGCATACCCCGTTCCAGGGCACGTTCGAGACGTCCCTGTGCACTATTCGGCTGTTCCCGACAGCCGAATGCCCTGGAACGGGGTATGCAAAGCCACTCCCTGGACTTCTACCGGATGCACACATCATACGGTGGAGAGGGGCGGAGGTGAATTTTTGGCGGGGGCGCGGGGCGGGTTGTCAGGGGATTGCCATGATTGGGGGATGGGTTTGGCCCTTATTGGCACGGCGGGGCCATCTGCGAGCGGTTCAATGGGGGCATTCCACGAACTGACCGGAGCTCGACATGCCCAGGAACCCCTCCATACGCGACCGCCTCGAGTCCGAGGCCTGGAACCATTTTCCGGAGACCGCCCGGCGGATTGCCGACCGGGGGCAGCGACACCGGCAACGGCGCGCGCTGTGCTGGGAGGACCGCATCCTGTTGATCGTCTCGGCCCTGCTGATGGTTGCGCTGATTCTGCGAGTGGAAACCGTTCACGCCGAGGAGGACGCGTTCTGGGGGATCGAGTTCTCGATGGGGGAGCAGTCGCTGCAGTCCGTGGCGCTGGATACCGAGATCAGCGCAGAAATTACTGGCCTGGTGGCGCGTATCGACGTGACCCAGCGGTTTCACAACACGGGCAGCGATTGGGCCGAGGCGGTCTATCGCTTTCCTCTGCCCGAAGGCGCTGCGGTCGATCGCCTCCGGGTGGAGGCCGGCGGGCGTATCCTGGTAGGCGAAATCAGGGAGCGCGAAGAGGCCCAGCAGGAATACGCCAAGGCGCTGGCGGAGGGCAAGGTGGCATCGCTGGTGGAGCAGCAGCGCGCCAACCAGTTCCAGACGAAGTTGGCCAATATCGCGGCCGGGGAGACGATCCGGGTTTCCATCAGCTTCCTGGCCCGCGTGGAATTCCGCGATGGTGTGTTCGCCCTGCAGATCCCGATGACCTTCACTCCGCGCTGGATGCCGCGAGAAGGCGGTACCGGACGGCCGCATCACCTGGTCAATGCCGAGATGAGTAACGGCCATTTTCTCGAAATGGACATTCTTCTGCGCCCCGGCATGGAGCTCTCGCAGCTGGAAAGTCGCTACCACGACATCGACATCCAGCCCGAACCGGACGGCTTCCGGCTGTTTCTCGCCGACCCCGACACCCGCAGCGACCGGGTGTTCGAACTGAACTGGAGCCCCGACTACGGCGCCACGCCCGAATCGACCCTGATGAGCTGGGACGGGGGCGACGCGCAGTATGCACTGCTGTTGCTGGTGCCGCCGCTGGCCGAGGCCATCGAGCCCCAGGCCCGCGAGGTGGTGTTCGTGATCGACACCTCCGGTTCGATGGAGGGGGCCTCCATCGAGCAGGCGCGCCTGGCCCTGGCCCAGGGACTGACGAACCTGGGACCGGACGACCGCTTCAACCTGGTTGAATTCAATTCCGATACCCGTGCCCTGTTCGACGAATCCCTGCCGGCCATGCCCTGGCAGCTGGAAAAAGCCGTGGACTTCATCTCCGGGCTCGACGCCAATGGCGGCACCAACATGGCGCCGGCACTGCAGCTGGCGATGGCACTGCCCGAGCAGACGGGCCTGTTGCGCCAGGTAGTGTTCATCACCGACGGCAGCGTGGGCAACGAGCGCGAATTGCTGGTCCAGATTGGCGAGCAGCTCGGCGACAGCCGCCTGTTCACCGTGTCGATCGGTTCGGCGCCCAACGACTGGTTCATGCGCAAGGCGGCCGAGGTCGGCCGTGGCAGCCACACCCGGGTCGGCCAGCTGGACGAGGTGGCCGAACGCATGGCGGCCCTGTGGACGCGGATCGAAAATCCGGCAGTCCAGGACATCTGCGTCGACTGGGGCATGGACGCCGAGTTCTACCCCGAGGTGGTTCCCGACCTGTACGCCGGCGAACCGCTCTGGCTGTATGCACGCCTGCCGCGCGAACCGAGGGACGTTACCGTCTGCGGAGAGCTGGAAGGCCGTTACTGGGAGACCCGGGCGCGGCTGCTGCCCGGGACGGGTGGGGAGAGCATCGCCACCCTGTGGGCCCGCAGCAAGGTCGAGGCGCTCGAGGACGGACGCATGTTTGGCGCCGACGCCGACCTCGTGCGCGAGCAGGTCGTCGACCTTGCGCTGGCCTTCGGCCTGCTGACCCGCTACACCAGCTTGATAGCGGTCGACCGAACCCCCGTGCGCGCCGCCAGCGAGCAGATCGAGACTCGGGACGTGCCGAACCTGCTTCCCGCCGGCAGCGAGTTCGTCGCGGGCTTCACCCAAACGGCAACCGGCTGGAAGACCCAGCTGGCGCTCTCGCTGGTCTCGTTGCTGGTGGTCCTGGCCATGCTGTTGCACACGCCGCCTTCTGACAGTCGCGCCCGTCCGAAGACGCCCGCGCGGGCCGAGCCGGCGCCCTCGACAGGGCGATAAGGTGGAATGGCGCCTGCGCCATCGGCGATGGGGGAGGATGGCCTTGCTGGGCACCGCCATCCTGTGCCTGGCCGCAGCGGCCCACGCGGCCTGGATACCCGTCAAGGCGGAACTCGCGCAGTGGCTGATCGAACGCAGCTGGTCGGAGGTGCTGGCCGGCCGGCCGGCGCCCCCGCCCTGGCCCTGGGCGGACACGCGCCCGGCCGCGGTGCTCGAGGCCCCGGCACTCGGCGTGCGGCAATTCGTTCTGGAAGGCGCGTCGGGGCGCAACCTGGCCTTCGGGCCGGTTTTCGGCAACGGCACGGCCGATGGACGCGACCTGATCATCAGCGGCCATCGCGATACGCATTTCCGCTTTCTCGAATCGCTGGCTAAGGGGGATCGCTTGTCGATACGCCGCGAGAGCGGTGTCGGCGAGTTCGAAGTCGTGGACGCAGCCGTGGTGGACAGCCGCCAGGTCGGGATGTTGGTCGATCCGGACATCGACCGGGTGCGCCTGGTCACCTGCTGGCCGTTCGACAGTCCCTCTACCGGCGGCCCGATGCGCTACGTGATCACCGCGCTGCCGCGGGGCGGAGCAACGCGCTCAGGCGGATGATCCGGCGTTCGCGCGCATCTGGCTGATGGTTTTCTCGTAATCGTCCGAACCGAAGATGGCCGAGCCGGCGACGAAGGTGTCGATGCCGGTGGCCGCGATCTCCGCGATGTTGCCGACTTTCACACCGCCGTCCACCTCGAGCCGGATGTCTTTGCCGGTGGCGTCGATCATCGCCCGGACCTCGCGAGCCTTGTCGAGAACGCCCGGGATGAATTTCTGGCCACCGTAGCCGGGGTTGACCGACATCAGCAGCACCAGGTCGAGTTTCTCCAGGGTCCAGTGCAGCGGGTCGACGGGAGTGGCGGGGTTCAACACCAGGCCCGGCATGCACCCGCTTTCGGCGATCAACTGGATGGTCCGGTCGACATGGCGGCTGGCCTCGGGGTGAAAGCTGATCCGCGTTGCGCCGGCCTCGGCAAAACGCTCGACCAGGTCGTCCACCGGCTCGACCATGAGATGGACGTCGATCGGGGCATCGATGCCGTAGCGCCGCAGCGCCTCGCAGATCATCGGCCCGAAGGTCAGGTTGGGCACGTAGTGGTTGTCCATCACGTCGAAATGCACCCAGTCCGCACCGGCGTCGAGCACGTCTCTCACGTCGTCGCCCAGCCGCGCGAAATCGGCCGACAGGATGGAAGGGGCGATTACCGTGGAATGCTTCATGTCGAGTATCTTCCTGAATTCGTCCGCTTATTCTAGTATGAAATCGGGATGGTGGGCGGCTACTTGAACCCCCGCGCCTGCTTGATGCTGTCGTAGGCCGTGTTGATTTCGCGCACGCGGGTCTTGGCGATATTCATCATCTCCTCGGGCAGGCCGTGTGACACCAGCTTGTCGGGATGATACTGACTGACGAGCTTGCGATAAGCTTTCTTTATATCGGCGTCGCTGGCCGATGGTGTCAGCCCCAGCTGCGCATAGGCCTGCGTGAGGCTGTCGATCGGCTGCCGCGGCGACCGGTAGCCTCCCCGGTAGCCGGCTCCGTTACCACCGGCCTGTCCGCCCGCGCCCGGGGCGCCGCCGCGTGCGTTCATCATCGCGGCGAACACCGGGGCCGGTATTCGCAGCAGGCGGGCGACTTCCTGCAGGACCTGGGCCTCCTGTGGCGTGACGGTGCCGTTGGCAAAGGCCGCCTCGATGAGAATCTCGGTGAACATCTGGCGCAAGTCCATGCGCACTACCGAGGCCTGGGCAAACGGCTGCAGGGCCGCGTCCAGCCGGAAATCGGCGCTTTTTCCCTGGTTGAAGAGTCTGATGGCCCGCTGGCGATGCTCACCCGTGATCTTCATCTGCGACATCAGGTTTTCGACCATGCGAATTTCGTCGGGCGTCACGCGGCCATCGGCCTTGCTGAGATGGCCAAGCGAGGCAAACAGGGCGTCGAAGAAGGCATCCCGGGTCTTGCTCACGCCCATCAGCCCCGCGATGAAACGGTCCGCCATGTGGCCCAACAGGACACCGATCAACAGCCCGCTGATGCCGCCTTTGAGCAGGCCCAGCGCGCCGCCGATGATCTTGCCCCACCAGTCCCTGGGTATCTTGAATGAATTGCGCATCGCCACGTAACGCCATACCTGTTAATCCGCGAAGCCACGAAGTATATAATTGGCGCACCTGCGCGGGCGACCCTTATTGTGAAATGGCCCGGCACACAACCCCGATCGAGACCCGGAACCATGCCCAGCCGCCCGTACCACGCCCGCCTCGTCTCCGCCTTTCCCCTGATCCACCAGGGCAAGGTCCGTGACAGTTTTGCCATCGACGACAAGTTGATGATGATTGTCGCCTCCGACCGCCTGTCCGCCTTCGACGTGGTAATGGACGACCCGATCCCCGGCAAGGGCGAAATCCTGACGCAGCTCGCCAATTTCTGGTTCGCCAAAACCGGGCACATCGTGCCGAACCACCTCAGCGGCGTGGCGGTGGCCGAGGTGATTGACGACCCGGCATTGCGGGAGGTGCTGGAGCACCGCGCGGTGATCGTAAAGCGCCTGAAACCGCTGCCGCTGGAAGCGGTGGTGCGCGGCTACCTGATCGGTTCGGGCTGGAAGGACTACCAGGCGACCGGCGCGGTGTGCGGCATCGAGTTGCCCGACGGACTCAGGCAGGCAGACCGCCTGCCCGAGGTCATCTTCACGCCCTCGAGCAAGGCCGCGGCCGGCCAGCACGACGAGAACGTCAATTTCGCGGCCGTCGTGGACCTGGTGGGGCAAGACCTGGCCGAGCAGATCCGGGACGTGAGCATCGCGGTCTACCGCTTCGCCGTGGAACACGCGGCGGCCCGCGGCATCATCATCGCGGATACGAAATTCGAGTTCGGCCTGGACGAAAACGGCTCACTGGTGCTGATGGACGAGGTGCTGACGCCCGATTCATCCCGCTTCTGGCCAGAAGAATCGTACGCGCCGGGGACCAGCCCGCCCAGTTACGACAAGCAGTTCGTGCGCGATTATCTCGAAACGCTCAACTGGGACAAGCGCCCGCCCCCGCCACCGATTCCGCGGGAAGTGACCGAGGCCACCGCAGCCAAGTACCGGGAGGCCTATGAGCGCCTGACGGGAGAGGCGCAGGATCAGGGGTCAGGTTAGCTGGGGGGTGACCTTGGGTGGTTTCAGTCGTCCTGCTGTTCCTCGTACGCTTCGGCGTCCAGCAGGCCGGCGACTTCCGAGGTATCGGACAGCTTCATCTTGAACATCCAGCCCTCGCCGTAGGGATCGGTGTTGACGAGTTCCGGCTCGTCCTCGAGCTTGTCATTCGCCTCGATCACCTCGCCGGAGACCGGCGCGTAGGCGTCGGAGGCGGCCTTGACGGACTCGACCACGGCGCAGGCTTCGCCCTGGCTAAAACTGTTGCCCACTTCGGGCAGCTCGACAAACACCATGTCGCCCAGCTGGGCCTGTGCGTGATCTGAGATACCCACGGTGACGGTGCCGTCACCCTCGTCGCGCACCCATTCGTGGCTTTCCCGGTATTTGAGGTCGGAACGAACTTCAGACATTGTGCTTATCCTCGGCTGCAGTCTGGGCAGATTTTAACACTCGCGGACGCGCTGACCAGAGCAAAACACGCGCCCCGATTGATCCGGGTTCGGATCGAGCACTCAGAGAATGCCGTCGCAGACCTTGCCGTGGCGCGCGAAGGGCGGCTTTACCAGGTGCGCCGGGTAAGCCTTGCCGCGGATTTCGACGTCGCAGGCGCCGGTCGCTTCCACCGGCACGCGGGCCAACGCGATGGCTTTTTCGAGGGTCGGTGAAAACGTGCCGCTGGTGGTGACGCCCTCGCCGGCAGCGGTCATCACGCGGTACCCGGGCCGCAGCACGCCGCGTCCTTCCAGCAGCACACCACTCAACTTGCGGTCGACGCCGTTCTCCTGCTGACGTTCGAGCGCATCGCGGCCGATAAAGCGGCGGTCGTCCTTCATCGCGACCGTCCAGGCCAGGCCGGACTCGAGCGGCGTGACATCCTCGTCCATGTCCTGGCCATAAAGGTGCATACCGGCCTCCAGGCGCAAGGTATCGCGCGCCGCCAGCCCGCAGGGCTTCACGCCGGCTGCCTCCAGCCGGTTCCAGAACGCGATGGCTTCCTCGGCCGGCAACAGCACCTCGTAGCCGTCCTCACCGGTGTAGCCGGTGCGCGCGATGAAATACCCGCAGCACAGCACCGCGCTGAACGGGGGCATCGAGGCGATCCCCTGGACCACGTCGGGCGGCAGCAAGCCGTGCACCCGCTCGCGGGCATTGGGTCCCTGCACGGCCAGCATCGCCAGCTCGAAATGCTCGGTGAGCGAGATGCGAAAGGCCATGCCGTTCCTGGCCAGCCAGGCGAGGCCCTTGTCGCGCGTGGCCGCGTTGACCACCAGGCGGTACCACTCGTCTTCCATGTAGTAGGCGATCAGGTCGTCGATCACGCCGCCGGATTCGTTCAGCATGCAGCTGTAAAGCGCTTTGCCCGGCACGGTGAGCCGCGACACGTCGTTTGCCAGCAACCGGAGCAGGAACGCACTCGCCTGCGGACCGCGTATGTCCACCACCGTCATGTGCGAGACGTCGAACATGCCGGCATCTCCACGGACCGCCTTGTGCTCGTCCATCTGCGAGCCGTAGTGGATTGGCATGTTCCAGCCCACGAAATCGACCATCCGGGCGCCGGCGGCCAGGTGGGCTTCGTACAGGTGGGTTTTGTGCATCCCGTCCCTCAGACCTTGCTGCCGATGGGCAATTCGCGGAAGCGTTTACCGGTGGCGGCAAAAATCGCGTTGGCCAGCGCCGGGGCGAAGGGCGGCACGCCCGGCTCGCCGATACCCGAGGGAGCCAGGTGGTTCTGAACGAAGTGCACTTCGGTTTTCGGGTGCTCTCCGTAACGCATCACGCGGGCATTGTTGAAATTGCCCTGCTCGATTCGCCCGTCCTTCGCGGTTATGCGGCCATGCCGCACGAAGCCGAGGCCCATGATGGCCGCACCCTCCTGCTGCGCCACCGCGCGGTCGAGGTTGACAACCTGGCCGCAGTCCACGGTCATCACGACGCGCGGCACGCTCCATCTGCCATCCTCGGAAACGGCCACTTCCACCACCGAAGCGGCGTAGCTGTCGAAACTGTACTGGGCCGCGATGCCCAGTCCGTGACCGGCCGGAAGCTCGCGCCCCCAACCGCCTTTCTCGGCGGCCAACTCGATCACGCCGCGCAGGCGTCCGGTCTCGAACGGATGGCCTTCCTTGTTCTCCATGCCGAACGACGTGAGGTCGATGGTGCGGTCGGGCCCCAGCAATTCCAGCAGGTTTTCCAACGGGTCCTTGCCGCGCGCCCGGGCGATCTCGTCGGTGAACACATTGATTCCGAACGACTGGAATATCGCGCACACCGAACGAAGCCAGCCGATGCGGACCTTTGCCGGGACGCCGCCTTTTTCCAGCCGAATGCTGTCGATGGCGTACGGCAGAGTCAGGGCGCCCAGGCCCAGCTCCAGGGTCTGCGGGCTGGTGGCCTCTGGATTGAAGATCGAGAAAATCGTCGGGTATGCCAGGCGATGACGCCAGCCGGTGACCTGCCCCTTGTCATCCAGGGCGGCCGCCAGGTGTTGCGCGCTGACGGTGTGGTAATAGCCGTGCCTCACTTCGTCCTCGCGGCTCCACTGCACGCGAACCGGCGCACCGACCTCTTTCGAAAGGCGCACGGCCTCGTCGACGTAGTCGCCTTTGCCCTTGCGTCCGAACGCGCCGCCGCACAGCGTCATGTTGACCCGGATTTTCTCCGGCGGCAGCCCCGTCACTTCAGCGGCCATCGGTATCAGAGACTGCGGGTCCTGCGTCGGGGCCCAGATCTCGCATCCCTCGGCGGTAACCGATGCGGTCGCGACCGGTGGTTCCATCATCATGTGATTCAAATGGGGCGCGTAGTACTCGGCCTCCAGCACCTTATCGGCATCGGCCGCAGCGGCGTCGAAATCTCCCTCGTCACGCACGGCTTCACCTGGCTGACGCACGGCATTCAGCAGTTCTTCTTTAAACGCCTCGGAGTTATAATCCGCATTAGTACCGTTATCCCATTCGATTTCCAGCAGGTCGCGGGCCTTCAGGGCAGCCCAGCTGTTGTTCGCGATCACCGCCACGCCACCAAGCGACTTGTAGGCGACCGGGGCCTGGGCAGCCGGGAGTTCCACCACGCGCTCGACGCCTGCCACGGCTTTGGCCTTGTCTGCGTTGAAGGACTTGACCTTGCCGAGCACCACCGGCGGCCGGGCAATGGCCGCGTATTTCATTCCCGGCAAACGCACGTCGGCGCCGTAAACCGCCTTGCCCTGCACGATGTCTTCGAGATCGACGCCCCGGAGTTCCTTGCCGATGTAACGGTATTGCTCCGGTGTCTTGAGCTTCAACTGGTCCGCGGCCGGCACGCTGAGCGCCGATGCAATGTGCACCAGTTCGGCAAAGTCCGCCGATTTACCACTGGGGCCATGCACCACCCGGTGGTTTTCCGCCCGGCAGTCCGCCACGTCGGCCTCCCAGTGCTGCGCGCCCGCTTGCTCGAACATCGCGCGCACCGAGGCGCCCGCCTCGCGCATGCGCTGGTAAAACGTGATCACGGACAGCGAACCGCCCGTGCTCTGGTCGCCGTATTTCTTGTCGCCGGTGGCCTGTTCCACCACCACGCGCTCCCAGTCGGCTTCCATCTCGTCAGCAACCACCGCCGGCAGGCTGGTCTTGATGCCCTGCCCCATCTCGCAGCGATGGGAAATGATGCGAACGGTGCCGTCCGCCTCGACCGTGACGTAAACGTCGGGCGTCCACGGGTCGCTTTGCCCGGAATCGCCGGACGTCGCGGCCCTGGCGACCGTGCCGGCCGCTCCGCCGGCGTAAAGCGAGACGCCCACGACCAGCACGCCGCCGGCTTTCAGAAAATCACGCCGGCTGACGTTGCGAACCACCGCCTGATCGACGCCACGGGAAAGTTCGGCCGCCAACGCCTTTCGCGCAAACGGGGGGGCGAGGTTCTGGATGTGACCGCTCATGCCTCACCTCCGGCCACCGACTTGATGGCACTCTCAATGCGCTGATAGGTACCGCAACGACAAATCACGCCCCGCATCGCGTCCGAGATGGCCTCCCCGTCAGGCTTCGGATTGGTGGCCAGCAGGCTCGCAGCCTGCATGATCTGGCCCGCCTGGCAGTAGCCGCACTGCGGCACGTCGTGCTTCGCCCAGGCGATTTGCAAGGGATGCCGGCCCTCGGCGTCGAGGCCCTCGATGGTGGTCACTTCACTGCCGCTGACGGCGCTCATCGTGATCACGCAGGACCTCACGGCCTGGCCGTTGAGGTGCACGGTGCAGGAACCGCACAGGCCTTTTCCGCAGCCGTACTTGGTACCGGTGAGCGCGAGTTCGTCTCGCAGGAACCAGAGCAAGGGCATGTCGCCGTCACCGTCGAATTGGCGGGATTCGCCGTTGATTTTGAGCTCGATCATAGTACCTCCTGCACGGGCTTGCGGAATTTGAGTGTGGTGCGGTTGGATTCGCCGATCGCCTGCATCTGCGCCCGCAACTCCGGGGCATCGCGACTGGTGTTCATCACCGGCGGCAGGCGCCAGACGGCATCGTCCGGGCCTGGCTGATCCTGCGGGTTTTCATTGATGTCCAGCGCGCCGAGGTATTCGAAGCCTGCTTGCTCCATCGCCTCGATCATGGCCTCGCGCTTGAGATAGCCGTTGGAGCCGTCCGCCCAGTCATCGGGCATGTCGCCGCGGGCCTCGTGTTGGACGACCCCCACGATGCCGCCGGGCTTGAGCACGGCCAGGGTGTCTTTGAGGGCCTGGCTGAGAAAGCCGCCCTGGTCTTCGAACCGGAACAGGTTGTGCAGGGCCCGGATGAACAGCACCGTGTCGGCCCGCCCGGCCAGTTCGTCCGGCATCGAGCCGTAAACGAAGGCGGCGATGGTGGCGCTGTCACCGATACCCCAATCGCTCGCGCCGGCCACCCAGTCCTCGGACCACGACTGCCGCTCGGCGAGTTGCTCTGCGGTGAAAAACCCGAACAGGGGGAACATCTCTTGCGCGTAGTCCACGCCGACCAGCGTGCCTTCCGGGCCGAGGTAATCGGCCAGTATGCGCGAATACCAGCCGCCCCCGGGGAATGCCTCGATCACGACCGTGCCGGGCGTGACATCGAAAAACTCCAGGGTCTCGTAGGGATTGCGATGGGTGTAGCGCGCCTGTCGCTCCTGTGTTCCGGCCTCGAGCACGGCGGTCAGGCGGTCACCGTCGAAAGAGTCGGCCGACAGCGGCGGGATACCGAGCGCCAGGACTGCGATCAACAGGGCAGACAAGGGGATATTCATGGGAGTCTCTCGCTTCGGCGGGTGTGCTTCGAAGGATCCATTATCTGGCTATTGCGCTTCGGGCGCAAAATCGCCCCCCGAACCAGGCCGCCGGTATTGCCGGCCGGCGCTAACGTCGAACCTGCGATTCCATCAGGATCAGCATCATGATCAACTCGGCATTACGCATCATCGCCTCGCCCTTGAAGCGCTCTTCGGACTGCGAATTCATGATCTCGGCGGATTCGATGCGGCGCCTGATCATCTCGTCGTTCACGTCTTCGTTGAACATCCGCTGATAGGCATCGAGACGCCCGCCGAGATCGACAATGGCCTGGTTGGTGATCTCGTTCAGTTCCTCCTGGAACTGGTTGTACTCCATCATGTTGCGCAGGTAGAGCGTCTGGCGGCGAAAGTCGCCCAGCCTCTGGTCGGCCTCGTCGGCGTCTATGGACGGCGTGTATTCGATGGTGTCGGCGATGGCGTTCCGTATCACGATGGCGTCGGCGGCCAGCGTGTTGACGTCCACCATGCTAATCAGGATCGGGTTCTGCTCGGCGATCTCGGTCAGGCGGCCCTGGATCGCCGCACCGTTTTCATGGGCGTAACGGAACAGTTGGACCGCGCCGCCGAGCATTATTTCCGGATCCACGATACGCGTCAGCGGCGTCACGTAGTCATCCAGTTCCAATGCCATCGAAGGGGCATCACCCGAAGCCTGCAGGTCAATGACGGGCTGTAGTGTTTCCAGCAGCGCCGGGTCGGTGCCGCCGGTGACCAGCATCAACAGGCTCAGTTGTCGGTATTGTTCGCCCGGGGGTTGCTCGGCGAGGGCTTCGAGGCTGATCGCGGCAAGGCTGTTCAGCGCCGGCAGCATCAGCACGAGAACAATCAACAGGCATCGCAGACTTTTCATCATGATCCTCAGAATACCAGCCGGTCGAGTCGGCTCTCGGATGCACTTCCGACATCGATTCCCGCTTCGAATTCCCTGATGCGGGGTTTGCGGCCGGTTTCCTCCACGCGGACCACGCCGTGGGGCAGGCCGTCGGCGAAGCGGCCCTCGAAGTAGCGAGCGTCGGGCAGGCCGGTGCGGTGCGTGACCATGCCTCCGATGCCCGAGGGAACGCCCGCCCTGGCCTCGCCAAGGTACTCCACCAGTTGACCGGACGCGTCCGCAATCACCCCGTAGCCGCGGCCATCGGCTCGTGCGTCTCTGCAGCTTCCGTACCAGCGCCCGGCGGCACGCACGGCCGGGTAGCTAAATTCGCAATCGTCCTGGTAGACCCCCTGCAGGGAGCGGATCCGCGCCTGGTACAGGGTCAGTGTTTTGTTGCGGAACTCCGCGAAACCCAGTGCCGAGATCCGTTCCTTCGATTCAAGCCATTCCATCTGAACCGAGATCTGGCGCTCCAGCGCTGGCGCGATCAACGCCAGAAAATTTTCCGACATCTCCGCAGACTCCGCCCGCGTTTCCATCGTCGAACTCATCGCCCACAGCGAGCCCAGCATCAGCGCCCCGCTGAAACCCTGCATCGCGATACCGCTGACCGCGCCGGAGGCGCTGGCCGCGTACACCGCGCCGGCCAGGGCCAGCGCGGCAAAGGCGGTCGTGACGTTCTGCTTGCGCGCCAGGCCGCGGCGCTGCTCGATCAAGCGGTACTCACCTTGAATCATCTCGCGCATCTGGTTTCCGTAATCGCCCCGGTAAGCACCTTCGAACAGTCCGGCGGACTGGGACCCCAGGAATCGTCTTTCGGCTTCGATCAGGGCTTCGGCCAGTTGCAAGCGGGAACGCACGCTCTCGCTTTCCGAGCGGGCCAGGAAGGCCACGGCCAGTTCCGGGTCGAACCGCGCCAGGGCCCGGTAGCGGGCAAAAAACGTGGCGCGGTCGTGGTCCATCGCGTTAAGCATCGCCTTGACGCTGCTCGCGGCGTCCCCGACGAAGGCCTCGACGAACGGGTCGGTGGCGTAGTTTGAGGCCAGGTTATCCAGCAACGGTCCGTCCAGCAGAATTTTCTCTACCGGGTACATCTCCACCGCCATCAATTCGCCCCGCGACTCGTTCAATCCCTTGCTGGGCAGGGCCCGACTTTCCGCGCCGCGCTGGGTCAGGAAATGGATAAAATCCAGCTCGCGTTGCCACTCGTTGGCGCGGTAGTTGAAACGCGTGCCGAGCTCGTTTCGCGTTGCCGTTTCCGAAAGATCCCATGCCGCCGGCAACAGGGGTTTGCTGGTCAGGACCAGCCCCTGGGTGGCGGGCTGGGCCCAGCGATCGCCGCGAACGACGAGCAACGGAGTGACCAGGTCGCCGAACGTCACCGGGGGCGATTCCATCAACTCCGTCGGGTCCGGGTAGGAGTACACGTTGAAATCGATCGTCAGAACGCTGGGAATTTGCTCGGAGGCCAGCAAGGGCCGGCTGTACAGGCCTTTTTCCCGGTCCCACAGCACGATATGCGGCGAGAGCAGGACGGTGTCGGGCGGCAAGTCGCGCTGCAATTCCCGGTACAGCGACATCACGTAATAATTCGACTTGGCGATCACGGATTGCGCGATACGCTGGGTGACCTTCTTCGTCCGGTTGATCGGCGGCACTTCCCCACCGATGGCGTTGATCGAGAAGGCGTGAAAATAAGGCTGTTCCGCGTCGGTGTGGATGATCGCCGGATAGCGGATGACCACCAGCGCGTCGGCCTTCGACATGCTGAAATCCGTGACGGCGGTGTCCTGCGCGCCGTCGAATGCCGACGACCGGGTGCCCCGCGCCGTGCCGGCGCAGGCGGCAAGAAACGTCATTACCGACACGGCAAGCAGCAGGATGAGGCTGTTGGTTTTAACTCTCAATGGGCTGTCGAACCGGATCAGAAAGCGAGCGAGCGCCATTGGCTGATGTCGGCCGAACCGCGGTCGCGCCCTTCCACGAACTCGCGCACCCGGGGTTTGCGCCCAGCCTGTTCCACCCAGACCACGCCGTGCGGCTGCCCTGCCTGGAAACCGCCCTCATAATACACGGCGCCTTCATCGCCCGGTGTGCGGAAAATCATAGCGCCCGTGCCATCCGCCCGACCGGCGACCGCCGAGCCGAGATACTCGACCGTGTTGCCGTCGGCGTCCACCACCAGGCCATAGCCCCCTCCGGCGGCCCGACCCTTCTCGCAGGGGCCAAACCAACTACCGTCCGGTTGCAGCGCGGGATGGCCGAAGACGCAGGTCGGATCGAACTCGGCATCCACGCCGCGGACGCTGGCCTGGTACAGCGACAGGGTTTTTTCGCGGAATTCAGCAAAATCGCGTGCCGTGATCTCCTCGGTTGAATCCAGCCACTCGACCTGTACCGAGATTTGCCGGTTGATGGCCGGCGCCATCTGCATCAGGAAGTTTTCACCCACCATTTTCGACTGTGCATTGCTGCTGAACGCGGAGTTCATGGCCCACAGACTGCCGAGCATCGCCAGGTTGCCGAACGTGCTGCTGTGGAAGAAGTTACTGCTGTCGAGATCGGATCCCGAGTAGGCCGCGCCGGCCATCGCCAGCACGGCGATGGCCGTGCTCCAGTTCTGCTTTACGGCCAGGTCGCGACGCTCTTCGAGCATCTCGTACTCGGCGCCGATCATCTGGCGCATCTGGTCGCCGAACGTGCCTTCCCAGGAGCCTTCGTAGAGAGCGGCGGCCTGGGCGGAGAGGAAGGTTCGCTCGGCGCGCAACAGGGCCTCGCCCATTTGGCGGCGAGCCCGCAGCGCTTCAGAGCCGGACCGGGACAGGAAAGCCATACCCAGGTCCGGATCAAACTCGGACAGCGCCGCCTGGCGCTCGAAGAAGGTGGCGCGATCGTGGTCTGCAATGTTCAGTGCGGTGACGATCCGGGTCGAAGCGCCCTTGACGAACTCTTCGGCAAAGGGATCGATGCCGGGCTCCTGCTGCATCCGGACCATCAAGTCGGGATCCAGGCGAATTTTTTCCAGCGGGTGGACTTCGACCGACACGACCTCGCGGCGGGACTCGCCCGGGCTCTTGAGCGGCAAGTCCCTGAACGACAGGTCACCCCGATCGAGGTAGCGCACGAAATCCAGCGGGCGGGGCGGCGGCGGACGTCGCTCCCGCAAGGCGTCCAACTGGGAGACCGCCTGCTCGCGGGACAGCAGCCAGGACGCTTCGACAATCGGCTCGCTGGCCAAAAACAGGCCGTGGGTGGGCGCGCGCGCCCAGCGGTTGGCGTGAATCACGAACAGCGGCGTGACGATGTCACCAAACGTCAACGGCGGCGAGTTCATCATCTCGGACGGGTCGGGAAAGCTGTATACCGAAAAATCGATCGTCACGACGCTGGGTACGTGCTCGGCGGCGAGCAGGGCGCGACTGGTCAGTCGCAGATTTTCGTCCAGTTCGATTACGTGGGGCGAGAGCAGAACCGCGTCGGTGGGCAGCCGGTCGCGCAGTTCCCGGTACAGGGACATCGCGTAGAAATTCGACTTGGTGATGATGGACTGCGCCACCCGGTCAACGTTCATTGTCTGGGACTCTTCCCGGTTCACGGTGCCGCCGATGGCGTGCTGTTCGAAATTGCGGTAGTAGGCCCCGAGGGCTTCTTCATGGACGACCGCGGGATAGCGGATGACCACCATGGCGTCCGCCTCGGAGCGGCCTTCGTCCAGAAGCTCCAGCGTCTCGTCCGGTTGGTAGACGGATTGCTTCACACCACGCGCGGTTCCGGCGCAGGCGGACAAAAACGCCGCACAGACGAGTGCCGCAAGGAGCACGGCCGGTTTTGAACAGGTATCGGAATACTTCATTCGGGACAACATCTCGAATTTCGACAGGCGAACATGATAAAGGTTTTTTACCCGGAAGGCGGATTGAGGAATGCAGGCAGGTCCCTGCAGGAGACGTGCTCAAAAATCAGCTCGGTCTCGATGTGCGATACCTCCTCGCGGGCAGTGAACGCCGTCATCGCCAGGTCACGGAGGTGCTCCGGGTCCCTGGCCCAGACGTGGCACATGAAATCGATGGGTCCCGCGACGTGGTAAAGGCGCACCACTTCGGGCAGGTCGAGCGCGTGCTGGCGAAAGGCCTCGACATCGGGTTTGAAGTGCCGCTTGAGCCTGACCGCGATCATCGCCTGCAGACCCACGCCGAGGGCCAGCGGATTCACCTCGGCCTTGAAACCCGTGATGGCGCCCGACTGCTGCAGCATCCGCGTGCGGACCAGGCACGTGGATGGCGCCAGCCCAACCTGCCCGGCCACTTCCTTGTTCGACAACCGAGCATTCTTCCGCAACAGGCCGACGATTTGATAATCGATTCGATCCAGAGTAGTCATTTGTCCGTTATTCCGAATTTAATTCGTTCATTATCCATATAATGGCACGATATTCTATGATATTCGGTATCAGTCTATTTAAATGCAGCAAAAGAGGAACTCAGGCATGAAATCCGATGAGCGAGTCGTGAAGCATCCGAACATCAAGAACCCGGTGGAGGCGCTCGCCAACACACGGCATGAATTTGGTGAACACGGCGGCGTGAACATGTCCATCGAGGCCAGCACCACGTTCACCGCGATGCATGCCGATGCGCTGTCCGACATGTTTACCGGCGAACGCGGGCCGGACAAGGGCGGTTGCTATCTCTACGGGCGCCATTTCAACCCGACGGTCTACAACCTGTCGCGCCAATTGGCCGCGCTCGAGGGCACCGAGGCCGCCTATTGCACTGCAAGCGGCATGGCAGCGATCTCGGGCGCGCTGATGCAGTTGTGCAACAAGGACGACCATATCGTCTCGGCGAACACGGTCTACGGTGGCACCTACGCCCTGCTCCATGATTTCCTGCCCGCCAAGTGCGGCATCGCCGCCACAATGGTCGATATCACCGACCTGGACGCGGTGGAGGCCGCCATGCGTGAGAATACGCGCGTCCTGTATGCCGAGAGCATCGCCAACCCGACCCTGCGCGTCGCGGACATACCGGCGCTGACCGATATCGCGCATCGGCATGGCGCGAAACTGGTGATCGACAATACCTTCAGCCCACTCTTGATCAGCCCGCGGCAGCTGGGCGCAGATATCGTTATTCACAGCATGACCAAGTTCATCGGCGGCGCGTCAGACCATATCTCCGGTGCGATTTGTGCCGACAAGGCGTTCATTCTCGACCTGATGGACCTGCACCTGGGCGCATTGATGCTGCTGGGCCCGACGATGGACCCGCAGGTCGCCTCCAACCTCAACCTGCGCATTCCCCATCTGTCGCTGCGCATGAAAGAGCACGGTCAACGCGCCCAGCTGTTCGCCGAACGGCTCCAGGCGCTCGACCTGAACGTCTGTTACCCCGGCCTGGAAAGCCATCCCGACCACGAACTGTTCAGTCGGCTGCACTGCCCCGATTACGGTTTTGGCGGCCTGTTGACCATCGACCTGGGGACACAGGAACTGGCCTACCAGCTGATGGATATGCTGCAGAACGATTTCCGATTCGGCTACATGGCTGTCAGCCTGGGTTATTTCGACACGCTGATGTCCTGCTCCGGCAGCACGACCTCGAGCGAGATGACCGACGAGGACAAGCAGGCCGCCGGGATTTCACCGGGCCTCGTGCGCCTGTCACTCGGCATCACGGGCACGGTAGAGCAGCGCTGGCGGCAATTGCAGACCGCGCTGGAGCGCCTGGGGTTGATCGACGCCGACGGAAAAAGCCAAACGGCGGGATAAGCCAAACCGCGCCAATCTCTGATCCCGCAATACATTGCGGCCTGGTAATCGTACAGAAGGCCTTGTCTAACCGCCCTCGAGTTTTCGGAAACCCGGCCGCGCCGGCGTATACCCCCTTCCAGGGGACGCTCAGGCACATCCATGTGGCGCTCGGTCTGAGCCCATCCAGGGCTCATACGCCACTGGAAGGGGGCATACGGCAGCACGGCCTGGACTTGGGCAGAGGGTCAAAGTAGCAAGGCTACTTTAATGCCGGTTCTCCTGTCGCCCCGCGCGGCGGGGTGACTTTCAGGCGTCCATATCAGGAATGAGCTGGGATTCCAGGAAAGCCATCCAGTCTTTGAGCTTGAGCTTGCGTTTCTTCATGCGCCGCAATTGCAGCTGATCCACGCTGGGATCCTCGGACAACCGGGCGATGGCTTCGTCGAGGTCACGGTGCTCTTCGCGCAGCTCGGCGAGCAGCAATGCGATTTCGCCGGGGTCTTTGTCGAATTGGTTCACAATACAAGGATAGTACAAGTTTGACGTAGAATGCGCGGATGATTGATACCAAGCAACCGTGCTCACTCAAGAAGATCGCAAACCGCCTGCGACGCAACATTGGCAAGGCAATCGCCGACTTCAACATGATTGGCGAGGGTGACCGCGTCATGGTCTGCCTGTCCGGCGGCAAAGACTCGTTTACCCTGCTCGACATCCTGGTGGCGATGCGCAGGCGGGCACCGGTGGATTTCGAGCTGGTCGCCGTCAACCTCGACCAGAAGCAGCCCGGTTTTCCGGCTGGCGTGTTACCGGAATATTGCCG
>JABDPF010000089.1 GCA_013042915.1 Lysobacterales bacterium
AGTCGGTGCTGGCCGCGTCGAACCGGTCCATGTTGAAATTCGCCATACCGCGCAGAAGGTGCGCTTCGGCCGTCCGGCGATCACCCAGCCCGCCTTTTTCAAGCGCGTCGTTCAGGGCCCCGAGGGCCTCGCTCCAGCGCTCCAGGTCGACCAGAATGAAACCACGCCGAAGGTCGATATCGCCGTCCGGCGCGACTCTACCCGCCTCCACGAACGCGGCCAGGGATTTTTCCAGCTCCTCGGCGTTGTACCAGGTCTCTGCCACCATCGTCCAATGGCTCTTGGTAGGCTTGACCAGGCCGTCGCGGATACCTTTTTCCAGCACCTCGGCGGCCTGGTAGGGCACGTTTGAATTGCTGTAGAGGCTGGACAGGTAGAGGATGTCGGACTCTTTGTCGAGCATGCCCTTGCGATAGGCCAGCGCGATGACGGCCAGAGCCCGCTCTTCGCTATTGAGCTTGTAATAGATTTGGGAGAGCTGCATCCAGTAGCTTTTTTTGTCGGGCCAGCGCTCGATCATCAGTTCGAGCGTTTGCGCCGCCTGCGGGAACTGCTGCAGTTCGAAGTGCGCCGCCAGCTTCACCTGGTACCAGCTTTCCTTGGGGTTGTCGTCCATTGCGATGGCGGTATCAATCGCTTCCAGCGCCGCCCGGTAATCCTCCCGTTGCACGTTGATCGAGGCTTTCAAGACCCAGGCGTGGGAGGTCACCGAATCCGCCGGTACCTTGCAGAACCACAGATCGAGCGCCTCGAGCGAATCTTCGAACCGGTCTTTCATGAAATACAGTTGGGCGATCTGGTACATCAGCGCAAAGTGTGTCTGGTCGGGCAGGGTGTCCAGCTCGACCGCTCCTTCGAAATGCGCCAGGGAGGCCTCATAGTTCTTTCGCGACCACTCTACTTGCGCCAGGGCCTGGTAGAGCACCGCCTGCAGGTAGCTGTCCTTGCCCGCACGGCGCAGCATGTTCTGCAGATCGTCGAATGCCGAGTCGTACTGTTCCTCGCCGACGTCCTCGTAGACCCGGTTGAGTTGCTTCCAGGTCAACTCATCGAGCGCGCGCGCCTCGACCTTGCGCTCGACGCCGCACTGCCCGGCCTGGGCCCACGCGTTCCCCGTGACGAGCGAGAGGAGGATCAGCAAGGCCAGGCCTCTGGTCAGCTTGTGCACGCTGAGCCTCATCAACTGTCCTCCAGGTTGAAATCGATGGTCTGGGTGGCCTGGCGTTCAACCGCAACGCCGTCGACCACGCGTGGTTTGAATTTCCACTTGAGGATGGCGCGGGTCGCTTCCCGGTTGAAAATACGCGGTGGGTCGGAATCGATCACCCTGGGGCTTTTAACCGTGCCGACCTCGGTAATGGTGAATTCCAGCCTGACCCAGCCCTCAATACCCCGCATCGCGGCGTCGCGAGGGTAAATCGGATTGATCCGAACGATCGGGATGATGTCACCCTCGGCTTTCTGGTCGACCTGCTGGAAATTTCCGATGAACATGCCGCCCCCCCCGGACAGTGGCACATCGAGGTCGGGAATGTCCATGTCCGGCATCTGCTGCGTCGCCTGATCCATTTTGGAGACCTGCATCCGTGGTGGCGGCGGTGGCTCTTTGGGTGGCGGCGGCTTGGGCGGTTTGCGGCGCGATTTCTCGACGATTTCATCCGGAATTTCAACCGGCCCGAAGTGAATTCCGGCGATGGCGTCGAGCTCGGTCCGCTGGTCGCTCCCCATGGAAATCAGCTTGTACATGAACAGGAACAGCCCGAAGGTGACACCCACGGCCACGACTGCTGCAATGACGAGTCGAAGATGCCTCATGCCGCTAGCCGCCCGGGTTCTCAGCAGATATCGACACGCCTTCCACGCCGGCCAGGCGCACTTGGTCCATGACCTGGGTGACGACGCCGATCTTGGACCCCTTGTCCGCGATGATCACAACGCTGCCCTCGGGGTTTTCGGCCTTGGCTCGCTCGACCATCTGGCGCACCTCGCGCAGCTCGATCTGTCGTTTTGCCATCCAGATTTCGTCGTTCGGCCTCACGCCGATCAGGATCGTACCGTTTTGCAGCGCCACGGCCTGTTCGGCCTGCGGTTTGATGATGCTCGCGCCGGTCTCCTTGGTGAAGGATGTCGTCACGATGAAAAAGATCAGCATGATGAACACGATATCCAGCATCGGCGTGATGTTGATCTCGGGCTCTTCGTGATGTGCATGCCGTCGTGCCACGCGGTCTCCTCGCTCAGTGGTGTTGCAACAGGTCTTCGAGTTGCTCGGTTTCAGTCTGGGCCTTGTGCTCCAGCCAGGTGCCGAAGTACACGCCGGAAAGCGCCGCCACCATGCCGGCCATCGTGGGAACCGTGGCCATGGAGACGCCACCGGCCATGGCGCGGGCATTGCCGCCGCCGCTGAACGTCATCACGTCGAACACGGCGATCATGCCGGTGACGGTGCCCAGCAGGCCCAGCAGCGGGCAAATCGCGATCAGGGACTTGATCAGCCCGATGTTCTGCTTGAGCGCCAGGGACGCCTCTGAAACCAGCCCTTCGCGAATGCGTTTGGCGAACCAGGAGGTCGTGTCGGCGCGAGCCTCCCATTCACCGACGACCGCGCGCTTGTGAGCAGGGTACACCCGGTAGAAATACCACAGGCGCTCGAGGATCAGGGTCCACATCAGGAACAGCACGAACATGATGCCCCAGAGAACGTTTCCGCCGAGCTCCATGAAGTCCCGGATGGAACCCGTGGCTTCGTAAAACCAGATCACGCACGCTCCTCCGCGAGGCGGGCGATGATGCCTGCCGCCTGCTCTTCAAGCACCTGGATCAGGTGCTTGGCCCGACCCTGCAGGAAACTGTGGATCAACGTCAGCGGGATCGCCACGACCAGGCCGAGTACCGTCGTGACCAGCGCGGTCGAGATGCCGCCCGCCATCATGCGGGGATCGCCGGTACCGAACAGCGTGATCATCTGGAAGGTAGCGATCATCCCGACGACCGTTCCCAACAGACCAAGCAACGGAGCCACCACGTAGAGCACCTTGATAAAGCTCAGGCCGGTCTCGATCGGGGCCGATTCGCGCAGGATGGCCTCGTCGAGTTTCAGCTCCAGGGTCTCGATGTCGATCTCCGGGTTGTCGGAATACACCGCGAGCACGCGACCCAGGGGGTTGGATTTGTCAGCGGCTTCACGCTTCATCTGGCGGCCGATCCTGGCGCCGGTCATGAACAGCGAAACGCCTTTCCACAAGGCCAGGAGAAGACCGAACAGGCCCACACCGAGGATCACGTAACCGACCGGTCCGCCGTCCTCGCGCACACGCTCCACCGGCGTTTTCGACTGAACCACAGCCCGCAGGATCTGGCCGCGCGTAAAGTCCACCGACATCGGCATGATCTCACCATCGTCGGCTTCCTGCAGCCCCTCGGCCATCGAGGAAAAACGCGCAGCCGGCTGGCGAGCCAGCTCGATCAGGTGTTCGCGGCTCTTGGACGTATCCCAGTCGAGAAATATACCGTCCGACACGGCATTGAACACACCGACCCGGACTACTGGGCGTTCCTGCTTCTCGCCATCCGCGAGTTCAACCGACGCCGAAAATTCCACCACGCGGCCAGATTCGGCGATCTCGGTGACCATCGCGGACCAGAGTTGCCGCAGTTCCGCCACGGTCGGCAACTCGCGGCGCTGCGCGAGGTCCGACAGGAAGCCGGCACGGTCGGGCATCTGCGCGGTGACCATCGAGTCCTCGAGCGCCGACTGGATATCGCCGGACGCCTGCCGAACATAACCGAACAGCTCCCCAAGGTTACCCATCCGCTCGTCGAGCGTGGTTTCGAGGTCGACAAGAACACGTTCGTTCTGGTCGTACTCGGTGCGCAGGCGGTCGCTTCGCGTATTTTCATTGGCCAGCTCCTGGCGCGCCTCGGCCAGCAACTGGCGCTGATTGTTGCGTTCACGCACGAAGCGCGCTTCGCGCTCCTGGTTGATCTGCGCTTCGCTGCGGGCCGCTTCACTGACCATTCTTGCCAGTTCTTCCAGGGACTGAGCCTGGGCCTTGACGGGCGTCACCAGGACGACCGCGGTGAGCATGCTGAAAAGAAGCGTTTTCATCGCTCTTCCTCCGGCGCCGGTACCGGCAGCATGACCAGGTCGGGGGCTTTCTCGTTGCGTGCGATCGCGAGCCCGTTCTTGACCTCCATTCGGAAGCGGTCGTCATCCAGTTCCTCGAACGATCGGGTGCGGGGGTTGAACCAGCCCGTGGTCTTGTTGTCGCTGGTCTGGTAGACCAACAGGGTTCGGCCAACACGAAGGAAATCGACTGTCTGCTCGGTGCCGGGCAACGTCGCGGAGTACGCCTCGGTGGTTCGCCCGAATTCCAACTCGCTCTGGAAAGCCTCCATTACGCGTCGGTATTTCTCGGAGGCGGTCACCTCGGCCTGGTCCATCATGTCCCGCAATCGCTCGACCCGCGCGCGGCGCTCCTCGATACGGAAAGGCATGTCGGCTTCGACAATCTGGTCGAGTGACCCGATCATTTCCAGCATCAACGGAACGACACCCCGGTTGGTCGCTTCCAAGCCTTCGAGTTGACGGTTGATCGACTGGATTTCGTTACGCTGATCGTTGACTACGCGCTCCAGGTTGTCGTTGTAAATTTTCAGGGATTCGGTTTCGCGAACCACGCTGCGATACTCGGTAAGCAAATCCTGGGTTTGCCGCGCCAGGGTCGTGACCCGCCGTTGCGACGTTGCCGAGTCGTCGTTGATTTTCTTTTCAGCCTGAACCGTGGGGGCCAGCTTCTGGGCCTGTGTGGCACCCGCCACCAGCAAGGCACAGGCGCCGAGCACCGCCGCGGCAACTTTGAAGGTACGTAATCTTGGCATGAGCAATTCCGGGTTTTTCCTGCGATCAATGATGACAATCGGGCTGCGCGTCAGTGACGTACGCCGTTTCGAGCGGCTCAGGATAACCGACTCGGCCTATTCAATGCCACATGCCAGCACCATTTTGCCCGGTAATTGAGGGATAATCGCAGCCTGGAACCGCTTGACCATGCTTGAATCAAAGTGAAACGGACCTCTTCAAAGAGTCTCGCCTCGGCAGCGAGTCCCTGCGGCCTCGGCCGCCGCCTGCTGGTCATGCTTTATGACACGGTCGTCGTGGTGGCACTGCTCCTGGCGGCAACCGCACTGGCCTTGTTGGCCGGTTCGGGCAACGTCACCGCCGGCCAGGACGTCGTCTTCACGGTATACCTGGCACTGGCCTGGTTCGCGTACCTCGCCTGGTGCTGGACGCACGGCGGCATGACGCTCGGGATGCGCGTGTGGGGCGTGAAAATCGAATGCGAGGACGGCTCCGCACCGGGCTGGGGCGGCAGCGCGCTGCGTTTCGTCGTGTCGCTGATCTCGGCGGCATGCGCCGGCCTGGGTTTCTGGTGGTCCTTGTTTGATCCGCAGCAGCGCACCTGGCACGACATCGCCAGCCGAACGCGTTTGCTGCGCCACTGAGCAGGCTTCGGCAACCGCTTTCGGCTAGACCGACCGTCGCAAAACGACCACGGCACCGATCGCCAACAGCAGAATCGGGATTGACATCGTCATGAGTGGCGGCAAGTCATAAACGCTCGTCACTTTTTGAAACGCGCGGCTGACGATCATGAACAACCCGCCTACCGTCATTCCGATGAACATCCGCAGGCCAAGGCTTTGGCTGCGCGTGTTGGAGAAGACGAACGGCATGCCCGCGAGCACCAGGGCAATCACGGTAAAGGGGAACAGCACTTTTTCCCAGAACGCCGCCCGGTAGACGCGGTCGTCCAGTTCGTTTTCGCCCAGGTATCCCAGGTAGTCCCTCAGGGACCGAATTGACAGCAGCTTGGGCCTGGACACCGCGGAGTCGAGCAGGCCGGGCTTAATCTCGGTTGCCCACGATTCGGCAGGCGCCTGGCGGGAAATCGCGCTTTCGCCATTGAACTCGACGCGTGAAATATCTTCCAGCGACCATCGCTCGCCGTCATGCGTCGCGTTTTTTGCCCTGGTGATGCCCTGCAAGCCCTCGGTCCTGGAAAAGCGATAGATCACGACATCCTTGAAATCGATCGATTGCTCCCCGCGATCGGCATTGAGAACAGGGCGTTGAATATTGATGATGTCGTTACCGTCGCGAATCCACATGCCTCTTGCACCGCCGATGATCGCCGTTCCGACTACCTCGCTCAGCCGGAAGGCGCGCGCCTGATGCTCTGCGGATGGCGCGACCCATTCGCCCATCATCATCACTGGACCCGTCAGCAGCAGCGTACCGGCCAACGCCGCCAGCGCCAGGCGCAGTCGGGAAATGCCCGAGGTGCGGAAGGCGACCAATTCGTTGGCAGCCGCCAGTCCGCCGACGCCGACCAGGGCACCCAGCAGCGCAGAGACCGGGAATACCTGGTAAGCCAGCCTCGGTATGGTCAGCGCCGTGAACCACAGCGCATCCGCGGTCGAGTAATCCGCACGCGTGTCCCGCAGCTCACCGAGCAGGCTGAAAATGATGAACAGCGTGGTCATGGCGAGCCACACGCCCAGCGTGCCCTGGACAGCGGCGCGACCAATATAGCGATCGGCGAGCTTGATCATCATCCCTGCCCCACCATGCGCCCCTGGCGTTGCAACCAGAGCAGGGCCACGATCAGAATGGCCAAGTGCACCCACCACATACCGATCGACGGGGAAAGATCACCGCTGGCCACCCAGCCACGGCTCATGTACAGCACGTTCGCGTAGACCGTATAGGCCAGGATGCCCAGGACCGCCCGGCCGCCGCGGCCTTCACGCGGCGCGGAATGCGAGAGCGGGATCGCCAGCATCCCTAGCACGAGGGCAGCAATCGCCGGTGAAAAACGCCACTGGAGCTCAGCCGCCTCGGTGGGCGTCTGCCAAATCAGGATATCCGACGTCTTCATCGCAGAAAGATCGACTTTTTTCCTTTGGCGGCGCTCGGGTTCGGGCAGCTTGAGGTCGTTACGGGTGAATGCCATGATGCCGAAATCGAGCGTCTCTTTCCCGCCTTCGGTAATCTGCCCGTTTTCCAGGGTGAGATAGCGCTCTTGACGCTCCCGGTCCAGCCAGTAGTAGCCCTTCTCGGCCACCCAGATCTGCTCTCGCTCGTCGGTCCGTTGCTGGATGAAAATCTGGTTCAGCGTTCGGCCGTCGCTTTCGACATCGGCCACGTACAGAACCAGGTCGCCGTCCTGCAACACGTGGAACTGGCCCGTCTGCAATCCCCACTCCGACGCGTTTCGGAATGCATCCTCCATCTTTCCCTGGGCCACCTGGGAGGCCACCGGCGCCAGGTAGAGCCCGATCAACAACAGGGCAACCGATACCGGCAGCAAGAAATTGAACAACGGACGAAGCATCATCTGCCAGCGAAAACCACTGGCGCGCATGACCGCCATCTCCTGGTCGCGGTACAGCCGACCCAACCCCCAGATCACGGCGATAAAAACAGAAAGCGGCAGAATGGTGGTCATCACCTCGGGCATCTTCAAACCGATCAGTGCCCACAGGAGTCCCGACGGCACACGACCGTCGGCGATGTCGTTGAGCAACTCGCCGAGGGAGACGCCGATCATGACGATCAGCAACACCACCGTGACCGCCAGGAAGGTCAGCAGCCATTCCCGGAAAATGTATTTCTGAAGTATAGTCACTTCATTACCGTGTGCCGTGTCGGCAAAGCATCCAGTTTACCAGCGTTTTCTTGTAGAATGAGCCGCTTGCGTTCATGACGTTCAATGCGCCTGTTTGGCGGCACACGGATCATAATCAAAGGACCACAAAATGAAACTGTTACGCGACAACGCCCCTGTTTGCGAGATCTCATCGGACTGCCTGGTGGTGGCCGTGCTGGACGGCGGCCCCCTCTCACCCAGCGTCGAGGCCATCGATGAAGCCGGCCAGGGTGGCATTACCGAGATGCTCAAAAGCCGCGATATCGCCGCGGGCGCGGGCAAGACGACGATGATCCACCAACCGGCCGGTATCGCCGCGAAGCGTTTGCTGCTCGTCGGCCTCGGCAAAGTAGAAAAGCTGACGCTGGCGCGCTTCAACGACGCCTGCCAGAAAGCCGGCAAGGTACTACGCGACCACCCCATCAAGAGTTGCCACGCGAGCCTGCACGATATCGAATTTGGCGGCGCGAACGAACACGCCCTGCTTCGCCAGTCCGCGCTGGCACTGCACAACGGCAATTACCTGTACACCGTGACCAAACAGCTCAAGGAAGAAGCGCCCGCCCCGCTTGAACACGTGACCCTGCTTGCCGGGCCCGAATTGCAGGACGCCATTGACCAGGCCCAGGGTTATGCCGCCGGCTTTGAAAAAGCGAAAATGCTCGGCGACCTGCCGCCCAATATCTGCACCCCGGCCTACCTCGCGCAGGAAGCCGCCGCCATCGCCAAGGCGCACGACCGCGTCGAGCTGGAGATTCTCGAAGAGTCCCGCATGGCCGAACTGGGGATGGACGCGCTGCTGGGCGTCTCCCGCGGCAGCGCGCACGACGCCAGACTGATCGTCTTGCACTACCGGGGCGCCGACGAGAACGAAAAACCGGTGGCCCTGGTGGGTAAAGGCATTACGTTCGACTCCGGCGGCCTGTCGCTCAAGTCCGGCGAGAACATGATGCAGATGAAATACGACATGTGCGGTGCGGCCGGCGTGATCGGCGCGTTCGTGGCCTGCGCCAAGCTGGGGCTCAACATCAACGTGGTCTGCATCGTAGCGGCGGTGGAAAACATGCCCGATGGCGACGCTTACCGGCCGGGGGACGTGCTCACGAGCATGTCCGGCAAGACCATCGAAGTGCTCAATACCGACGCCGAGGGCCGCCTGGTCCTGTGTGATGCATTGACCTACAGCGAACGGTTCGAGCCTCGCTTCGTGATCGATGTCGCCACTCTCACCGGGGCCTGCGTAGTCGCACTGGGACACCACGCCAGCGGCCTGATGAGCAACGATGACGAATTGGCGGACGCCCTGCTGGCTGCGGGCGACACCATTGTCGACCGTGCCTGGCGGCTGCCGCTGTGGGACGAGTATCAAACGCAACTGGATACGCCGTTCGCCGACATGAAAAACGTCGGCGGCATGTCAGCCGGGGTGCTGACTGCCGGTTGTTTCCTGTCGCGCTTCGCCGAAGATCTGCGATGGGCGCATCTCGATGTGGCGGGCTCCGCCTGGAAGTGGGGTGGAAACGACGGAGCCAGCGGCCGTCCGGTAGGCCTGTTGACGCAGTTTTTGGCAGACCAGGCCGGCTGAAGCTGCGGCATGAGCGAAACCTGCCAGGTCGATTTCTACATCCTGGCCCGGCCCACACAGTCGGCCGGAGAGCTGGCCTGCCGCCTGGCCATGAAGGCCTGGACCCAGGGGCACTCGGTGATCGTTTGCGCCGAGTCGACCGAGCAGGCGGAACGGCTGGACGAGTTGATGTGGGATTGCCCACCGGGGCGTTTCCTGCCCCACCAGAGGGGCGAGGGCGAGGCGCCGGTGGGAATCGTCACGCAGGGCGAAGAATTGACCCGAGAGGGCGACCTGGTCATCAACCTGACCACCGAGCCGGTGCCCGAGCCCAGCCGTTTTCGGCGCCTGCTCGAGATCGTGCCGGTAAGCTCCGGGCGGCGCGACGCATCACGAGAAAAGTACCGAACCTACCGTGAGCAGGGGCTCAGCCCAGAAACCCACAAGATGGGATGACGCAAAGAACATGAAAAAAAGCTACGACCCGCACGCCATAGAAGAGAACTGGTACCGGTCCTGGGAAGAAAAGGGCTACTTCGAACCCTCAGGAAACGGAGAGCCTTATTGCATCATGCTGCCCCCACCCAACGTAACCGGCAGCCTCCACATGGGCCATGCTTTCCAGGACACGATCATGGACGCGCTGACCCGCTGGCAGCGGATGAAGGGCGCCGACGCGCTGTGGCAGCCGGGCACCGACCATGCGGGTATCGCCACCCAGATGGTCGTCGAACGCCAGTTGCTCAACGAGGGCAAATCCCGTCACGACCTGGGCCGCGATGCGTTCGTCGATGCCGTCTGGAGATGGAAGGAAACCTCCGGCGACCGGATCGGGCAGCAGATGCGGCGTCTTGGCACGTCGGTCGACTGGTCGCGCCACCGCTTCACGATGGACGAGGGCCTCTCAAAAGCCGTTCAGAAAGAATTCATCACGCTGTACGAGGAAGGCCTGATTTACCGCGGCAAACGTCTTGTCAACTGGGACCCGGTGCTGCACACGGCATTGTCCGACCTCGAGGTCATCTCCAAGGAAGAAAAAGGCCATATGTGGCATTTCCGTTATCCACGCAAGGACGGCCGCGGGCACATGGTCATCGCCACCACCCGGCCCGAGACCCTGCTGGGTGACACGGCCCTCGCCGTCCACCCGGATGACGAGCGCTACACTGGCCTGGTCGGTACGGAGGTGGAGTTGCCGCTGACCGGCCGGACGATCCCGATCATTGCCGACGACTACGTTGACCCGGAGTTCGGCTCGGGATGCGTAAAAATCACCCCGGCCCACGATTTCAACGACTACGAGATCGGCAAGCGCCACGGGCTCGAAACCATCAACATCCTGGATGACAACGCGGCCATCGGAGAAGAGGCGCCCGAAAAATACCGGGGAATGGACCGACTGGAGGCGCGCAAGCAGATCGTCGAAGATATGAAGGCGTCGGGTCTGCTGGAGAAAATCGAGGACCATACGCTGATGATTCCGCGGGGAGACCGGTCACACGCCGTGGTCGAGCCTTACCTGACCGACCAGTGGTACGTGAAGATCGGGCCCCTGGCAAAACCCGCCATCGAAGCCGTCGAAGACGGTCGCATCCGCTTCGTGCCGGCCAACTGGAGCAAGACCTATTTCGACTGGATGCACCGCATCGAAGACTGGTGCATTTCCCGCCAGTTGTGGTGGGGGCACCGCATCCCCGCCTGGTACGACGCCGATGGAAACATCTACGTCGGTGCCGACGAGTCGGACGCCCGCGCCCGCGCCGGGCTCGGTGAAGACGTGGCGCTGCGCCAGGATGAAGATGTGCTGGACACCTGGTTTTCCTCAGCGCTGTGGCCGTTTTCGACCCTGGGTTGGCCGGAACAGACCGAGGCCTTGCAACGGTTCTATCCGACCAGCGTGCTGGTCACCGGGTTCGACATCATTTTCTTCTGGGTCGCACGGATGATCATGATGGGTCTCAAATTCATGGACGACGTGCCTTTCCGAACGATTTACATCCACGGGCTGATTCGCGACAGCCATGGTCAGAAGATGTCCAAGTCAAAGGGCAACGTGCTCGATCCCATCGACCTCATCGACGGCATCGAGCTTGAACCGCTGATCAAGAAGCGCACGACCGGCCTGATGCAGCCCCAGATGGCGCCGGCCATCGAAAAGGCCACGCGCAAGGAATTTCCCGACGGTATTCCGGCGTTCGGCACCGACGCGCTCCGCTTTACCTTTGCCGCCCTCGCCACCACCGGGCGCGATATCCGTTTCGATCTCGGCCGCATCGAGGGTTATCGGAATTTCTGCAACAAGCTGTGGAACGCAGCCCGCTTCGTGATGATGCAGACCGAGGGGGAAACCCTGCGCGAATCCCGCGACCCCGGTACGGTGGACCGCTGGATCCTGTCGCGGATGAACCGCATGGTTGCCGAGGTGGAAAGCCAACTGGCTGATTACCGCCTCGACCTGGCCGCGCAAGCCCTGTACGAATTCACGTGGAACGAGTACTGCGACTGGTACCTCGAACTGTCCAAGGCCACTCTCCAATCCGATGACGAGTCCGCGCGGGCGGCTACCCGGCACACGCTGCTGCATGTGTTGGAAACCACCCTTCGCGCGATGCACCCCATCATCCCCTTCATCACCGAGGAAATCTGGCAGCGTGTGTCCCCTCGCCTGGGAATCGATGGCGAAACCATCGTGCTGCAGCCTTTCCCGCAGGCCGGGCCGTTCGACCAAACCGCCGAGTCCGACGTGTCGTGGCTTCAGTCCGTGATCCAGGGTGTGCGCCGGATCCGTTCAGAGCTCAACCTGCCGCCGGCGCGCCGGCTCAGCGTCTGTTTCCAGGGCGGTGACGATTCGGACCGTGAGCGTTATCGCCAGTTCGCCGAAGCGCTCGCTTCCCTGGCCCGTGTCGAATCCGCCAAATGGGTCGAATCGGGCTACGACAGTTCGCAGTGCGCCGTCGCCCTGGTGGGCGATCTCAAGGTGCTGATCCCATTAAAAGGCCTGGTGGACGTTGACGAGGAACTGGCGCGACTCAACAAGCAGTTGGACAAGGAATCGGCCGAACTCAAGAAATCGAAAGGCAAGCTGGGTAATCGCCGCTTCGTTGATAACGCCCCGGAAGCCGTGGTCGAACAGGAACGCGAGCGACTGGCTGCCCACCAGGCGAACGTCGAGCACCTGAACGCCCAGATCAAGCAGATGAAAGCACTACGCTAGCCTGAAACGTTCGGGCCTAGAGTTCGCAACGCATCACGATCGCATCCTCGCGGCCTTCGCCATCGGCATAATAGGCGGGCCGCTCGCCCACCATCACGAAACCGTTGGCGCGGTACAGGCCAATCGCGGCCTCGTTGCTCGGTCTCACCTCCAGGAACATGTAGCGACAACCGGACGCCGCCGACATGCGCCGGGCATGGTCCAGCAGGATCCGCCCGAGCCCACGCCGCTGCCGGTCTGGCGCGACGCAGAGGTTCAACAGGTGGCTTTCGCCCGTGGCGCGCGTGAACACGGTATACCCCGTCAGCGCGGCTCCAGCCTGCAACCCCCAGCAGTCGTACCCCACCCTCAGGCAATCTGAAAAAATGCCGCGCGTCCAGGGATGGGGGTAGGCCGCCAACTCGATTTCCATGACCTGGTCGAGGTCGGCCTCGATCAGCGGGCGAACGAGATAATGGCAGGCGTCGAGTTCCGCGCTCACGAAACGGGCGATATTGCAGCGCCCAAGGCCATCAACCGCCACAACTCCTGCTTGGCGGATCCGCGTGTCGCCAGGTCATCGAGAGCAGCAACGACGGTCACGGCGGACGACGCGATAAGCTGCGGGGGCGCCTCGCCTTTGAACAGTTCATTGGCGAGACGTTGGCCAAAGACGACGACCTGGGTAAACAGGCCATTCTCGACCGCTTCTTCTAGAGCCGGGCTGTCCGGCCGGCCCTCGGGGTCGAGCCAGGCCCAGGAAGGCTTGCCCGCGCATGCCCGGGCGATGTCACGGGCGATGGGTATTTCCTGGTCTTCCGCGGACGGCACGACGAGCAATGTGCTGCCTTCGCCGGCTTGGACGACCAGCCTACCGGGCAGCGGGCGCTCCGGCCTGGCGACCCACACGTCGAACCCCATGGCCTCGAGGTACGCCTGCTTGCGCGGTTCAATCATCGAGCTCGGCATCCGCCTTTTTCTCGAGGCGCCGGGCGCGGCGGGATTTCCACTGGCGCAGACCCAGCAGGGTGATAACGAGGCCGGACGAAACGTACACGATGCCGATGCCCATCAGTACCGTGGGCGGGTCAATCGCCAGCAGCACGATCACCAGGACCAGCAAAAACAGGAACCCCGTCGTCGTTCTGTCGCCTCTCGGCCAGGTCTTGAAACTGAAATAGCGCACGCGGGAGAACATCAGCAGACCGAGAAACACCGTCACAACCAGCATCAACCACCGCACGGTTTCGCCGGCGATCCCCTGGTCGTTGAAAAACCAGATAATCGAAACCATCGTACCGGCCGCCGCGGGCGAGGCCAGGCCCTGGAAATAGCGCTTGTCGGTAATTTCCACCTGCGTGTTGAATCGGGCCAGGCGCAGCGCGGCGCAGGCGACGAACAGGAAAGCCGCCAGCCAGCCGAGTTTACCCGCCATCGGGCTGATCTCGCGAAGGCTGAACAACGACCAGTTGAACGCCAGCAAGGCCGGTGCGATGCCGAAAGACACGAGGTCCGACAGGCTGTCGTATTGCACCCCGAATTCACTCTGCGTGTTGGTCAGTCGGGCAACCCGACCGTCGAGGCCGTCGAGGACTCCCGCCACGACCACGGCGACCGCCGCCGCGATGTAGTTGCCGCTAATGCCCGAGATGATCGAGTAAAAACCGGCGAACAAGGCTGCGGTGGTCAACGCATTGGGCAAAAGAAAAACGCCTTTGGGCAATTTCTTTTCGTTGGGATCCATTCGTTTTCCTCACGAAAATCCGAGCCAAAGCATAACATCAATCTCCGACACAACGCGGAGCATACGAGCGGCAGGTTGTGCTATAAAATGGGGTGAAGAGTCAACGGATGGGCGTTATGCATATCAAACTTACCGCGAAGGATTACGCAGTTGCCATGCTGGCCCTGGCCATGACCGCATCGCTGCAAGCACAGGCAACCGAGGTCTACAAGTGGACTGATGAAAACGGCGTCGTGCACTTCAGCGACATGAAGCCTGCCGACACCGATTCCCAAAATCTCGAAGTCGACGACAGGACGGGCTTCAGCAAGGCGGTCGAGGCGGCGCCGCGTATGAACACGGCCCAGGCAACCGAGGAAGCAGCCGTTGAAGAACAGGAACTGACCGCTGCCCAGCAACGCCGCAATGAAATCGCAGAGGCGCGGGATGCAGTGCGCCTCGAACGGTTGGAAAAACAACAATGGTGCGACAAGCACCGCAAGCGTCTTATCGAAATGGAACCCGCCCGTCGGGTCTACACCTACGATGAGGACGGCGAGCAGGTGCGCATGGACGACGACACGCGGGTCGCGCTGATCGAGGAGTCACGGAATTACCTCGCCGAAAACTGCCCCTGAGTCACCTTTGGCCCTCCGCCGCCCATCGGAGTAGAATCTGCGGTTTGATTTTCAACGGTCGAGCCGCGAATGAAAACCAGCACATTCCACCTGATGACGACCCGGGAAACCCCGGCGGACGCTGAGATAGCCAGCCACCAACTGATGCTGCGCAGCGGTATGATTCGCAAGCTCACGGCCGGCATCTACACCTGGACCCCCCTGGGTTGGCGGGTTTTGAAAAAAGTCGAGCGCATCGTTCGCGAGGAAATGGACCGTGCTGGTTATCTCGAACTGCTGATGCCGGCGGTTCAACCGGCCGAACTTTGGAAAGAGACCGGGCGGTGGGATGATTTCGGCGACCAGTTGCTCAAGATCAACGATCGGGCAGGACGCGAGTACGTGTTTGGACCCACCCACGAGGAGGTCATTACCGACCTCGCGCGAACCGAACTGCGCAGCTACAAGCAGCTGCCGGTGACCTTCTACCAGATCCAAACCAAGTTCCGCGATGAAATCCGGCCGCGCTTTGGCGTCATGAGGGCTCGTGAATTCCTGATGAAGGACGCCTACTCCTTCCACATCGATGAAAGCTGCCTGGACAAAACCTACCGGGAAATGTACGACGTCTATTCACGTATTTTCACCCGCGCAGGCCTGGAATTCCGCGCCGTGCGCGCGGACAGCGGCGCCATCGGGGGCAGCCAGTCCCACGAATTTCACGTGCTGGCCGATTCCGGTGAAGACCAGATCGCGTTCTCAACCGGCTCGGATTTCGCGGCCAATGTCGAACTGGCCGAAGCGGTGGCGCCCGCGGCAGGCCGGCCCGAGCCCGCTGAAGAGATGAAGCAGATGGACACGCCCGACGCGACCACCATCGATGACCTGGTACGGCAGTTCGACCAGGAGATCGAGAAAACCGTGAAAACGCTGGTCGTCGAGGCTTCCGACGAAATCGATGCGGCGTTCATCGCCCTGCTGGTGCGAGGCGATCACGTGCTCAATGAATTCAAGGCGGTCAAGCTGCCGCAGGTGGCGAGCCCACTGCGTTTTGCCGAGGAAGAGGAGATTCGCGAGGTCATGGGCGCTGGGCCCGGCTCGCTGGGCCCGGTGAATTGCCCCGTGCCCTGTATCGTCGATCGCACCGTGGCGAAGATGGCCGATTTCAGCGCCGGCGCCAATATCGATGGCAAACACTATTTCGGCATCAACTGGGGACGCGACGCAGAACCGGGTGAAGTCGCCGACCTGCGAAACGTGGTCGAGGGCGATGCCAGCCCCGACGGCCAGGGTGAAATCCAGCTGGCAAGGGGGGTGGAGGTGGGGCACATCTTCCAGCTGGGCACCAAGTATTCCGAGTCCATGAACGCCGTGGTGCTGGGAGAGGACGGCAGGTCTCACACCATGCCGATGGGCTGTTACGGGATCGGCGTCTCGCGCATCATGGCCGCCGCGATCGAGCAAAACCACGACGAGCACGGCATCTGCTGGCCCGAGCCGCTGGCGCCGTTCCAGCTCGCCTTGCTTCCGATGAATGCGAAGAAATCCCACCGCGTGCGCGAAGCCGCGGAGTCGCTCTACCGGGATTTGCTCGAGGCGGGCGTCGAGGTGCTGCTGGACGATCGCAACATTCGCCCTGGCGTCATGTTCAATGACATGGAGCTCATCGGGATACCCCACCGTGTCGTGATCGGCGAGCGCGGACTGGACGAAGGCGAATTGGAATACCGGGCGCGCACGGCGAGCGAGAACCAACGCATCCCATTGGAGGGCGCGGTAGAAGCGATCCTGGCCAAGCTGGGTTAGTAGCGGGGCAAGAACCCGTGAAAGGGGCTGTCTTCCGCTCTTTTAAAGTCAGACGATCGTGAAGGCCAGCGTTCCGACGCCCTCGATGCGGCTACCGACGACGTCCCCGCGTTCAAGCGGGCCGACGCCCGCCGGTGTACCGGTGAAGACCAGGTCGCCGGCTTTCAACTCGAACAGCCGCGACAATTCGGCAATCACTTCGGCAACCGACCAGATCATTTCGCTCGTGTTGCCCTGCTGCCTCATCAGACCGTTGACCGCCAGGCTTATCGCGGCCTGGTGAACTGCGCCGGCGCGCTCACGGGGGCAAATAGGCGAGATCGGCGCCGAGTGATCGAACCCCTTGGCGGCGGTCCAGGGCTTACCGCCTTTTTTCGCCTCGGCCTGCAGGTCACGGCGCGTCAGGTCCACACCCACGGCGTAGCCGAACACGCACTCCGCGGCGGCTTCCGAGGACACATTACGGCCGCCTTTTGCGAGCGCAACGACCAGTTCGACCTCGTGGTGAAGGTTGCCGGTTGCCGGTGGGTATGGCACCTCTGGTGCCGTCGTGACCGCGTCTGCAGGTTTGTCGAAAAACACCGGCGTCTCACGGCCACTGGAGCCCATTTCCCGGGCATGATCAGCGTAATTTTGACCGACGCAGAAAATTCGTCGCACCGGGAAACGATCCTCAGTGCCGAGAACCGGGACCGACGGAACCACCGCGCCCTGGATAACCCAGCCGCTCATGCCAGGCTTCGAAGCCCTACGGCCTCGCGTATCCGCGCGAGGTAGGGGCTTGCGAAACGACGGGCCTTGGCCGCGCCCGCCACCAGCACCTCTTCGATGCGTGCCGGATGAGTGATCAGGTCCTGGTAGCGCTCCCGGCCCTCCGCCAGTTCGCCGTTGATCAATTCAAATGTTTGTTGCTTGGCCTGGCCCCAGGCAATGCCGTCCGCGTAGGCCTGCCGCATCTCTGCGCGTTGCTCGTCGTTCGCGAATGCGGCATAGATGGCGAACAGCGCGGAGTCGTCGGGGTCCTTGGGCTCGCCCGGTTCCAGCGAGTTGGTCACGATGCGCATGATCGCCTTTCGCAATTGCTTCTCGGACAGCCACAGCGGGATCGTGTTGTTGTAGCTTTTGGACATCTTGCGCCCGTCCTTGCCCGGCAGCATCGCCACGTGCTCGGACGTCACCGCTTCCGGCAAAACGAGGATCTCGCCGTAATGGTGATTGAAGCGTTGGGCAATATCGCGTGCCATCTCCAGGTGCTGAATCTGGTCTTTGCCGACCGGCACGTGCGTTGAGCCGAACATCAGGATATCCGCCGCCATCAGGATGGGGTAGCTGAACAACCCCATGTTGATGCCAAAATCGGGGTCTTCACCGGATGCCACGTTGTCCTGCACCACCGCCTTGTAGGCGTGCGCCCGGTTCATCAGGCCCTTGGCCGTCGAGCACGTGATAATCCAGGTCAGCTCGGTGATCTCCGGAATATCCGACTGCCGGTAAAACATCGCCGTTTCGGTGTCCAGGCCGAGCGCCAGCCACGTCGCCGCAATCTCGAGCGTGGACTGCCGAACTTTTTCAGGATCCTTGTTCTTGACCAGCGAGTGGTAGTCGGCAAGGAAGTAGTAGGCGTTTACGTCATCCCGGTGGCTCGCTTCGATGCAGGGCTTGATTGCGCCCACATAATTTCCGAGGTGGGGCGTGCCCGTGGTCGTGATACCGGTCAGGACGGTGCGTTTGGTCATGATCCGCTTTTCCGCTTTTCAATAGAATGCGTTATTTTAAGGGAAAGAGAGGGGTAAATCCGCATCAAAACGTGGCTTCTTTCAATCCGTATCACAGCTGGTCGCAGGGCTTCTGCGTGGATTGGAAATGCGGGTCTCGTAGCCGCGCTCGTCTTCGGCGGCCTAATCCTCTTGCTCTCCTACCCCGTCCTGGCGCAATCCACCGATGAGGCCAGCACCGAAAGCCTTACCGGCGACGACGCGGCACCCGAAGAGATTGAGGCCGATGAGCCGTCCTTCGATGGCTGCAAATTTCATGTCGAAGAAGACGCATTACAGGAAAAATCGCAGGAATTTCTGCGTAGCTCCTCCTGCCATACCTTCCGTTGGGTCGACAGCTGGTGGGGTGACGAATACGGGTTCGATGCAGAAGAGTTGAACGGTTGGTTTACTGTCGGCGGTGAATACCGCGATTACGACGGCTTTGACGGCAGGTTAAGGCTCAGGGTGAGAGCTCCCCTGCCGAACATGAGCAACCGCTGGGACGTATGGCTCGGGCGTATTGACGAAGAGGCTTACATTTCCGACACCGAGGGCCAGAACAACAATTTCAACAATACCGGCAACAGAGATGCCGATGAACGGGACAGCTGGCTGTTCGGGTTGGGCCACAGGCGTTTCAAGGGCAACTCAGGCTGGGACTGGAGCCTCGGCGCTCGCCTCAATTGGCCCCCGGAGCCTTATGCCAAGGTGTCCTATTTCCACTATTCCAAGCCAAGCGAAAGCACCAACCTGAGGTTACGCCAGACACTTTTCTGGCGCGGTGACGACCACCGATTGGGCACAACCAGCCGGGGGGATTTCAGCTGGCGCGTGAATGAGAAAGACCTGATCTTCTGGGACGTCTCTTCAACGTGGTCCCGTGACACCGAGGGCGCCCGGTGGTACGCCGGCCAGACCTGGTACCACTTGAGGCCCACCGGTGGCGCCTATTCATTGCGCTTGTTCATGAAAGGAGAGACGGAACGCGACGTGCCCCTCAGAGACTATGGTATTAACTTGATCTATCGATTCCCTTTCACCCGGGATTACATCTACCTCTCGTACGGGCCCAGCCTGACCTGGCCCAGAAAAAGGCTGGAGGACAAGCGTGAGGCCAACCTGGGCTTTGGGGTCTGGATCGAGATCGAGTTTGGGAATTGGAGGTATTAAGACTTCGTAACCCGCGGGAATGGACCGGCACTTCTTTGCCTGACGGCAAAACCGCTCCGGTCCATTCCCGCTGGTTTTTGTCCTTCGACGGGTTTGCCCGGTTGACCCTTCACTAATGGACTTCACCGCGGCAGCGTGCGCGGTCTTTTTGTTGTTGCCCGGTTGAACCGGAGGCCTGGGACAGTGCTCTCAGACACGCCAGCATGTCGGGTAGCTGTTTTCGGAAATAGCGCCGCACCAGGAAACGGGGTATCGGGAAGGCGGGCTCGATGTTAACGACGTAGTCGACCCGCACGCCTTGCGGCATTTCCTGAAAGTGCCAGGTGGCGTGGAAGTCAGAGAGGTTTCCCGCTACAAGCCGGGACTCGATGGATCTGAAGGGACGGAAACGCGCATCAAACACGATGTCGAGCGCGGGCAGCGGCCAGGGCTGTCCGATGACGTGGTTGATTTTCCCGTGCGCCTCGTCGAGTTCCAGGACTTTGCAGTGCTGCATTTTCGGCACATAGACACGTGCGTGCTCGCAGGAGATCAGCGTGTTCCAAATGCGCTCGGTTGGTGCATGCATCAGCGCCGATGCTCGCGCCGCGCCGCCTTCGGGGTACTCGTCGCTGTTGCTTACGATGATTTCTCCGCTCAACAGCCGGGCCATTGGCGCCTGTTCGTCGCCCTGGACGGGTAGCCCTCCGGACAACGTCAGCATCAGTAAAATGATGATCCGACCTTTCATGTGTACCCCAGTATAATGGCCTAATGAACCTGCGCGCGCTTCAGTACTTCGTCAAGCTCGCCGACCTCCAGCACTTCAGCAAGGCGGCAAAAGCCTGCTTCGTCAGCCAACCCACGCTCAGCACCCAAATCAAGAAACTGGAGGAGGAATTGGGCGTTCAACTGGTCGAGCGTTCACCGAAAAACGTCATGTTGACGCCGGTCGGCGAAGAGATTGCAGACCGGGCCCGACTGGTGCTTCGAGATGTCGAGCAGATCAGGTCGGTTGCGCGGCGCAGCGGAAATCCCGCCAAGGGAACGTTGCGGCTCGGACTGTTCCCCACCCTGGCGCCCTATTTTCTTCCTCACGTCGTGCCGGGAATTCGGAAAGCCTATCCCGAATTGACCCTGCAACTGGCCGAGGAGAAAACAGAGACCATCCTGTCCATGCTGCGCAAAGGCAGTCTCGATGCCGGCGTCCTGGCGCTGCCCATCGATGGTGAAGGTCTGTCCATCGAAATCCTGTTTGCCGAACCGTTCGTCATGGCGGTTCCGAACAACCATCCCCTGGCGGAGAAGTCGGAGATCGTGATGTCGGACCTGACCCATACCGAGCTTCTGCTGCTCGAAGATGGCCACTGCCTGCGGGACCACGCCCTGGAGGTCTGCGCGATGGCAGGCGCCCGTGAGCGCGTCGATTTCCACGCGACCAGCATGGAAACACTGCGCCAGATGGTTGCGGCCGAGGTCGGCGTCACCTTGATGCCACTGATGGCCGTCAAGCCACCGATCGCGCGAACCGCGAACGTCACGATCAGGCCGTTCGCAGACCCTGTGCCCAGCCGTACCCTGGCCCTGGTGTGGCGCACCTCTTCAGCGCTATCGGGGTTCCTCGCGGAAATGGCGGGCAGCCTGAAAGCCGTTCCATCGGAATTGCTGAAACCCTAGACGTACTTTCTTCAGTATTCGAGATCCTCGAGCAGGTCCTGGCCCTCGTCCGGACCCTCGGGGATATCTTCAAACAGCGGGGTGGACAGGTAGCGCTCACCCGTGTCGGGCAACATGGCCAGGATCACGGCCCCCGGCTCGGCCTTTTCTGCCACTTTCAATGCCGCGGCAAACGTTCCACCGGACGAGATCCCGCAGAAAATGCCCTCGCTTCGCGCCAGTGACTGGGACGCGGTGATCGATTCCTCGTCCGTTACGGGCACGTTCTCATGCGCGACCTCGCGATCCAGCGTGTCGGGCAGGAAGTCTGGTGTCCATCCCTGAATTTTGTGCGGCTGCCATTCCTTGCCGTCCAGCATGCGGGCGCCGGCCGGCTCGGTAGAGACTATCTTCACATCGGGCCGCGCGGCACGGATCATCTGGCCGACACCGCTCAGTGTGCCTCCGGTGCCGTAGCCGCTGACGAAGTAATCCAGCCGGCGGTCGGCAAAATCGCTGAGCACCTCCGGCCCGGTCGTGTTCCGATGGAATGCCGGGTTTGCCTGGTTCTCGAATTGCTGCGTCATAAACCAGCCGTGCTTGGCCGCCAGTGCCTCGGTGGCTTTGACCATGCCCGTGGCCCGCAACGCGGCAGGTGTCAGTACCACCGTTGCACCCATGAACCGCATCAGGCGACGTCGTTCTACTGAGAAGGATTCCGCCATCACCGACACGAACGGGTAGCCGCGCACGGCGCAGACCATGGCCAGCGCGATACCGGTGTTACCTGACGTGGCCTCCACCACGGTTTGCCCGGGCTTGAGCAATCCCCTGTTTTCGGCGTCCAGAATCACACCGAGCGCCAACCGGTCCTTGACCGAACCCAGGGGGTTGAAGGCCTCCACCTTCACATACATCTCGATGCCCTTGGGCGCCAGGCGCCGAATCCGGACGACAGGCGTATTGCCGATGGTTTCGAGTATGTTCTGATAGATCACAGGTCTCTCCTTTGTCCGGGCTTGGCGGAAAAGGTTACCCCTGCGTGAATCATTTTGTCTATCCCCGGCCCGGATATTCGACCCGCCGGCTGGCTTGACGGGCCGAAGAAAACGCCCCTGGAGACGAAACTTACGAGACGTAACCCGAGTGCGTCGAGGCGCACTCGTTGGGAAACCTCCCGCTCTAAAGGTCCAGCATGACCTCCATCAACTGCGGGTCGTCGGCGCTTGATTCGGTGTCGAAACCCAGCGACTGGACGAACTTCAGCATGCGACGGTTCTCCGCCAGGACGGTTCCCACCATGCGCGTGTGCCTGCCGTCGCGAGCGGCTTCCACCAGGGCGGCCATCAACCGCCGGGCGATGCCGCGGTGCTGCCAGTCATCCGCAACCACGATGGCGAACTCGCACAGGTTGGGATCGGCCAGCGTGTAATAACGAGCCACCCCCACCTGGCGGTCTTTGCCCTCTTCCTTGACCACCGCGACCAGGGCCATTTCCCGGTCGTAATCGATCTGGGTGAAGCGCGACAGCGCCTCCGGCGTGATTTCCTGCAGCGAATACATGAACCGAAGGTATTTGCTGCGCTCGGACAGGTTATTCACAAACTCGCGCTCGAGGAGGGCATCCTCGGGGCGAATCGGGCGAATCACCAGCTGCGTCCCGTCGCTCAGGTCGCCGCGCTGCACCAGCTCGCGCGGATAAGGGTGGATGGCCATGTGGTCGAAGGGTCGCGCCGCCTCGTTGTAAGGCTCGACCACGATGCGCGCATCGATCGCGACCACGCCGTCCGGGCTGGCAATGACCGGGTTCATGTCCATCTCGACGATGGTCGGCAATTCCGTGGCCAGTTGCGAGACCCTGAGCAACATCTCGACCAGCGCCTCGCGGTCGACCTCGGGAGCCCCCCGCGTGGACTCCAACAGCTTGGCGGCCTTGGTGCGGCTGATCAAACGCCGCGCAAGAAAGTCGTTCAACGGCGGCAGGGCCACCTCGCGATCGCGCAGCACCTCGACCAGGGTGCCGCCCAGGCCGAAACTGACCGCCGGGCCAAATACTTCATCCCGCACCACGCCGATCATCAACTCGCGCCCGTGGCGGCCGGTCCACATCGGTTCAATCACGACGCCGTTGAGCCGCGCCTCCGGCATCATCTTGCCGATCGAGGTCATCATCTCCTGGTAGGTGTTGCGCACGTGCCGGGCGGACGGCAAACCAAGGCGCACGCCGCCGACGTCGGTCTTGTGCGTGATGTCCGGGGAATCGATTTTCATCGCCACTGGGTAGCCCAGTTCCTGGGCCACGAGTATCGCTTCCTGCGCGGATCGTGCCGGGATGCTCTGCGCAATGGGTATGTGAAACGCGGCCAGTATGGCCTTCGACTCAGCCTGGTTGAGAACCCGGCGGCCATCTTCCATGGCGTTCTCGATGATGATCTCGGCGTTTTCCAGTTCGGGCTCAAAGCCCTGCACGACCGGTCCGGGCACCTGCAGCAGTTGCTGCTGGCTATCGTGGTACGAAGCAAGCGCCGCAAAAGCGCGCACGGCGGCTTCCGGCGTGCTGTAGGCGGGAATGTCGCACTGCTTGAACATCTCTCGCGCTTCACCCACGGACGCGTCGCCCATCCAGCAGGCAAGAACCGGCTTGCGGGTATTCTTGCGCAGTGCGCAGAGCTTCTCGGCCACGTCGGAAGGCGCCGTCTGTGCCTGGGGTGTCAGGATCACCAACACGGCGTCTACGTTGGCCGACGACAGGCAGGCCTTGACGGCCTCCTCGTAGCGGTCCGGTCCGGCGTCACCCAGCACGTCGACGGGGTTGTTGTGTGACCAGGATTCGGGCAACACACCGTTCAGTTTCTCGATGGTGTCCTGGCCGATATCGGCCAGCGTCAGGCCCACGTCGGTGCAGTGATCGGCCGCCATGACGCCCGGGCCGCCCGCGTTGGTGACAACAGCGAGCCGGTTGCCACTGGTACGAACTCCGGACGACAGCGTTGCGGCCGTCGCAAAGAAATCGGTGAAGTCATCGACACGCAAGGCGCCCGCACGCCGCAGGGCCGAATCGAACACGGCGTCCGAGCCGACCAGAGCGCCGGTGTGTGATACCGCCGCCTTGGAGCCCTGCTCGTGCCGTCCGGATTTCATGATCACGACCGGCTTGGTGCGCGCAGCGGCCCGCAGGGCACTCATGAACCGGCGCGAGTCCTTCAGACCCTCGATGTACAACATGATGCTGTCGGTGGCCGGGTCCATCGCCACGAAATCCAGGATCTCGCCGAAGTCCACGTCGGCGCCGATGCCGGTTGAAATCAGGCTGGAAAAGCCGACGTCGTTGTTCTCCGCCCAGTCCAGAATCGCCGTGCACAGTGCGCCCGACTGGGAAATGACGGCGATTCGGCCCGGTATCGCGTTACCGGCGCTGAAGGTCGCGTTCAGGCCGATGTCGGTGCGGATCACCCCCAGGCAGTTGGGCCCGAGAATACGCAGACCATACCGGCGTGCCCGACGCAGCATCTCGGCCTCCAGGGCGGCGCCCTTCGGCCCCGCTTCGGAAAAGTTGGCCGAAATCACGATCGCGGCGCCAACGCCGCTTTCACCACAATCGGTGATGATGTTTGGAACGACCTTGGCCGGCGTGACGATGATGGCGAGGTCGACTTCGCGCCCCGAATCCGCCAGCGCTGGAAAGCACGGCTCGCCGCCGATTTCTTCGTATTTCGGGTTGATCAGCGTGATCTCACCGTGAAATCCCGCTGATTTGAGGTTTTCGAGCACGACGGTGCCAAGCGCACCCTCTTCCTCGCTGGCGCCGAACAGGGCGACCGAGCCCGGTTTGAATAATTGCTGCAGTCTGTCTGGTTGCATTGTCTCTTTCCTGACGATCTAATGTGCGCCAACGACGATTGCTGAACACACCATCGAATAATTCATGAGTACAGTCTTCATCACCCACCCGGCTTGTCGGCGCCACGAAATGGGTCCCGACCACCCCGAGTGTTTTCAGCGGCTCGACGTCATCACCGACATGCTGATGACTTTGCGCGTGCTCGACCTGTTGGCTCATTCCGAGGCGCCCACGGTGAGCAAGGAAGAACTTCTGCGCGTGCACGACGCCCGCTACCTGGATGACCTGGAGCGTATTCTCCCCGATAAGGGATACACGAATATTGATCTGGATACGCGAATGTGTCCCAACACACTGAAAGCGGCGCGCTACGCAGCCGGATCGGCGGTTCAGGCGGTCAACGAGGTGATAACCGGCCAGGCCAAAAACGCCTTTTGCGCGGTGCGCCCCCCGGGACACCACGCCACGAGTGACACGGCCATGGGCTTTTGTTTTTACAACAACGTGGCGATCGGGGCCGCACACGCGATCGCCGAGTACGACCTCGAACGCGTGGCCATCGTCGATTTCGACGTACACCACGGAAACGGGACCGACGAAATTTTCGCCGGGGATGAACGGGTGCGGTTGTTCTCGCTGTACGAGACCGACTTGTTCCCGATGGAACGTGGAAAAGAGCCCGAGGGCGACGGCGTGTACATCTCGTTGCCCGCCGGAACCGGCAGCGAGGCTTTACGCGCGGCGGTCGAGACCACCTGGCTTCCCGCCCTCGAGGACTTCAAGCCGCAATTGCTGATGGTATCGGCCGGTTTCGATGCGCACGTACAGGACGACATGAGCAGCCTGGCGTTTCTCGATGCCGACTTCCAGTGGCTGACCCAGGCCTGCCTGAACGTGGCCAAACGCCATGCCCAAGGTCGCCTGGTTTCCGTCCTGGAGGGTGGCTACGACCTGGAATCGCTTGCCCGTTGTGCGGCACAGCACATAAAACAGTTGGCTGACCTCTGATCAGCTGTCCGGGTGCACCAGGCTCGAGAGAGTTTGGCCGCGGGCAAGGGCGGGGGCGTTGCGATGGCGGCCGGTGGCACGCCGGATAAACGCCTCGCGAACCGTCCAACTGCGGGACACGAGACCCAACCCTGCGCGGCGCAGCAAGCCCAGTTCGTCGGGCAGGAACACGCCACGCAGCCCATGAACCCCCTGGGACATCAGTTCGGCTTCCGATCGGCGCCAGCGGTCGTAACGCTCCAGCACGCGGGCATCCCCGATATCCCGCTGTGCGAACCGGGCGTCGACCAATACCTCCACCAGTCCCGCGGCATCCAGCAGGCCGGTATTGACGCCCTGCCCCGCGAGCGGATGCATCACGTGCGCCGCGTCTCCCAGCAACACCGCCCGTCGCGCCGCGTAGCGGTCGCTCAAGCGCATGGTCAACGGAAAAGCGGCCCTCGGCCCAACAGATTCGAGCGCACCGGGCCAGTGGCCCGGGCTTCCGGCCACCGCGGCCTCGAGTTCGGACACAAACGAGGCTTCGTCCTGTTCCAACCGCCGCCGTGCGTCCAGCTCGGTACAGGACCATACGATCGAGGAGCGGCCGTCCGCAAGCGGCAGAAAAGCGATCGGTCCACCATCGAGAAATCGCTGCCAGGCAACACCGGGATTGGGCTCGGCCGACCGAACCACGCCCACGACGCCCATTTGCCCGTATTCCCAGTGCCGCTGACCAATCCCCAGCAGACCGCGCAGCTTGGACGATGCGCCGTCGGCCGCGGCCACCAGGCGAGCCACCACCTGCTCCCCGCTGTCCAGCGTAATGACCGGCAGGCCTTCGCAGTACTCAATACCCGCCACGCGTTCACGCTCGAGAATCTCGATGCCGGCCATGACCCTCAGCGACTGCCAAAGCGCCCACTGGACCAGGTCGTTTTCCACGATCGCGCCCAGCACGTCCAGGCCAAACTCGGGCGCCTGGAATTCAATAGCCGCGGTTTCATCCCGGTCTTCCACCCGCATGGTTCGGTACGGGCTGTGACGCTGGCCCTCCACCAGGCGCCAGGCGCCTGCTTCCGACAGGATCGACATTGCGCCGGGCGAGATGGCGGAGACGCGTAGACCCATGTCTGTCGACGCATCGAAAGAGGGCGACTTGCCGTCGTCGATCACGACGACAGTAAATCCGGCGCGGGCCAGCAGACACGCTGCCGTCGCTCCGACCATGCCGCCGCCGACCACCGCCACGTCAAACAGACCCTCGGAGGGGATCACAGCGATTCCCCCCGGGCCAGGCGGGGAATGTGGCCCCGGTAACCCATCGACTTCACGGCCAGTTGCCGCCGCAGCGAAGGCACAAAAGCATGGGCGAGCAAGCCGGCCAGCCGCCCCGCCGATGCAAGCGGCGAGGGATTCGAGTAAAGACGTGCCAGGCCGTCGGAATAGGCGATCGTACCGTCGTGATCGGGTTTGCGCCAGGCGCTGTAACGGCACAGAAGGTCCCAGCTCCCCGGATCGAAACGCCCGTCGTTGCGGGACCTGTCTCGAAGGCCGTCGGCTAGAACCTCGGCAAGCACGGCCGCATCGCGCAAGCCCAGGTTGAACCCCTGCGCACCCACCGGGTGGATGGCGTGCGACGCGTTTCCGATGACCACGGCCCGCGGCCGCACGTCCTCGAGCGCTCGCACCAGCTTGAGCGGATAGGCGCTACGCTTTCCCATCTTCAGGAACCGGCCCAGCCGCTGTCCGAAACGCAGGTTGGCTCGCCGCATGAACTCTGCTTCGGACAGATCCATCAGGGCCGCTACTTCCCTGGTCGGCACACACCAGATTAACCCGCACCGCCCGTTGAGGTGCGGCATGACCGCCATCGGCCCGCTGGGTGTGAACAGCTCAAAAGCACGGCCCTGGTGGTCTTGCTCCGGGGTCACGTTGCAGATGACGGCACTCTGGTTGTAATCATGGCGTTCGGCCTCGATGCCAAGGGATTTCCGCACGAACGACTCCGCTCCATCGGCGCCGACCACGAGGCGGGCCCGAAAGGACCGCTCGCCATCGTCGTCCCTGACCGTCAGCCGGCAGGCTTCCTCCTGCGGCTCAAGCGACACCAAGGAAACCGGGCACACCACGTCCGTGTTCTTTAGGTTCGGCAGTATCTCGGCCATGGCGGCCCCGAATGCCCGGGCCTCGACAACGTGACCAAAGCGATCGAGTCCGAGCTCGGAAGGCGACATCAGCACCCGCCCGGGCCGGTCGAGCTCACGAACCTGGATCTCTCGGATGGGGGTGGCGCTGGAGGCGATCTTCGACCACAGGCCAAGGCCCCGGAGAATGGCGCAGGAACTGGCGCTGAGCGCCAGCGTCCGGTCATCGTAACTGGGTTGCGTCGCGGCACGGTAGGCGACGGACTCCACGACAACGGTTTTCATAGCCAGCGGGTCCAGGGCGCACGCGAGGCTGGCCCCGACAAGGCCACCTCCAATGATCGCGAGGTCGTAGAAGGGTTGTTTCTCTGCACCCGCCACGTCAAGCCGCCATCAGCGCCTCGATCTCGTCCACTGACTTGGCCAGGCCGTCGGTGAGCACGCGGGGCTCGTCACGGGTCACCGCCACGTCGTCCTCGATACGGATGCCCATTCCCCGCCAGCATTCGTCCACATCGCTGGTATCCGGCGGTATGTAGATGCCGGGCTCGACGGTGAGCACCATGCCGGGCTCCAACTCTCTCGAGTGTCCGTCGATGGTGTATTCGCCCACGTCATGAACGTCGAGACCCAGCCAGTGCCCCGTGTTGTGCACGTAAAAGCGCTTGAAGGCCTCGCTGTCGATCAGCTCAGCGACCTCACCCTTGAGGATGCCCAGGTCGACCATGCCTGCCGTTGCCATTCGAACCGCCGTGTCGTGCACGTCCTGCCATTGCTTACCTGCCCGAACTGAGTCGATCGCCTGCCGCTGTGCTTCCAGCACGACGTTGTACAGGTCGCGCTGCTGCGGTGTGAATTGCCCGTTGATCGGGAAAGTGCGCGTGATGTCCGAAGCGTAACCGTCCAACTCGGCTCCGGCGTCGATCAGCAACAGCTCACCATCGAGCAACTCCTCGTCGTTGGTGATGTAATGCAGCACGCAGGCATTGGCGCCGCCGGCCACGATCGGCAGGTACGACGCTTCGCAGCGGTTGCGGATGAACGTGTGCAACAGGCCGGCATGGATGTCGGCCTCGTTCATCCCGGGCACGCAGGTCCGCATGGCCGTCTCGTGCGCCTCGATGGCAACCTTGGCCGATCTACGCATCACGGCCAGTTCCTCGCGGCTCTTGTAGACACGCATGTCGTGCAGCATGTCGTGCAGGGCGTGAATTTCCTCAGGTGCGTGAAAGGTCTTGCGCGCCACGCCTCGCAGTTCGTTGACCCAGCCGATCAGTTGCTGGTCGAACAGCGGGTCCCGGCCCAGGTCATGATAGATACGTTCGCGATCGGGCAACATGTCTTTGAGGCGCTTTTCCATTTCCGAGATGTCGTGGGCCTCATCCATGCCGAACTCGTCGACGGCGCCGTCCAGCCCCACCATCCGGCCGTCCCACATCTCGCGGGTGGGATCGCGCTCGCGGCAGAACAGGATGCTCTTTCCATCGCCCTCGTCCGGCACCATCACCAGCAGCGCATCGTGCTCGCGGAACCCGGTCAGGTATAGGAAATCACTGTCCTGGCGGTATGCATAGTGTGCATCGTTGTTGCGGATGCGGGCCGGCGCCGCCTGCAGGATGATGAGCGAGCCCTCGCCCGCGCGGCGCATGAGTTGGCGTCTTCTGCGGGTATATTCTTTATCTTTGATCACGGGGTTCCCTTCTCGATATTCAGTGGATCGAATCGTTTCCGCCAGGCCCGCGAAACTCCTCTCGCAGGGTCAGCGCAATAATTCGGACGTATTCTACAATCTCGGCGTACGCCTTTTCGTCTTCTTCAGAGGCGGACAAAGGCCCCTCGTCGGGAGCTATCTCTGCCCGGGAAATTTCAACCAGGTCTTCCAAGGCCTCGCTGGCCTCTTCGGTCAAGTCCTCGAGAGAACAACCGCTTCCCAGGCCGGCGAGAAAACCCGAGCACCACTGGGCGAGCGAGATGGTGCGCTCCTCCAACAACTCGTCGTCATCCGGCAACCACAGCGCAAACCCGAGTTCCTCGTCTTCCATTTGTCGGCGAGTGGTATCCCATAATTCCGCCAGAGTTTGCGCCATTCCGTCGCTCGCATCAGGCACAAGTTGTATCGCCCGAAGCTGTTCCAGGTAATCGCCCGCGGTGTCGGCGAGCCCGCAGCACAACAGGCCGCACAACAGGCCGTGTGACTCCGCCATCTCGGCCGAATCCATGTTCCCACGGCTCAAGTCCAGGGCACGCGAGAAATTGGGAAGGGAGGGTGCAGACATAGGTTGAATCCGAAAACACGATGTTACCATTGTTATCAAGCCGTTTGACGGTTTTCACGGCTCAATCCATAATGTCCGACATGGACTCCCTGGAACAAGCCGCAAAAGACCTGGAACGCCTGGAAGAACAGCTTCTGGCGCTCTTGGACCAGTGTAAAAAGTTGCGAGAAGAAAACAGCTCTCTGCAAAGCCGCCAGGAATCCCTGGTCGCCGAGCGTGCAGCGCTGGTCGCCAAGAACGAAGAGGCGCGCACCAAGGTCGAAGCGATGATCAACCGCCTGAAAGCGCTGGAACATTGATTCCTTGACCTTTTTCATGGATGGAAAAACAAGATGAGCAAGCCAGCCGAACCCGTTTCCGTGATTATCCTCGACAAGAAATACCAGTTCGCCTGCAGCACCGAGGAACGCAACGAATTGATTGAGGCAGCGCGCCAGCTGGACGAGTCGATGTCCGAGATCAAGGACACTGGCCGACTCCTGTCACTGGAACGCATCGCCCTGCAGGCCGCGCTCAATTACAGTGCGGAAATACTCGCCTTGCGACGCCAGGAAACCCAGCGCCAGGAAAAGTTTGACAGCAAGATCCGCAACCTGGCCGATCGCATCGACGACGAGCTCTCAGAGTCTTGAGCCACTATAAATCAGTACTTTACGGGATGGTTCGCCACGCTCGTGGCGACGCGCTATAATTAATTTGCCCTCTGAGGTGTTAGCCATCGGGACCGTAAATGCCTTGTCCCTACATTTTGACCTCGGGGTAGCTGAACTGAATGCTGGTGTGCATGTTCGCTTCCAGCGAAAAGCCTAAAAGCTTCATAAGCCATCCCACCTGAACCTTTGGTTCAAGGTCACCGGGCTCGTAGCGGCACCTCGGAGGGCTTTTATTTGCGCGCTAAAAAGTCCGTTGAAGTCGTTGCCCATGAGGACTGTTCCCGACCAGCATATCGAAAAACAAGCCCTGCGAAGGGAACTGCGTGCCGTTCGCTCCTCCATCGGCAAGGCCCGGCGAACCGCCCTTGACGCAACCATCAATCGCCACCTGATCGAATACGCCCGGACCGCGCGCCTCAGCGACATTGCCGCTTACCTGGCCTTCGACGGCGAACCCGACCTGCAACCGGCCCTCGAACGACTCGAGCGGGAACGGGTCAACATCGCGTTGCCCGTCGTGCGTGCATACGAGGGCCGAAACCTGCTCGCGTTTCGCCAGTGGACGCATGGCTGCGAACTCAAACCCAATCGATTCGGAATCCTGGAGCCCGTCGATACCGAGGAGATTCCGCCGTCGCGGTTCGATGTGGTGCTGGTGCCACTGGTAGGCTGGGACCGCCACGGCAGCCGCCTGGGGATGGGCGCGAGCTTTTATGACCGCGCGTTTCAGCCCTTTGCCGAAAACCCGCGCCCGATGCGCATGGGCGTGGGATACGAGGCCCAGTGCTCCGATCAGATTCCGCTCGACCCCTGGGATATTCCATTGCACGCGATGCTGACCGAAAAGGGCTGGTTTACCTGCGCGCGCTGATGTCCGAAAATACCAGGCTCCCCACACGAGCGAACCCACGTGAATTACTGGCTGATTAAAAGCGAACCCGAAGATTTCAGCATCGAAGACCTCGCAAACGCACCGAACCGCACGGAGCACTGGGATGGTGTACGAAACTACCAGGCCCGGAATTTCATGCGCGACGACATGAAGATCGGCGACCGCGTGTTCTTTTACCACTCCAATTGCAAGCCGCCCGGGATCGTCGGGCTCTGCGAAGTCGCCTCCGCACCCTATCCGGATCACACGGCATTTGATGCCAACTGCAAGTATTTCGATCCCAAGAGCAATCCCGAAGAGCCCCGCTGGGTGATGGTCGACATGAAGTTCCTGCGCCGCCTGAAGCGCATGATCCCGCTCCAGGAGATCAAGCAGCACAGCGACGCGCTCGACGGCTTCGCCCTGATTCGCCGGGGCAACCGGCTGTCCATCATGCCAGTGAGCAAAGAGCACTGGGACTTTCTACTCTCCCTGGAATAATTCCATGAGCGACGACATGCAACAGAATGAAATGAAACAGCAAGTGGCGCAGGCAGCGCTGGAATGGGTACGAGACGATACGGTTCTCGGGGTGGGTACCGGAAGCACCGTCAATTGCTTCATCGACGCCCTGGCGAGCAGCGGCGTGCGGCTCGAAGCAGCCGTTTCATCGTCTAAAGCCACCACCCGGCGGCTGCGCGAGATCGGAATCGAGGTTCGCGAACTCAATCATGCCGGGACACTGGATCTCTATGTCGACGGCGCGGACGAATTCGACCCGCACCGACGCCTGATCAAGGGCGGTGGCGGCGCACTGACCCGTGAAAAGATCGTCGCCGCGGCCAGTCGGAAGTTCGTCTGTATCGTTGATGAAACCAAGCGGGTGAGTGTGCTCGGTCGTTTCCCCTTGCCGGTCGAGGTCATTCCGATGGCGCGCAGCTACGTGGCCCGGCAGATCGTCGCGATCGGGGGCCAGCCCGAATGGCGCGAGGGCGTGGAGACCGACAACGGCAACGTGATAATCGATGTGCACAACATGGACCTGGTCGACCCCGTCGACATCGAGCGGCGTTTGAATGACCTGGCCGGTGTCGTCAGTAACGGACTGTTCGCCATTCGACCGGCCAACCTGGTGCTGATGGCCACCCGCGAGGGCGTTCAGAAATACTGACCTGCCGGTAACGAAGCGCGTCATGGTTGATGTGAATCAATTGATTCATCGGATCTGCCTGTACCATTAAGTTCAATTTTACGCATCAATTGCCGCGACGAATCTGCGGCGTACAAAATTTCGATGGCAGGCTCATGAAACTGACTCGATTCACCGACTATTCATTACGTGTGCTGATCTACCTGGGATTGAAGGACGACGGCCGCGTCACCATCCGGGAAATCTCGGAAGCGTACGGAATATCCCGAAATCACCTGATGAAGGTCGTCAGCCTGCTGACCCGGATGGGTTACCTGGACGCACGGCGGGGACCCGGTGGCGGGATCGCTCTGGCGATGCCGCCGAACGAAATCGTCATCGCGAGCGTGGTTCGCGACATGGAGGACGACCTCAACCTGGTGGAATGCTTCTGCAAAGACGGCAACTGCCTGATCAAACCGGTTTGCGAACTCAAGGGGGCGCTGAGCCAGGCGCTGACGGCCTACCTGGATACACTGGAACGCTACACGCTCTCTGATCTCCTCCAGCCGCGAGCTGAACTGAGCCGCGTGCTGGGCATGACCGCCTGACCACGACGAGACTCCTTTCCTCATAGAAGCCGCAGGCGACCCGCCGCCCCCGGTTGGGTAATTCGAGCTTCGCGAGCGGTACCAGAGGGGGCGTGCGCTTTTAGCATACCGTCGAGTGCAGCCGCCTTCCGCCACAGGCGGGAGCAGGGAAGCGAGACTCCATAATACAAAGAGCGCCTTTCGGCGCTCTTTGTGCATTGCTGCTGAGTTAAACGCTCAACCGAGCGTTCGGTCAGCGTATCAGAGGCGCGTCCGCACGAAGCTCACGGCGCCACCCAGCAGGAGCAGCAAGCCACCCAGCAAGGCAAAAGCGGGAACCTGGGTGGCCGTGGTCGGCAGCATCACAGGTGCTTCTTCTTCAACAGGGGCCGGGGCCGGCGGCGGAGGCGGCGGAGCGGCCTCTTCTTCCATAACCATCGGTTCTGCTTCGTCGGCCATGGCCTCTGCCTGTGCGGCCATCGGCACTGTCCAGGCGGTGTTCATCGGCAGGTACACGTTAACTTCCTGGCGGTCGGCCATGTCAACGATGCGAACCTTCTCTCCGCTGAGCTCGGCGTAGGCGTTCCTCTGGGGATAACGGCGCTGCGAAGCTGACCAGCTGCCGTCGGGAAGCTGCCACTGGACGATCGTGGAGTTCACGCTCTGACGAACGACGCGGGCACGGAACTTGGCGGCCATCGTTCCACCTTTTTCGACCACATCAAGACAGGCGTCGCCGATATTGGGGTTATCAGCCAGCACATCGGGGGCATAGACTAGGTCATCACAGCTTACGTCCTGCGCGCTTGCCATCGTCGCGAAACCGAGGCTTCCGACCACGATCAATGCAGAAATCACAAAAGTCTTGTTCATAGTTCCCTCACTCTAAGTTTTTGCCAAAGGATGTTCAGCGACAGCCTTCACGATGAACCGTTTCGGCGCTTGCCCAACATAATAAAAAGGATAGCAGGTCACCAGAGTCAGTGTTTTTTCCGCCGTGGTAGCGAGTACGGAAACGTCGTCCGGTTCTACGATCTCGAGCGATGATACCGCGTAGGTGACTGTCCCGCCAGCGGTTTTCAATATCACGGTGTCTCCGACCTCGATATCTTTCAAGGGCCGGAAGAAGCTGTCCCGATGGGCCGCGATACCTAGGTTGCCGTCGGTGTCGATTCGCGCCGTGCCCCGGATACGTCCGGCACCTCGATTGAGATTGAAGTCGTCGGCGCCGTCGTAGACCGGAACCGCGAGCCCAAGAGGGTCGATACGGAGCACCGCCAGGGGCACATCGTTTGCCGCCTCGGATGTCTCCTGGTATGCGCGGATACGCTGTTCGTCCCAAAGCTCCTGGTTCGGCGCGGGTAGCAGAACGCCCGGCGAGACGTCGGCAGGGAGGCTGGACGGCAGACGGCCCGGCCGCTGGTCTGCATCACCACTTTGCGAACCGAGGTCTGCCGGGGCAGACTGGGCGACATTGCGCTCGAACGACTCGAGCCCTTCCTCCCGCGAGCGTTCCGCGTCGCTGCGCAGGAACGCAAACACGGCAATCAGGACGACGCCAGCCAGGTAAAGGGCGGCTTCGAGCCATCCCAGTTTTCGTTTCAGCGCCTTGTTGCCAGCCAAATCAACGGTCTCCCAAGCACGGGCGCATGACTATAACCTCTGCACGCAAAAATATACAACGCCGCATGGGCAGGTATAATGCCGCACTTTATTTCAGATGGAATGATCAGGAGAGACTCCATGTACCCGAGAATTATCCCCTTGGCCGCTGCCATGCTGCTGCTGTCCGCATTGTGCCCGCAGTCCGCGTTCGCGGACCAGGTGCGCATGAGTAACGGCGACATCATCACCGGCGCCATCAGCAAGATCGAAGACGGCAAGGTATTCATCAAGCCCCCCTACGCGGAGGAATTCTCCGTTGATCTTCCCGAAGTCACGTCAATGGAGGCTGAAAAGACCTTCGAGGTCGTGCTGGAGGACGGCTCAGAGGTGGAAGCGAGCTTCGCCCACGGCGAGAACGGCATGCAGACCCTCGTCGTCGACAGCGGACCGATCGACATCGCCATGGCCGACCTTACATTGGCCACCGAGCCCGAGCCTTATTTCGAACGCACGTCCAATGCCGAAATCAACATGACCTGGAACGACGGCAACACCGACAGTCAGAGCAACCTGATCTATCTCGATACCGCCTTGCGCATGGGCGAACACCGTCACCAGGGTGACCTGACGTTTCGCCGCGACAAGACCGACGATGTCTACACGAAGAAGCAGGATCTGCTCCGTTACAACTACAACTGGCTGTTCGCGAATCCCTGGTACCTCGGCGCCACGGCCACTTACGAGCGCGACCCGATCAAGGAACTGGACCATCGCTACACCGTGGGTGTGTTGATGGGCCGGGATTTATTCAACGACGACAATCGATTCCTGAGCATCAGCCTTGGCGCCGGCTACACGGATGAGAAATTCTTCACCTCTCAGGATAGCGGTGCGACCGGGCTGTGGGCCTTGAATTACACCCAGGATTTCCGCGGTGGCAACCTCGGGTTCTTCCACAACCACACGCTCAATTACCAGTTTTTCGGCGAAAACAACGCCATTTTCAAGTCGAATACCGGCTTCCGCTACGACATCATCGGCAATGTGTACAGCAACGTTTCGATTCGCTACGACTACGAAACCGAGCCGCCCGCGGGCACCGAGAATGCAGACACGACCCTGGCGATCGGCTTGGGCGCCAGTTTCTGACCGCGTCATTCGACCCCGCACCATGAAGAAAGCCCGGGCCTCCCGGGCTTTTTTCTATGAGCGATCCTATTCCGGGCTGGGAAACTTCGTACAACGCTCGACCAGCCAATCACGGAACGTGGCGACCTTGGGCAAATCGAAGTAGTGCGCTGGCGCGACGAAATAATGCGACCAGTCCGAGCGAATAATGGTGTCAAGCGGACGCACCAGGCGCCCTGCCCCGATGTCCCGGGCAACCAGCGACCATCGGCTCAATGCGATGCCCTCTCCCTGCTCGGCCGCCATCAGGATGCTGATCGAATCGTTCAGAATGTGCAGCCGGCTTTTGCGGCCGGATTCACCGAATTCACGGAACCAGGGGTCCCATGCCGATGTGGGTGTGAACAGCAGGTCGTGATCATTCAGGTCAGCCGGCGAAGTCACCGGGCCGATCGACTTCAGCATCTGGCGGCTGCACACAGGCAGAATCCAGTCGTCCATCAGCTTCAGTGCCTTGACGCCTGGCCAGCGCCCACCCCCGAACCTTACCGCCGCGTGCATGTCGGTCTGGTCGAAGTCGACCAGGTCGTTGTCGACATTGATACGCAGGTCTATTTCAGGGTGCTCGGCGTAAAACTCGTGCAAACGCGGCATCAGCCACTTCTGCAGTATGGAAGCCATCATGGTCACATTGAGCACGCCTTCCTGGCTGTCCTGGCTCACCGCTTCCACGGCCTTCCTCAATTCGGAAAGCCCGCGCTGGACACCCGGCAGTAATTTTCTTCCCGCGGGCGTCAGCTCCACTTGGCGTCCATGGCGGTGAAAGAGCGGCTGGTTCAGGCGTTCCTCCAGGGCCCGTATTTGCGACGAAACGGCCGCCGGCGTCACGTTGAGCGCCTCGGCTCCCCTCGCGAAACTCAAGCGCGCCGCGACGGCTTCGAAAGTTCGTAGCGCATTTAATGGCAAATTTTGAATCATTAAGTTTTTCTTAACTTATCATGAGTAAATACCGTTGGTGATTATCGACCGGGTTTCCTAGAATTGCAATCGAAAGATCCAAGACAAGTGGGAAAAAAACAGGATCTTTCTTTGACACAATCAACCAGCGTTCCTGACAAGGGTGGCGACTCGAACGCCGCCAAGGAGGAAGGAAAATGTTAATTGAAAAGATTCGAGAAGTATACCGCGAGTTCATCGATCCCGTCGTTGTCGTGGAGCCGATGGAATCCAATGAGGTAGTGCGTTCTGCCAGCAATGCGAGCCATTACTCCCGCAGCGGTGCTCAGGCCAGGCGCCTACGCCGCCAGCGGAGGCTTGACCGTGCAACCCGGCAGCGCATGAACGGCTGGGCCGTTCGGACCTGGTAAGACGCCGGTCCAGCCAAAGCCCCAGACACAACCTCGACGTGTGCCCTTCGGGGGCCCGCATTCCGGAAGTTCAGGAATCGGGCCCCTTTTTTTATCCGCCGAAGGCGAAAAAGAAAAGCAGGTCCCTCTGACACCCGGCCGGTCAGTTCGCTGGTCAATCCCGGGCCGCGCGACCTAATCGATTCCCCGTTTCGGCTTACTCCGGGGAACGTTTTTCCGCGGCGGCGGACTCGATTTCTGACGGTTAACCGGGGGCGCGCTTCGGGACGGGGACGGGGTGCTTTGGCTGTAACGTACCTTGGGCCGAGGCGCGGCTGCTGTCGCCGGTCGAGGCGCGGGCCGAGATTGCGGAGCCCTGGGCGCGCTGCGCTGGGTCAACTTCACCGGGGGCATCGATTTCGGCACGCGGTAGCCGGTTGAAGCCTTTGGGGCCGATTTCTGGACGGTGCGGGCCGGCCGGTACGGCTTGTTGATCACTGGCGGCTTTACTCTCGACACCGATTTACTCACCGGCGCCGGTTTGCGTGACGACTTGCTGGTGACCACCTTGCGGTCCGCCCCGCTCGCGACGCGCTTCGGCGAGGGCGCTTTAGCCTTGGTGCTACCCGGCACCCGGCGCTTTGCGTCGGCGGTGCCCTTGGTATCGGCGGTCAAGCGCTTACCCTCGGCTCGCGCACGGTTGGCGGACCAGGCCTTTTCCCGATCGACCTTCATTCGAGTGTTGCCCACTCCGGACGGCTTGGCGGGTGTCGCCTTGTTTTCGAGGCTTTTACGCGAAATGCCTCGCTTGTCCGGCAGGGTTTTGGAGCCAACCTTGGCGGACGACACCGCGGATCGCTTGGCCACCGGAGAACGCTTCTTGCTGCTTTCCATGGCTTTGCGCTGCAGCGCCTTGCGGCTCATGGGGTCAGGCGCCGGCTGCTGCGCATAGCGCTTCACCGGCGATTGCTTGGCCTTGGACCGGGCCATGCCGGACTCGCTTGCCTTCGCTTTTCGGGCAAGATCACCACGGCTGACCGCCGGGCTGCTCGCGTACGACGGCTTCTCGTTCAGGCTGCTTTCGAAGCGCTTTCCCTTGGAGGGAGCGTTCTTGGCAAGCAGAGAACCCTGCGCTACCGTGCGGTCCCAGGTCGCCGGCTGCCGATCACGCGTCTGGCGCACGGGGCCGCGCTGCCGGCTGTCGGCGTACAGGTTGCGGTGCCGCTCATAATCATGAGGACGATAGCCTCCACCGTGGCCCGGCTGGCGATGGCCCGGACGCCGGTAGTGATGCGAGGGCCGGTGGTGATGGTGCCTCGGTCGGTAACCGTGCGGCCCCCAATAACTGTAATGGCGATGGTGCCAGTAGTGGCGATGGTGCCAGTAACCACCGGTCCAATAGCTGAAATCGAAGGGTCCCCAGGCCCAGCTGAGACCGAAATTCCAGCCGTACCAGGGATCGTAGTTGACATGGAATCCCCAGGTGCTCCGACGCGGATAATACTGGCGGTAGGAAACCCAGGGTCGATAGTACCAACCAGAACCATAAACGACGGTAGGCCCATACACGTAACTGCCGACGTAGCCCGGCGTGTAGCCGACGTAGACCACCTCGGGCGTGTAGTCATATATATATACGTACTTGACCGGGTAAACCGGGGAGGTCGGCTGGATCACGCGCACCTGGTCGGGCCGTGCCACGGCCACCTGCCATGGCCCCTCCGGCTGCGTGGATACGTACCACACACCGTCTTCCACGAGGTAATACAAGCCGTCGGAGTAAAGCACCGTGGAGCCAGAATTGGCGGCGTAAACCATATCGGTTCCGTCGACTTCTTCGAACTGGGGCTCCCCGTCGTATTCGACGTCGACGTCGGCCTCGCCACGCTGGACAGCGGCGGTCTGTGGAACCTGCGCATCCAGCACGGCCTGCTCCGCCTCTTGCGTTCCAGCGACGAATACGCGAGCGTCCGCCTGCTCGGATGCCTCGGGAATTTCAGCGAATGCGGTGGGCAACTCCGCGGAATCCCGGAACGCCCAGGGCCCGTCGAGCGAACGGGATTGATACCAGCGCCCGGAAAGCACGATGTAGTAGCGCTGCTCGCCCGTGTGCATGAACACGTCGTCTTCAGAATTATTGAGCACCAGCAGGTCATCGACCAGCGGTACGAAAGCCGCCGGCCCCTCGGTAACGATCAGCTCGGCGGGTTCGGTCGAAACCACGATCTCCGGTGCGTTTTCGGCGTTGATTTCCAGCGCCTCTGCGCCGCTTTCCGCCTCGGTAGATTCGTCCTCAGGCTTCACGAGCGCAGCGATGTCGGCCGGCGGATCGCTTTCGAAACGATAGGGTCCCGTGGCATTCTCGGCCTGGTACCACGCACCGTCCGCAACGTTGAGATAATAACGCTTGCCGTCGCGGATCAGCGGGTATGGCGTATTGATCACCGCCTCGAAGGCGCTGTCCTCGATGTCGCGGATCACCGGCTCTCCGTCGATCGTGACCAGCAGTGCCGGTCGGTCGCGATAGATGATCTTCGGGGGGGTGGTGTTGAGTTTTTCAGCGGCAAGGGCCTCGGCTTGTGCTGCTTGCCGGGACGCCTCGAGCGAATCGAGAGAAAAGCTGAAATTGGCGGCAAACCCCGGCTGAGCCATCGCCTCGCCAAGCCGCTTCTGCACATCGGCCTCCATCGGGAAGCGTGTTTGGGTCACTTTCATCCCGACCGGGTGGGCCGTGCGGCTGAAACGGTCGACCTTGAGATCGGATTCGAACCAGCCCGCGCCAAACACAGGCTCTGCCTCCTTCGTTTCCCGGTAAGCCAGCGCTGCCCGGAAGCTGACGAAAGATTCGTCCATTTCTTCTACTTGCGGTTCATAAACCGTGACAGATCCGCCGTCGTCGAGCGAGATGGTTCGGGGCCACTCGCCTTCCTGCGCGAGGGCAGGTGCCAAGCCGAGCAGCATCAGCAATACCCATAGAATGTTTCGCATTGTCGCGTTCATAAACTGCGTCTCCGTGCTTCGAACGATCACCAGCGCGGATGGGTCGCGCTTGGTTTTCGGCACGCTCAATATACTTTCGCGGCACTGAACGCAGGGTGAACGGATCGCGTTTTTTCAAATCGGCCATCCAGGGGAATTGCACGACTTACCAGGGGTGGCCCACCTGCACGTAGAAAACGGTATCCTCGGGACCCTTGGCCAGGTCCACACCGACCCAGACTCCCTGGTCTTTCAACAAACGGTAGCGGCCGCCGATACCATACGCTCCGGCGTCCTCCTTGGTTTCGAAGCCGAGTAGATCAGAGTCGGCCCAACCTTTTCCGACAAAGGCCACGGCTGCCCAATTCGGACTGACCCTGTAACGAAGCTCGGCCTCCACAACGGCGACCTGGTCGCCCTGGTAGCGCAGGGCCGGAATACCTCTCAACGAAATCCAGGGCACCGCGA
>JABDPF010000090.1 GCA_013042915.1 Lysobacterales bacterium
TATTTCGGCACCCCCATCCAGGGCAAGCTTCAGCCCTCTGCTGTCCGGGGCGTCGAGTTCTACATCTACGACAAGCAGGCCGGCCCGTTTCGCCTGGAGGTCGACAAAATCGAGGCGGTGCGCTTGCACACGAAGGAGCCGTAGGCGACCCACGGACTGTCTAACGCCGTAAAGCGCCTGGGAGCAGGGAAGCGAGACTCCCTGCTGAAGTGTCTAGCGATGGCCCCCTAGACGACAGGGGTTGGCCAGGTGCCTTGTCACGCCAGCCGGCCTGTTTTGGCCATCATTCACTTTCTGAAAATCTCGACTATATTGAAAAGTAGATACCAAGAAACGGGAGTAGTCAGAAGGGCCGGTCCCAATGCCCGGGACGCGGTCGGTCGAGCCTGGATCTGCTTGACAGGAAATTTTGGAGAGCCTTTTTCCTGAACGCTTTAAGTCTTCGGGGGAGTTGACATGCTTTTCAAGAATTTCGCATTTAGCACGCTGCTATTCATTTCCTTTTTCAACCTAGGCGTCGCCGAAGGTGCGACGATCTCCGGCACGATGAACTTTGGCGGGCAGCCGGCGCCCGAGTGTTGGGTTGCTTTTCGTGACCCCGGCGGTTTTTTCATCGAGGGTACGGGATGCGATCCTTCGGGCAACTGGGCAAGCCCCGATCTGCCGCCCGGAACCTATTACGTGACGGCCCACGGTGAGAGCTGGGGCTTTGTCAGTGAACTGTACGACGGCATCGCCTGTCCTTGGGAGGTCTGCGAGGTAACGGACGGCCTCGCGATCGTGCTGGCCGAGAGCGATGTCTCGGGGATTGCCTTCGACCTCGAGCCCGAGGAACGAATTTATCAGCTGAGCGGTTCCGTGCTCGATACCGACGGGAATGCTGTGAGTGGCGCGGTGCGTTTGTACAACGTGCACGGCGGGCACCTGCAAGACCTATGGATCGACCACGAAACCGGTTTCTTCCAGAGCGAGCCACTGGCCAGCGGCACCTTTTATGCGGCCACGGTGTATACCGACGGTGTGCTGGACGAGGCCTGGGCGAACGAGTCCTGCGTCAACCAGATGTGCGATCTGCTGACGGACGCCATGCCAATCTTCGTGCCCTCGGAGGGCAACGACAGCCTGCACTTCGTGCTTGAGTCGATCCCGGTCGATACGGGAGGCCACATCGGGGGCCAGGTGCTGGGGCCTGACGGTCCATTGTCGAACGTCGGGATAGAACTCCGCAACGCTCGCGGCGATGGCCTGTTCTGGGTTGGGACAGACGCCGAGGGTCGGTACCAGACGCACCTCCTGGCAAACGACAGCTACTTCGTCGTAGCTCACAACGACCAATTCGGCCTGCGTTCGGAAGTCTGGAACGATGTCCCCTGCGTCGAGGAGTGGCATTGCTGGAACCCGGGTTTCATCACGGCTCACGGAACGGAAATCGTACTGTCGGGCGCGGACGAACTCGATATTGATTTCCACCTCGTGCTGCCGCCGGGTGGTCTGATCAGTGGACAATTGGTCGACGCTGACACCGGGCTGCCGGTGATGGGCGGTGGGATGGCCCTGATCGACGTCAACGCGGGCCACGGCGTGCGTAATACCGGCGCCGGCGGTGACGGCATGTACTACTTCTCGGGCCTTGCGCCGGGCAACTACAAGGTGCTGGCCGAGTGGCCACCCGAGGGCTACACACCTGAGCTATACGGCGGGGATCACTGCCCCTGGCCCTGCGACCCGGCTGAGCTGGGTGACGTGATCGTCATCGAGAACGACACGACCGTGGCGTCCGGAGCCGACATCTACCTCGATTTCGAGGGCACCCGGATTGTCGGGCAAATCACTCGCAGCGATACCGGTGAGCCGGTCAATGGCCACGACGGCTGGATTGGCGTCGAGCTGCATCGGGCCAATGGCGAGCACCTCGGTGGGTGGGGTGCCAACGAGGCCGGGTTGTACGAAATCCGGCCAGAGGGACCGGGCGACTACTACCTTGTCGCCACGAACGACATGGAGCGCCATCACCTGATGAACGAGGTGTGGGAAGACATCCCCTGCGTCGACGAATGCTACCCGTTGGCGGTCGAGGGTGCGGACCTGGTCAGTCTGGCCGAGGGCGAAACCATCGTCGCCAGCTTCGGACTGGACCCCGGTTACCGGATTTCGGGCACTCTGAACTTCGGTGCCGAACCTGCCTGGGACGGCTGGGTCAACCTCTGGAACGCCTCGGGCGAACACGTCGCCGGCATGGGGCACGACGGCATGGGCAACTGGATGAGTCCCGTTCTGCCGCAAGGTGCCTACTACGCGACCGCCCACGGCGAGTTCTTCGGCTTCGTGAGCGAACTCTTCGACAACCGGACCTGCCCGTGGGAAGCCTGCGACGTGACAGCCGGTGACCCGATCGAACTGCTAGACGGCGACGTCGAGGGAATCTTGTTCGAGCTCGAGCCCGAGCTCAAGGACTTCGAGATCAGCGGCTGGATCCGGGACATGAGAGACCAGCCGGTCGGCGGCATGGTGCGGTTGTTCAACGTGCTCGGCTGGCATGTCCAGGACCTGTGGACTCACGAAGCGGGTCGCTTCCGCAGTCAGCCGCTGGCTAACGGCACCTATTACGCGGTCACGATGCATACCGACCGCATGCTGGACGAGGCCTGGAAAGACGTTCCTTGCGTCAACCAGATGTGCGATCCGATGACGGACGGCACTCCGATCGTCGTGGCAGGTGGAGACGTTACAGACCTGAACTTCGTGCTGGAGCCGATCACTGCCGGTGGGCACATCGGTGGCCAGGTCCGTGGGCCGGATGGTCCGGTTGCGCACACCTGGGTCGAGATCCGCAATGCCAACGGTGAACATCTGACCGGGGCGACAACCGATGCCTCGGGGTACTACCGCACGGTCCGGCTCGCGGCCGACAACTACTACGTCATCGCCCAGAACGAGCGCCTCGGGCTGGGCCGCATGATCTGGGATGACGTGGCCTGCAGCGAAGATTGGCAGTGTTGGGAAAACTGGTTCATTCGGGATCACGGCACGCTGGTCGGCCTGTGGAACGGCGATCGACCGGCTATCGATTTCGACCTGGTGGTCCCGCCGGGAGGCCGGATCAGCGGTCAGTTGATCGATGCCGAAACGGGCCTGCCGGTGATGGGCGGCTGGATGGCCCTGATCGACAGCGAGGTCGGCCATCCCGTGCGCGGTGTCGGCGCCGGCGGTGACGGCATGTATCACTTCTCGGGCCTCGCGCCGGGTCGCTACAAGATCTTGGCCGAGGGGCCGCCCGCGGGCTACACGCCGGAGCTGTACGGCGGCGAGCACTGCTTCTGGCCCTGTGACCCCGCGGGAATTGGGGCCGAGATCGTGATCGAGAGCGACACGACGGTAGCAACGGGAAAGAACATCCACCTCGATTTCGAGGGCACTCGCATTGCCGGCCGGGTCACCCGAGGTGACACTGGTGAACCGGTGGATGGATCCGCGGGATGGGTTGGACTCGACCTGTTCAGCGAAACAGGCGATTGGCTGCCCGGGTCGCAGGTCAACGAGGCCGGCCTGTACTCTATTCTTTTGGACGAGCCGGGCCCGCATTACCTGGCGGTGTTCAACGACATGAATCAGCATCACCTGATGAACGAGGTGTGGCATGACAAGCCCTGTTTCCACGACTGCAATCCAATGGCGGGTGACCTGATCACGCTGGTTTGGGGCGAAACCTTCGTTGCGGACTTTGAACTGACCGCGATGGAGCGGGAGCTTCCTGTCATCGAACACCGTGCCCGAATCCACCCGAGCGCCAGAATCGGCGACGGTTCGGTAATCGAGGAAAACGTGGTCATCCATGCCTTTGCATACCTGGGTCCCGATGTTCATGTGACCAAGAACGCACAAGTCGGCGCGTTCTGCGAGATCGGCCCTGGCGTTTACATCGGGCAGAACAGCGTGCTCGGTCCGGGTTGCTTTGTTGGCGACAACACGCACATTGACAAGGGTGTCTGGCTTGGTGAGGCCAGCTCGGTTGGGCATGGTGCGATCATCGGCAAGGACGTTCGGATCGGCGACTTCGCGGAGATTCGTGACTCAGTGGAGTTGGGCAAAAGCGTCCGCGTTGCGTCAGGCGTTTGCATCGAGCATGGCACGGTGATTGCCAAGGACAGCGTGATCGATACCGGCAACTGTCATTGACCGGGATTTTGCCCCGGGACACGAGGCGAGGGCCTGCTGGAGAGCGGGCCCTCGCTCGTTGTGCATGAGGCTCAGGTGAAGGCGTAGACCAGGAAGGCGCCCAGGAGCACCGCGAGCAGACCACCCACCGGGGCAAATGGGCCCACCTTGGCGATGATCCAGTAGATGAGCCGGGTAAACCGGCGACGTCCGAGCGCGGCCAGAGACAGGGCTGCCAGCAGCGAAATCCAACCCAGGGCCGAGACGGTCAGGGGAAACTTCGAGTAAGCCGCCTGCTGTATCAGCACGAGCCCAAGGACCGCCCGGATGCCGATGGCCAGGGCATAGACCCAAACGCGCCCCCCGTGGGTTTGGATCATGCCGATCACGAACGCTGGTCGAATCAGCATCGCCATGCCCGCCACGGCGATGAACATTCCAAAAGCGATAATCAGGCCGATCATGGCGGTACTCTCCCTAGAGCCGGTTTGGATTGACCGTTGACCCGTTCTCAGGTGAATGGCCTGGTATCGCGTTCGGGTCAATCAACAGGCTTGATGCTAACCGTTTCGCGTTGGGGTCGGAAATAGGTCCTCTTACTGGCTGCATGCTACCCTAGGAGACAAATTTTTGCGCTCCCTTAGGTGCCAAAATGACGGGGTTGGCACGCAATGCGAAGCTGTCGCGCGCGGGTTTTGCTTGGCCTTGATGCACGCCCCCGCTGGCACCGCGTGACGTCGGAAAAAACAAAGGAAACTGATGATGAGAAAAGAGAAGCTTTCGGGTCACTTGATCGCACTGACCCTGGTCCTTCCGTCCCTGGCTGCAGCGCAGACGAGTGGGGCGGTTCACCCGCTGATCGAAAAAGACTTTTTTGTTGGTGCAGGCGTTTTTTTTCCCGACAAAAACTTTACACTTTCTGTTGACGGCTCCGTCCCGAACGAAGACATCGAATTCGACGAGGTTTTCAAAGTAGACGACAACGAGGCGACCACCGCGGCCGAACTACGCTGGAGGTTTGGAGAGAAATGGTCTGTTCAAGCCCAGTACTGGCGAGTGAGCGATGGGGGTGCGTCCAGCCTCGAGGAAGATGTCGAATGGGAAGACGTTGTTTTCGAGAAAGGCTCTAATGTCGCGGCGGGTGTTGAACTTGACGTGGCCCGGTTGTTTTTTGGCCGTCGTTTCATCGCGAATGACAACCAAGAATTCGGGCTCGGACTGGGTGTCCACTGGCTTGAAGTCAGTGCCTTTATGCAGGGTGAGATTTTCACCAGTGTCGGTGACAGTGAGTTTTACCGCGGGGCGGTCAAGGCTGACGCGCCCTTGCCCAACATCGGTGGTTGGTACACCTATGCGTGGTCACCCAGGTGGGCATTCGTGTCGCGCCTGGACTGGCTGAGCGCAAGTATCGGGGATTATTCGGGCGGACTCTGGAACGTCCAGGCCGGCGTCAACTGGGCCGTGTCGGATCACATTGGTATTTTTGGGGCCTGGAACTACTTCGGACTGGACATTGACGTGGACAAGAGCGATTGGCGGGGTTCGGTCGACATCGCCCAAAATGGTCCTTATCTCGGGCTGACCGTAAGCTGGTAGATTAATTGTGATGACAATCAGGGCAACCGTGATGGTATTGGCATGCTGCACCATCGGGCTGGCCACGAATGGCCTGCAGGCGGCTTGGTTTGACGGTCTGAATGATTGGATCGATTCGCACCTGATCGATCCCCAGGACGGCAAACTGGATGCGAGCGATTATCTGGCCGGCACCAGCGGATTTTTCCCGGTGCCGATCATCATTACGGAACCGGCCGTTGGTTTTGGTGTTGGCGCGGCCGTTGCCTATTTCCATCCCGACGAAGAGATCGACCATGAACGGCATCCGCATGCCGGTCCGCCGAGTATCAGTGTCGGTTTTGCAGCGGCTACGGACAATGGCACCAGTTTGTACGGCGGCGCGCATTCGGGAGTCTGGAAGGACGATCACATCCGGTACCTCGGGGCGCTGGCCAAGGCCGATGTCATGCTTCGCTTTTACCCGAACAGCGGTAAGAGTGGTGCAGAGGAGGGCGCTGGCGTGAAGTTCAACGTCGACGGCGTCTTTTTGTACCAGCAATTGCAGTTTCGCCTGCGCGAATCGAACTGGTGGCTTGGCGCCAACTATCTGTTCATCGATGCCGAAAACCGGTTCAGGCTGGGCTCAGAAAACTCAGATACTCCGCTGCCTGATCCGCAATTTGATTTCAAACAGGGCGGCCTCGGCGCCTTTATCGAGTACGACGGTAGGGACTCGGTCTTCACGCCCGTGCAGGGTCTCAAGGGTATTCTCGAATTCCGCAATTACGACAGCGCCTGGGGAAGCGACTTCGATTACAACCACCTGTTGGCCGGCATCCATCATTACACCCCGTTTGGCAGCTACTCCAGCCTCGGTCTTCGCCTCGAGGGCGAGACCGTCAACGGCGATGTGCCGTTTTTTGGTTTTCCGTATGTCAATCTGCGGGGTATCCCCGCGTTGCGCTACCAGGGGGAGCGGGTGATCACCGCTGAAGCCGAGTATCTCTGGGGCGTGACGCCACGCTGGTCGATCGCATTTTTCGGCGGTGTCGGGAAAACCTCGGATATCGGGATATTTCCAGGGCGAGGAGAAACGGTAGCGGCCGGCGGTCTGGGCCTGCGCTACCGACTGGCCCGGAAAATGGGACTGCAGGCAGGTTTTGATATCGCCCGGGGACCCGAGGACACTGCTTTCTACCTGACGATTGGCAACGCATGGTGAGCCCGGATCACGTAAAGGAGCGCAGACCCCATGAGCATGGCTAAAGCATTTAACGCGGTCGCGTTGATGGTGTTGGGCATCGCGGCGGTTGCCTGCAGCGTCGGCCCAGAGCCGTTGCCCACTGCAATAAGAGTGGGTGGCTTTCTTTCAGCGGACATGCCACGCTGCGGGCCCCCAATC
>JABDPF010000014.1 GCA_013042915.1 Lysobacterales bacterium
ACATCATGACCGTCCCCCCCGAGGAAATCGCCACGACCGTCGTCCTCGAAACCTGGGTGGGCGGAAAGAGAGTGTTCAAACGGAATTGAATGGATGCAGGAGCTTTTGCGCCGACCATAGCCCCGCCTTCCATCAACCATCAGCAGCCCGACCGGAGTGCCCTTTACCCCCTTCCTGGGATGTCGGACTGTCGGGAACAGCCGACAAGCGCCCAGGGACGGCTTGAGCGTTCGCTGGAAGGAGGTATACGCCACTCCGGTCGGGTTCAGGCGTTCGGCTTTTTTAATTATCGGATTTCAATAAGGTCAGTTCAGAAGCACACTTACCCGTTCAAAACAGACCCATCAGAAGATATACTGGCTCGATTAACTCCGCGACGCCCGGTACTCGCCGGGCGTCCGCGCAATGCCCACCCGCTGGTGAGGAGATCGACCACATGCATTTGACCGGTGAAGCCCTGACGTTCGACGACGTCTCCCTGGTACCTTCCTATTCTGAAGTCTTGCCCGGCGACGTCTCGCTGGCGACGCGCCTGACGCGCAATATCGAGCTCAAGGCGCCCCTGGTCTCCGCCGCGATGGACACCGTCACCGAAGCCCGCCTCGCCATCGCCATGGCGCAGGAGGGTGGCATCGGCGTGATCCACAAGAACATGACGCTGGAAGCCCAGGCCCGCCAGGTGCTGAAAGTGAAGAAATACGAGGCCGGCGTGATCAAGGACCCGATTACCGTGACCCCCAACGCCACCATCCGGGACGTGCTGGAAATCACCCATCGGCACAACATATCCGGTGTGCCCGTGGTCGACGAGGGCAACGAACTGGTCGGGATCGTCACCAGCCGTGACATGCGTTTCGAGAAGAAACTGGACGACCCCGTTCGTAACATCATGACCCGCAAGCAGGACTTGATCACGGTACGCGAGGACGCCAGCCAGAACGAGGTGCTGTCGTTGCTCCACAAGCATCGAATCGAGAAAGTGCTGGTCGTCAACGATGCTTTCGCGCTGCGCGGTCTGATCACCGTGAAAGACATACAAAAATCCACCGACTTTCCCAGCGCCGCCAAGGACTCGCAGGAACGCCTGCTGGTGGCCGCGGCGGTCGGCGTGGGTGGCGACACCGAAGAGCGCGTCGCGGCGCTGGTCGCGGCGGGCGTGGACGTGGTGGTGTGCGACACCGCGCACGGCCATACCAGGGGCGTGCTGGACCGCGTCCGCTGGATCAAGCGGGAATTTCCGGATGTACAGGTGATCGGCGGCAACGTCACCACGGCCGAGGGCGGCCTGGCGCTGGTCGAGGCCGGTGCCGATGGCGTCAAGGTAGGGCAGGGTCCGGGCTCGATCTGCACCACCCGTGTCGTGGCCGGCGTGGGCGTGCCGCAGGTCACCGCGGTGAACACCGTGGCCACCGCGCTCGACAAGAAAGGCGTGCCGGTGGTTGCCGACGGCGGTATTCGCTTTTCCGGCGACTTCGCCAAGGCGATCGCGGCCGGTGGTCACAGCGTGATGATCGGCGGATTGTTCGCCGGCACCGAGGAAGCGCCCGGTGAGGTGGAGCTCTACCAGGGACGTTCCTACAAGTCCTACCGGGGCATGGGTTCGCTGGGTGCGATGCAGGAAGGCTCCAGGGACCGATATTTCCAGTTCGACGTGGCGGCCGAGAAGCTTGTGCCCGAGGGCATCGAGGGCCGTGTGCCCTACAAGGGGCCCTTGTCCGGCGTGGTGCATCAACTGCTGGGCGGGCTGCGCTCGTCGATGGGCTACATGGGTTGCGCTACTATCGATAAATTCCGCACCGAATCGAAGTTCGTGCGCATCACCGGCGCCGGCATCCGTGAAAGCCACGCCCACGACGTGCAGATCACGAAAGAGGCCCCCAACTACAAGCTGTCCTGAGTTCAAAAAGGCGCTGACATGGTAAGAGACATCCATGAACATCGAGTCCTGATCCTGGATTTCGGTTCGCAGTACACCCAGTTGATCGCGCGCCGGATCCGCGAGATCGGCGTTTACTGCGAGATCTGGCCCTGGGACTCGAAGACCAGTGACATCACCGCCTTTGCGCCCCGCGGTATCGTGCTTTCCGGCGGGCCGGAGTCGGTACATGCCGACGACGGGCCCCAGGCCCCCGCGGTGGTGTTCGAGCTGAACGTGCCGGTGCTGGGCATCTGTTACGGCCTGCACACCATGGCCCAGCAACTGGGCGGCACCGTCGAGCCCTCCGATTTCAAGGAATTCGGCTACGCGCGTGTCACGATCGCGCAGCCCTCCCGCCTGCTGGACAATATCGAGGACCACGTCGATACCGAGGGCAGACCGCAACTCGACGTCTGGATGAGTCACGGCGACAAGGTGGTGGAACTGCCACCCGGGTTCGAACTTGTGGGGGGTACCTCCTCGGCGCCGGCCTGTGTCATCGCCGACGATGGCCGCGGATTTTACGGGGTGCAATTCCATCCCGAGGTCACGCACACCGCGCAGGGTGCGCGCATCCTCGAGCGTTTCGTGCATGACATTTGCGGCTGCGAGGAAAACTGGACCGCTCTGAACATCATCAACGACAGCGTCGCCCGGGTGCGCGAACAGGTGGGTACCGACCACGTGATCCTGGGGCTGTCCGGCGGCGTGGATTCCAGCGTGGTTGCGGCCCTGCTGCACCAGGCCATCGGCGACCAGTTGACCTGCATCTTCGTCGACACCGGCATGCTGCGCTACCGGGAGGGCGACCAGGTGATGGCCACGTTTGCCCGCCACATGGGCGTTCACGTGATACGGGTGGACGCCAAGGATCGCTTCCTGGGTGCGCTCAAGGGCGTCTCCGATCCCGAGGAAAAACGCAAGATCATCGGCAACCAGTTTATCGACGTGTTCGAGGAAGAGGCCGCCAGGATCGACGACGCCAAGTGGCTGGCCCAGGGCACCATCTACCCCGACGTGATCGAATCGGCCGGCGCCAAGACCGGCAAGGCGCACGTGATCAAGTCGCACCACAACGTGGGCGGGCTGCCCGATTACATGAAACTCGAGCTGGTCGAGCCCCTGCGGGAATTGTTCAAGGACGAAGTCCGCCGTATCGGGGTCGAGCTGGGCCTGCCGCGCGAAATGGTCCATCGCCATCCATTCCCGGGTCCCGGCCTGGGGGTTCGCGTGCTGGGCGAGGTGAAAGAAGAGTACGTGGACCTGCTGCAGCGGGCCGACCACATTTTTATCGAAGAACTCGAATCCTCGGGGCTCTACGACAAGACCAGCCAGGCGTTCGCGGTGTTCCTGCCGGTGAAGTCGGTCGGTGTAACGGGTGACCAGCGCCGCTACGAATACGTGGTCGCGCTACGCGCGGTGGAGACGATTGATTTCATGACGGCGCGCTGGGCACACTTACCGTATGATTTTCTCGAAAAAATATCGCTACGTATTATCAATGAAATCAATGGAATATCACGCGTAGTTTATGATATTTCCGGGAAACCGCCAGCGACCATCGAGTGGGAGTAGTCCACGGTGAACGGCACTACCCGAAAATCAGCGAAGGGCACGGGCCTGATTGACCCCCGCGTGCTGGACGGCTGGCAAGCCCTCGCCGAGACGTTTCGATCCGCGCGTCCGTTCCGGCACGTGGTTATCGACGACTTTTTCGAACCGGCCTTCTGCCGTGAAATCTGTGCGCAGTTCCCGGCGTTCAAAGACAAGGCCGCCATCAATGAAAACAAGGAGGTCGGGGGCAAGGCGACCCAGGAGCGTGTCAGGTCGCTTGGCCCGGCTTACAAGAGCCTGGACGACCTGGTGAAGTCGGCGTCCTTCCGTGATTTGATTTCGCGCATCAGCGGGATTCCGGACCTGCAATACGACCCCTACTACTTCGGCGGGGGCACGCATGAAAACCGCCAGGGCCAGGAACTCGACCCGCACGTGGACTTCAATTACCACCCCATCAGCCGGCAGCACCGGCGGCTCAACCTGATCGTTTACCTGAACGAAGAATGGCAGGACGAATGGGGCGGATCGATTCAGCTGCACCGAGATCCCTACCGCCAGCCCGGGGAGGACGAGATCGTGACGGTCACCCCGCTGATGAACCGCTGCGTGATGTTTGAAACCACCGAGCATTCCTGGCACGGCTTTCAGCGCATCGACCTGCCCGAGGAGATGCGGCACCACTCGCGCCGGTCGTTTGCGCTGTACTTCTACACTACGGAACGACCGGTCGAAGAGGTTGCCGGCGAACATTCGACGATTTACGTGGAGCGCCACCTGCCCGGGCATATCCGGGCCGGCGAGGTGCTGGGCGAGAATGATCTCGAGGAAATCAAGCGCCTGATCGCACGTCGTGATCAGCATCTGAAACGACTGTACGGAAGGATAAACTCCTTGACCGGCGAACTGGCAGAACGCCGCGAGGATTCGATGGCGGAGGCGCTCAAACGCAGGATTTACGAGTTTGAGCACTCGACTTCATGGCGGGTCACGGCGCCGCTGCGCGCCGTCAGGTCCTGGTTCAAGCGATGACAAACCACGCAGCGGACCCATTTTGCTCGACGGACAGGGCGTTCATGGAGGCGGCCCTTGCGCTCGCCGAACGCGCCGAGCAGGCCGGAGAAGTGCCGGTCGGCGCGGTCGTCGTCAAGGATGGCGACATCATCGGTCACGGCTTCAACCGCGTCATTTCTCAACACGATGCCAGTGCCCACGCCGAGATCGAGGCCCTGCGCGAAGCGGGGCAGGCCTGTGGCAACTACCGTTTGCCCGGAACCGTGCTGTACGTGACGCTCGAGCCTTGCGCCATGTGCCTGGGCGCGATGCTACACGCCCGTATCGAACGCCTGGTTTTTGCCGCCACGGACCCCAAGACCGGGGCTCTGGGCGGCGCCTTCAGCCTGCCGGACCTGCACGCGCACAACCACGTCATCACGGTGCAGGGCGGTCTGTTGGCCGATCAGGCCGGGGCGATGCTGCGGTCTTTTTTCCGGCAGAGACGTTAAACGTTGCCGATGGCCGCCATCGGCCGTGCCGAAACGGATATAATCACCCCCTTTTACGGGGACGGACCTCATGAAATTCCTGTTGACCCTGGCGTTACTGATGCTGTCGACACCGGCCTGGGCCTATCTTGACCCCGGCACCGGCAGCATGCTCCTGCAGGTGATCCTGGGCGGTATCGCGGCTGTCGGTGTCGCGATTAAGCTGGGTTGGCACAAAATTCGTGCCGCCCTGGGTTTCGGCAAGAAAGCCGAACCGGAAGAAGAGCATAAACACAACGTTTCCTGAAGTGGGTTTCCTGAGATGGGCGACGACATGAAGCACGCCATCGACGCCGGTTCGTTTCGTGACCGCGACGGTCGCATCTACATCGTTGGAAATCGTATTGTCCGCGGGCTCAGCGAGGCTGCGCTGGCCGACTATCGCAAACTGGCGGCAACGAAGTTCTTCGAGCGTTTCTCCAAGGAAAGCAAACTGGTTGCAACCCGCGAGTTGCCTGCCGGGGAGGTGCCGCTTCCCGCACACGAACAATCGCTGTGGGCCGGCTTCCTGGAGCACGACCGTGTGCCGGTGATTTCCTACGCGTACGAGTGGACCTTCGGCATGCTGCGGGACGCGGCGGTGTTGACCCTGGACCTGCTGGAAGCCGCCATCCAGGCCGACATGACATTGAAGGACGCGACGCCTTACAACGTTCAGTTCGTGGCCGGCAAGCCCGTGTTCATCGACATACCCTCGTTTGAAACACTGCAGCCCGGATCGACCTGGGCCGGCTATCGGCAGTTTTGCGAAATGTTCTTGTTTCCCCTGTTGCTGCAAGCTTACAAGGGCGTCGATATCCAACCGATGATGCGTTCACGCATCGACGGTGTGGGCGTGCAAACCGCCGCGCGCCTGTTCGGTGCCCGCGATCGTTTTCGCAAGGGCGTCTTCGCGCACGTGTGGTTGCAGTCCAAGCTGGATAGCCGCTACGGCGCGACCCGCAAGGACGTGAAATCCGAGCTGAAATCGGCCGGTTTCGGCAAGGAATTGATCCTGGCCAACGTGCGAAAAACCCGCAAGCTGGTGGCGGGACTGTCGTGGGGAGGCGAGGGCTCGGAGTGGGGTGGGTACGAGGAGTTTCACAATTATTCCGAGAGCGATCACGCTTTGAAGGAGCAGTTCGTCGAGGAAAGCGTGCGAGACAGCGGAGCGCAAACGGTGTGGGACATCGGCGCCAACACCGGTCAGTTCTCACGCATCGCGGCGCGCCACGCCGACCAGGTGCTGGCGATGGACATTGACCATTTCGCCGTCGAGCGCATGTACCGGAAGAACAAGGAGGCGGGCCTCGAAAATATTCTGCCGCTGGTCCAGAACGTCTGCGATCCCTCTCCCAACTGGGGCTGGCGCAACCGCGAGCGCAGTGACCTGGCGACGCGCGCAAAACCGGACCTGGTGCTGTGCCTGGCGCTGATCCACCACGTGGTAATCACGGCCAACGTGCCGTTAGACGAGTTTGTCGCCTGGCTGGCCAGCGTGACCGACCAGCTGGTCATCGAGTTTGTTTCCCGGGATGACGACAAGGTGAAAACCCTGCTGCGCAACAAGGAAGACAAGTACGACGACTATCACCGGGATCGCCTGGAATCAGCATTGGCGGAGCACTACGACATCCGTAAAACACGCGCCCTCGAATCGGGTAACCGCTTCATCTACTGGTGCGTGGCCTCCGGCTGATCGCCATTCGCTTTTTCCACGGTCCTGATGGACTGAACCAGCGCTGCCGCTTTCCAGTTGTCCACGTCCGGTGGCTGAAGCAGCTTGTCGAATACCATTGAAACGAAATGGTAACCCGGCCTGCGGGATTCCCCGGGCAGGGGGACGCGGACTGCCTGCCAGAAGTCCTCTCCAAATTCCAGGGGGCCGCTCCGCCATGGCCTCGCGCCGTCAATGCTTACTGCCACATGCTGCTTGCCCATCCATTCGGGCACATGGAGTGAAATTTCCAGCGCCTGATGGGCCGGCTCCGGAACGGCGATCACGAAGGCAATCTGCCTTCCGGTGACCCAGGAGGACTGGTTGTTGCCCATCGATTTACGCAACCGCGCCCCGTGCACGAACCCTTTTCCGTTCGGACGGTTCAGCGGGTCGTACTGTGCCGGGACGGGCTCGGTCATGAAGATATCCGATATCGACCATACGGAGCGGTCGTTGGCCGGTTGGCCCACCGAGTACTCGGTATAAGGCACGGGGTTACCCGAATAAAAAACCGCCGTGGAATAGACGCGGAACAAGCGTTCTCGAGGAGCCTCATCATCGAAGTCGAAAACGGGCGGGGAGGAAGCGGCCTGGTCGCTCAGCGCAAGCGCCGTGGCCTTGATGTCCATAATGCTGGTGGGTTGGTCGCTGAATGCCAGGGGGTGCCGCAGGTTCTTACGCTTGACGAGCAGGGCCGGCCGCCCGGTACCGTGGAGTCCGGGGGTGAGCGCGGTATTGAACCAATCGCCGATGGCATCGTCCGATGCCGAGTTGTGACCATGGTCCCCGGACAGGATCATCGCCGTCTGGTCATAAATACCGTTGCTTTCCAGGGCGTCCAGGAGACCGGCGATGCCCCGCAGAATGCAATGGGCCTGTTCGACATACGCGGGCCGGTCCTTGGCGGCCTCGTCGAGTAATTGACATTGAGCATTCCACTTGGCGGGTACGTGCGTACCGATGAAGTGGTGCCACTTGTACACCGGCCGGTCATCGACCACCTGCATCTGTTGGGACCATTCCCGAATGACCGGGTCCGGGTAGGGCGATGAGCCGTCCAGGGTCGTATCGGCGAAAAACCATTCGCCGTCGTTGTGTATTTTCTCCTTGAAAAACATCGGCACGACCCGAAACAGGCTGAGGTCGGCGATCAGCCTGATCGAATACTGGGTATCCTCCCCACGGTGCCGATAGAAGCCCCGCGACTTCATGTCGTTGAACGGACGCACGACGCAGGAATCGGCCGCTTTCAGACAGATGAACCCCGATATCGGAACATAGTCGATGCGGTATCCGGCCTTGGCCAGTTCGGCCTGGTAGCTGTTTTTCTCGATGTCGGGGATGACGGTCCGGTAATCAAAACCGGTTTTCAGGTCGAAGGATTTGCCGGTCAGCATCGTGTACATGGCCGGCGCGGTGCCCTGGTTGGTTCCCACGTTGTCGGTGTACAGGGTGAATCCCTCAAAATGCCCGGCCAGGTCCGGGTTTTCCTCGAAAACCTGCCGCACGACGTCCGCCTGCAGGCCGTCGGCAAGCAGATGGACCAGGTTGCCGACACTGGAAAAATCAAAAACGGACGCGTCGATATTGTCTTCAGCGACGACGTTTCCGGCGGTGTCGGAGCGGCTGATAACGGGTGCCAGCAAAAGCAGGAACGAGGCGATGGGCAGGACGGCCAGCCAGCCGGGAAGCTTCGACAACCGCGCGAGCAGCCAGATGCCGAGAGGAAACGCGGCCAACCATGCAATTGCCTCGAGCCAGAATGCCCATCCGTAGGCCCGGTAGTCCACCCGTTCGCCGTTGAAAGCGCCGTAGTCGAACAGTCCATGGACCATGTTGCCCTGGATCGCGATGACAATCGCCGCGGCCAGCAGGATTCGGGCAAGCCACCATGCGGCGGGTGCGCGCAGTAGGTCGGCCATTTTCCAGGTGCTCAGGCTGATGACGAGAGTGGCCAGGGCAGCCCACAGGGCGAATGCGCCGACTCCGAAGACCAGGTCCTCTCGATTGTGAGCCGCCACGAACACGGGCGTCGCAAAGACCAGGCCAAACCAGAACGCAAAGTGGCACGAAAAGGCGACCAAGAGCGGTTCGTGGTTCTTGTCAGGCTTGGGTTGACTCAAGACATCCGTCCTGCCGTGCAGCTGAATCGTCTGTTTTCAGGCGACATCGTAGCTCAATCACTCGAATCAGGCATGGACCATGGCAACAAACCGGCTTTAAAAGCCGATCTCCAGCCAGAGCCCCAGGTTTCTGCCGGCGGCATCGATACCCGAGCCGTGCTCGCGGTAACGCTTGTCGCCCAGGTTCTGCAATCGCAGTCCGGTGGAGATCGCGTCCGAGGCCTGCCAGCTCAAAAGGGCGTTCAGGGTGCCGAATCCGGCAGTTCCCCGCGGGTCGATGCGCGGATCGCGCAGGTCACGCGGGCTCAAGCGGTCTTGCGAGGACGCGAAATCCAGGTAGGGCTCGAAACGCCAGCCGTTGATGAATTCCCAAATGAGGCCTAGCCGGCCGTTCAAGGGGGGCACGCGGTCGGCGGGAACGGTTGGGCCCTCGACGCCGCGTTCTTCTCCGCGCGTGTAGTTGAGCACGGCGTACACTTCAAAGGATTCGTTAGGGATGTAGCGCACGCCGCTCTCCAGGCCGTACAGCGTGGCTTCGTTGAGGTTGTCGCTGCGCACGACGAGGCGGCCTTCGGGTGTCACCTCACCCGTGAACCGGCTGCTGATCTTGTCACGGTAATCGGCGTACCAGGCGAACGCTTCCAGTTCCCAGCGCACACTCGACCACTTCAGGCCGGCGTCGTAGCTCCAGACCGTTTCGGGCTCGAGGTTCGGATTGGGTACGTTGAAGCGGTTGCCGGGCCGTGATCCCAGAGTGCCCAGGTCGAAGATGTTCGGTGGGCGGAAGCCGCGGCCGACGTTCGCCATCAGTCGCAGGCCGGGGGAGAGTTCGAAGCCGAGATGCACGTCTCCGGTCAGGTCGGAGGGCGCTAGCTTCACGGCGTTCACCTCGGCAGAGGCCGGCAGGCGGATGTCGAAGGTGCTGTAGCGCAGGCCGGCGTCCAGGCTCAGGCGGTTCCACTGCCAGCGGTTGGAGGCGTAGGCAGCCAGGCTGTCCATGCTCGAGCCGTCGGGAAAGCGCCCGCGGGCTGCGCGGCTTTCCCCGGTAGTGCCATCGGTGCGTTGGCGGGAACTGCGTACCTCGTCGGTGTAATATTCGAACCCCCAGACCAGTTCGTTGCCGACATCACCCCAGGGAGTATTGAACTGCACCGTCAGGCCGTCGAGTGTGCTGTCGGCTGCCTCGTCGGTGATGACGGGCTCGCCAAAGTCCTGGGTCCTCCGGTCGTCGGTGATGACCTGCCGGGCCAGGTGTGCTTCGAAGCGGCTGAACCAGCGGGTGTTGCCGTCCAGGCGGTAGCGGGCATGCAGGAACTCGCGGCGGTTGGGCTCGAACCAGTATTGCTCGGAGCTCGGTTGTTCCTGCCCGAAACCGGGCACCAGTTCGTCGACCCTGGGGCTTTTGGGCTGTTCCAGGAACTGCACCGACAGCATCAGCTCGGCGCGTTCACCGAAGGCTTGCCGCCATTTCAAATCGGCCGCTCGAACGTCGTATCCACTGGGCCGCACGGTGTTGCCGCCACCGGTTGACCTGTTGCCGTGGTCCTGCCAGGTGACGCCCCCTGAAATCGTAGTGTCCTCGTGTCCGGCGGCGCCCTCTGCGCGAGCCACCAGGCTGGAGTCGACGCTGTTGTAGCTGCCGTACAGTCGGCCCTGACCCCGCCATGAGTCACCACTTAGCTGCGGCTCCCGGCTCAAAATCTGAACGACGCCGCCCATCGCGTCCGCGCCGTACAGCGAGGGCGCCGAGCCCCGCACGACCTCCACGCGACCCGTGGCGTAGGCATCGACCAGGCCCAGGTACTGGTTGGGTGCATTGCGGAAGAAGGCGTTGTTGAGCCGCATGCCGTCCACCAGGTGCAGGACCTGCGACCCCTTAAGGCCGCGAATGATCGGGATGCCCTGTCCGGGCGTCGTCTGCTGGAAGAACGCGCCGGGCACCCCGCGCATCATCTCCGCCAGCATCTCCGGCGCCAGCCGTTTGATGTCGTCCGAGCCGATCACGGCTACGGCTTCGGCCACCTCCAGAAGGGTCTCTTCCTTGCGCGTGGCGGTGACGATCACCGATTCCATGGGTCGTTCCAGTTCCTCCCCGTCTTCCCCGCTCGCCTGGCTGGAGGCGAGCGAAACCGGGGCTGCGAACAAGAGGAGGAGCGGGGCGAGCAATCGCCCCACCCTGGTAAAACCCATGGCCATGCCTCAGTTCCCTGCGGGCACGCCCCGTCCGGGCGTCCACGGAACCTCGTGGGTGTCCAACTGGTCTCGAAGCGCCGGCAGGTCATTGTCGATGACTTTATCCAGGCGCGATGCGACGTCTGCGAACTGCGCCTCGGCGATTCTCAGGGATTCGAGGTGCATGGATGTCGGACCGTAAGTCGAGCGGTAGGTGCCCCGCAGTGCTGCCGAGATGCGGTTGTCGATCGAGACCGGGCCCGGATCGCTGTAGAGGTTACGACGCTCGTTGCCGGACACCAGGTCTTTCAGCGTCTTGAGTTCGCGCTCCAGCCGATGGGCCTCGGTGCGTATCGGCAGCGGGGCCGCAGACCGAAGCAGCGCTGACTTGATGGCAGCGACTTCCGTCAACGAGGCTCCAATGGCCGCCGTGGCGCCCCGTACCCGGCGCCTGACGTCGTCGAGCCGCATGTTGAAGTCAACGACCTGTTGCGGCGACGCGCCCTGCAGGCCGCGCTCGAAGACCGGTTCTACATCGAACGGACGAGGCTCGCCGAGCGGCGTCACCACGCCGTCGATGCGCTTGGCCATCGTCACCGTGTACTTGCCGGGCTCAGCCAGGGGGCCGGGGAAATTGATGTATCCGGGCTCGTCCTTGACGGGTTTCCACGGACCGGTTTCGGGATAGCGCAGGTCCCAGGAAACGCGGTGCATGCCGGCATGGGCCGGACCCTCGATGCGCCGCACGACGTCTCCTTCGCCATTCCGTACGGTCAGTAGGATGGCCGGCGCTTCTTCCAGCTCCTCGGCACGCAGCTTGTCCCACCCCGGATAGGGGGTGTCTTCGCCGTCGGCCGCTTGTTCTTTTTCGGCCGCCTGGCGCTGCGCCTCGATGGACTTGAAACCGTCTTTCAGGAAATAGGTGAAGACGGCGCCGAAGGGCGGGTTGGGTGCGGTGAAGAAGGCATCGCCCTGGCTGGCCTTGCCATTTTCTTTCCAATCGCCCATCGGCTGGCGCGGCACGTACCAGGGGGCCTTGCGAACCGCGAACAGGTGACTGTCGCGCTGCAGCGCCTCGGCGCTGACCTCGCGCAGCGGGCTGTAGTCGTCCAGTATCCAGAAACTGCGGCCGAAGGTAGCGCCCACCAGGTCGTTTTCGCGCTGCTGGATTTCGAGATCACGAAACGCGATGGTTGGCGCGTTGCCCTCCAGCTTGATCCATTTCTCTCCACCGTCGATCGCGAAAAACACGCCGAACTCGGTGCCGGCGAACAGCAGTTCGGGCTTGACGTGGTCCTGCACGAGGCGCCAAACGATGTGGCGCTCGGGCAGGCCGTTCGAGATGCGCACCCAGGTACCGCCGCGGTTGGTGCTCTTGTAGATGTACGGTGAGAAATCACCGGACTTGTGGTCGTCCACCACCACAAACACCGTGTCGGCATCGTGCAGGTCGGCCTTGATGTCGTTCACGAAGTAGTCGTCGGCCACGCCGGGCAGGCGTTCGATCGCCCGCCAGTTTTCTCCGCCGTTGCTGCTGACGTGGATACGGCCATCGTCGGTGCCGGCGTACAGCAGGCCCTCCACGACGGGTGACTCGGCAATGGAGGTGATGGTGCCGTACTCGGACATCGCCATCAGGTCCCAGGCGGAATCAATGCTCCACACCCGGCCCATCATGTCCATTTCCAGCCGGTCGCGAGCGTGGGACAGATCGCCGCTGACCGGAGTCCAGCTGTCGCCGCGGTCATCGGATCGCCACAGGCGCTGGCTGGCAAAGTACAGTCTTTTCGGATCGTGCGGGCTGATCAGGATGGGTGAGTCCCAGTTCCAGCGGTCGCTTTGTTCGCCCTCGGCCGGTTGCGGCTTGATGTAGAGATACTCGCCGGTCTTTCGGTCGTACCGCACCAGGTTTCCTTTCTGCCACTCGGAATAGACGATGTCCGGATTGGTCGGGTCCACCGCCTGGTCGTGGCCGTCGCCGGACAGCGTGACGAACCAGTCGCTGTTTCGGATGCCGTTGGTGTTGCGCGTGCGGGACGGCCCACCCTGGCTGTTGTTGTCCTGGGTCCCGCCGTACAGGTTGTAGAACGGCTCGTCGTAATCCACCGCGACCTTGTAGAACTGGGTGACCGGCAGGTTGGCAACAAATCGATAGGATTCTCCCTCGTCGAACGACTCGTACAGTCCGCCGTCGGTTCCGAACAGCAGGTAGTCCGGGTCGTCCGGGTCAAAGATCAGCGCGTGGTGATCGCCGTGCTTGTTACCGTGTGCCTGGGGCTCGAAGGTTTTGCCGCCGTCGTCGGTGATATGCAGGGTGGCGTCCATCTGGTAGACGAGGTCGACGTCGTGCGGGCTGGCGAAAATCTCCTGGTAGTAGTGCGGACCGGTGCCGCCAGACAGGTAATCGCTGCGCTTCTCCCAGCTGCGCCCGCCGTCCAGGGAACGCCAGAAACCACCTGTCCGGGCCCCCAGCTCGATCGTGGCGTAAACCACATCCGGGTTGACCGGGGAGATCGCGAGCCCGATTTTGCCCTTGTCTTCATCCGGAATCCCGTTGGTCAGCTCGACCCAGCTCAGGCCGCCGTCGATCGATTTGAAAATGCCCGACTCGGGCCCGCCGTTCATCAGCGCTGCGACGGTGCGAAGCCGCTGGTGTTTGACCGCGAACACGACGTCCGGATTTCGCGGATCGAGGTGCACCTCGTTAACGCCGGTGTACTCGCCGCCCGAGAGGATGTTGGTCCAGGACCGGCCGCCGTCCGTGCTCTTGAACAGGCCGCGCTCTCCGCCGCCGGCCCACAGAGGTCCCTGGGCCGCCACGTAGATCACGTTGGAATCGCGGGGGTCAATGCGGATCATGCCGATGTGCTCGGAGTTTTCCAGGCCCATGTTTTGCCAGGTTTGGCCGCCGTCCAGGCTGCGATACACGCCGTCGCCGTAGCCGACGTGTCGGCCGCTGACGTTCTCACCCGTGCCGATCCAGACCACGTCGGAATCGTTCGGGTCCAGCGTGACGCAACCGATGGAGTACGAGCCCTGGCCGTCGAAAAGCGACGTCCAGGTCGTGCCGCGGTTGACGGTCTTCCAGACGCCGCCGCTGCCGACCGCAACGTACCAGGTGCTGCGACGATCGGGATTCACCGCAATGTCGGCGATGCGCCCGGACATCAGCGCGGGGCCGATTCCTCGCCACTGCAGCCCCGCGAAGGTTTCTGCGTTCATCCCGGTCGTGATGTCTTCATCGGCCCGGCTATTCACCGGTGCCATGACGAGGAAGAGGATGCATCCCAGAGCGAAAAGCCGCGGGCATGTTTTCATGAGTGTCTCCGGTGTTTGATTGGCCGAGCATTGCATGAAATCCGCCGTTAACTGCGGAATTTCGACGCGCGGATTATGCCACACATTGCATTGCGCTTTCCTTATCGCCCCGGAAGCCTGCAATGCCCCGGCAAAGCGTTTTATACTGACGGCCGGCTTTGTGAAGCAGGAATCCCCTGGACATGGCGGGCAAACCTTCATCGAACGTCACCGAACTGAACTCCGGCCACGGACACGCCGGGCGCAATCCTGGCCTGCCTTTCGAAGCAGAGCTTTTCGGCAGCCTGCGCATCAACCGCAGCGCCGTGGAGCGGCGTGCCGCGACCCTGGGCACGCGCCGGTCGGTCAAGAAAAACCACCAGGCGGCCTGGTTGCTGCGAGCCATCAGCCTGATCGATCTGACGACCCTGGCCGGGGACGACACGCCCGGAAAGGTTCGACGGCTGTGCCAGAAGGCCCGGCGCCCGGTTCGCCCGGATGTCCTGGCTGCGCTGGGAATGAGCCACGCGGGCCTGACCACGGCGGCGGTGTGCGTCTATCACAACCAGATCCAGGTGGCGGTCAAGGCCCTGGAGGGTAGCGGCATTCCGGTGGCCGCGGTATCCACGGGGTTCCCCGCCGGGCAGATACCGTTGGAGCTGAAGCTTGCCCAGGTGCGCGCGTCGGTTGCGGCGGGCGCCTCGGAAATCGATATCGTCATCAGCCGCGCGCACGTGCTGACCGGCAACTGGCGGGCGCTCTACGACGAAATCGCGGCTTACCGAGAGGCCTGCGGCGATGCGCACTTGAAAACCATCCTCGCCACGGGTGAGTTGGGAACCCTCACCCAGGTCGCGAAGGCCAGCTGGGTGTGCATGATGGGAGGGGCGGATTTCATCAAAACCAGTACCGGCAAGGAATCGGTCAATGCGACCTTGCCGGTTTCCCTGGTGATGGTGCGAGCCATCCGTGACTACCTGGAACTGACCGGGCACGCGGTGGGGTACAAGCCGGCGGGAGGTATCTCGAAGGCGAAGGAAGCCCTTACTTACCTGTCCTTGATGAAGGAAGAACTCGATTCACGCTGGCTGCGGCCGCAGCTGTTCCGCTTCGGCGCCAGCAGCCTGCTGGGCGATATCGAGCGCCAGTTGGAACACCACGTCAGCGGAAGCTATTCCGCCAGTCACCGACACCCGATGGGCTGAAAGGAAAGGAAACCAGATGGAAGTCAGAGACCTGTTCGAATCAATGGACTATGGATCGGCCCCCGAATCCCCGGACCGCGCCCGCCAATGGCTGGACAAGCGCAAGGGCATACTGGATCACTTCATCGGCGGTCGGTGGGTGACGCCGGCGGGCGGCGAGTACTTCCCCACGCATAACCCGGCCAGCGGCGAACTGCTGGCCACGGTGGCCGACGGCAACGAGGCCGACGTGAACCGCGCGGTGGCCGCCGCAGCCGACGCGCTGGAAGGCTGGGTGGCGATCGGGGGACACGGCCGCGCCCGCTACCTCTACGCCTTGGCGCGGCACATCCAGAAGCATGCCCGCCTGTTTTCCGTGCTCGAAAGCCTCGATAACGGCAAACCGATCCGCGAGTCCAGGGATGTCGATATCCCGCTGGTGGCCCGTCATTTCTATCACCACGCAGGCTGGGCGCAGGTTATGCGCGAAAGGCTGTCCTCGTATCGGCCGATCGGTGTTGTCGGGCAGATCATTCCCTGGAATTTCCCGCTGCTGATGCTGGCCTGGAAGGTAGCGCCTGCGCTGGCGATGGGTAACACCGTGGTGCTGAAACCAGCGGAGTACACGCCGACCACCGCCGTGCTGTTCGCGGAATTGTGCGAGGAAATCGGCCTGCCGCGCGGCGTGTTCAACGTGGTCCTGGGCGACCACAAGGCGGGAGAGGCGCTGGTTCAACACCAGGAAGTGGGCAAGGTGGCGTTCACCGGGTCGACCGAGGTGGGCCGAATACTGCGGCGCGCCACGGCGGGCACCGGCAAGAAACTGACGCTGGAACTGGGCGGTAAATCGCCGTTTGTCGTATTTGACGACACCGATATCGACAGTGCGGTCGAAGGCCTGGTGGACGCTATCTGGTTCAACCAGGGGCAGGTCTGTTGTGCGGGATCGCGCCTGCTGGTCCAGGAATCGGTGGCCGAACGGTTGCACGAGAAAATCCGGAGAAGAATGGAACGGCTGGTGCTGGGTGATCCGCTGGACAAGAGCATCGACATCGGTTCGCTGGTAGACCCAACCCAACTGGAGCGCGTCAGGTCGCTGGTGGAAACCGGGGTCGAAGAGGGCGGCGAACTATGGCAACCGGACTGCAAGGTGCCGCGGGGCGGCAGTTATTATCCACCCACCCTGATCACGGAGGTCGCTCCCTCGGCGACGCTTGCCCAGGAAGAGATTTTCGGCCCGGTATTGGTCTCCTCGACATTCCGAACCCCGGCGGAGGCGGTCGCCTTGGCCAACAACAGCCGATACGGGCTGGCGGCCAGCGTGTGGACGGAAAACATCAACCTGGCCCTGGACGTGGCCCCAAAGCTGAAGGCCGGCACGGTTTGGATCAACTGCACCAACCAGTTCGACGCCGCGTCCGGTTTTGGTGGATATCGCGAATCCGGTTTCGGCCGCGAGGGCGGTATCGAAGGAATCTACGAGTACGTCAAGCCGTTCTGGGAATCCCGCCTGAGCAAGGAGCCGGTGCAGCAATTGCCGCGCTTCGTGCCGGCCGAGGACAATTCCGATCCCGGCGGGCCGTCGATCGACCGCACCCCCAAGCTGTACATCGGCGGCAAGCAGTGCCGGCCCGACGGGGGCTACAGCAACGCGGCCTACGACGCGCACGGCGAGGTGATCGCCGAAGTGCCTGCCGGCAATCGCAAGGACATCCGCAACGCGGTCGAGGCCGCGCGCAAGGCCGAGGGCTGGAGCAGTATGACGGCGCACGGTCGGGCCCAGATTCTGTACTTCCTGGCAGAGAACCTGAGTGCCCGCACCGACGAGTTCGTGGGCCGTATCGTGTCGCTCAGCGGCAAGGCCGATGACGCCGCACGGACCGAGTTCGAGCTGTGCATTCAGCGCATCTGGCACTACGCGGCCATGGCGGACAAATACGACTCCTACGTGCACGCAACACCGTTCCGCAACGTCACCCTGGCGATGAAGGAACCCCTCGGTGTGATCGGCATCGTGGCCCCCGAAGAAGCCGGGTTGCTCGGCTTCGTATCCACCGCGATGCCGGCGTTGGCTATGGGTAACCGCGTCGTGGTGGTGCCGTCGCAGCACTACGCCCTGCTGGCCACCGATTTCTACCAGGTGCTGGACACCTCGGACGTGCCGGGCGGCGTGATCAACATTGTCACCGGTGACCAGGACGTGCTGGCCGACACCTTGGCCCGTCACCTGGACATCGAGGGTTTATGGTACTGGGGTAGCCGTTCGGGCAGCAGGATGATCGAGGAGGCAGCGGCCGAGTCGATGAAACGCACCTGGGTAAATTACGGCCTGCACCATGACTGGTTCGACGCCGAGCAGGGACAGGGAGAGTCGTTCTTGCGGCGCGCCGTGGAAATCAAGAATATCTGGATTCCCTACGGCGAGTGAGGTTAGGAGTCTCGCTTCCCTTCTTTCGCCGCGCGGCGGCGAAAACCGGCTGCGCTCGACGGCGTTGTCTGAGCGGATTATCTGACCCCGTTTAGCCCGGCTTCCGGCTTTTACGGCGCGTCAGCCACGCCCAGTTCCATCACGACCCATTCGCCGTCCTCGGACTTGGTTTCCTCGGGGTCCGACAAGCGGATTCGGGCCGGGTCCAGGGATCCGTTGGCCAAGAAGGCGTCGTAAACGGCCTGGGCGCGCTGGCGGGCTAATTCCTGCAACTGCCCCGGGTCAACCGACTGTGCGTCGACCAGGCGGTCGCGCAGCTCGCCGGCATAGGCGAGTTCGTCGAGGACCTCGTCGCCCTCCGGATCGTCGAGAGGCGGAGCGCTGAAACCGCTTCGGATTTGCTCCAGCGATATTTCGGGAAACTGCTCGACAAACAGGGATTCGAGAACATTCCTGATCTCGTCGCTCAACAACTCATCTTTCTCCGCCTCCACGGTGGGGTCGCGTCCCATTCGTTCAAACACGAGGGATCGCAGCTTTCCGTATTGCAGCACCGGGGTGTCTACGACCGGATCGTATACCCCGGAGACATCCACGGCGAGATTCGGCCGCTGCACCAGTGCTTTCAGTAATTGACTGATTTTTTCCATTTCCGGAGGTGTCAGGTCGTGACGGCCGGCCAGGAACTGGAACTGTCCGAAATCCTCTGAGTCGACACCGATCAGGTTGCCCAGCAGCTTGAAAGGGGCGGTGACGATCTTGGTGATCAGGGTCGAGAACGCTTTCCAGACCACGCCGCCGATTCGGAATTCAGGGTCGTTGACGTCGCCTTCAACGGGCAGCTCGATATCGATGACCCCGTCAGAGTTCTTCAGCAGGGCGACGGCCAGGTCCAGCGGCAAGCTGACGGCATCGGGACTATCGACTTTGCCACCCAGTTTGAAATCGCTCAGCACGATATCGTTCTGGCCTGCCAATTGCCCATCTTTAATCCGGTACAGCAAATCCAGGTCGAGCTTGCCCTCGTCTATTTCACGCCCGGCAAACGCGGCGGAGTAGGGCGACAGGTTCGTCATCAACAGGTTGCGGAATTCAACCGACACATCGGTATGCCTTATGGGGTCGAGCAGATCCATGCTGCCCTCGATTCGGGCCAGTCCGAACTCGTCCACCTGGCCTTCGAGCTGGATGTTGGCCGGCTCCACGCTCTGGCTGTCGATTGTCGAAACGGTGCCTTCCATCGAAGAGACCTGTGTTTCGAAGGGCAATGGCAGGGAAAGATCGGAAAAATCCATCGCGCCCTCGCTGACGGTGATTCCGCCGACAAGCAGGGACAATTCGGCCTCCTCGCCGTTTTTCGAAGTGGGGTCCGGCGCCGCTTCCGGCTCCAGCACCAGGCCGTCAAGATTGCTGCTCAGGTCCTTGTTAATCCGAATGCGACCATACGGCTGTTCAAAACGAACGGCCGATAAGCGAACCGTAGCGTTGGCGCTGTCGACTTCGTATCGGTCGATCTTCATCTGCTGCCAGGCCAGCAGAGACTCGTCTTCCTGTGTATTGCGCAATTCCAGTGCGGTGATCTCCAGTTCGCCCACGGCGGAGGCTGCGCCGTCCGCCTGCACTTGGAGGTCCAGGCCGGTAGTCAGCGCTCCGTCCTCGATGGCCACGGTCAGCCGCTGCTGCAGATAGGGTTGCCCGAGCGAGAGGGGCAATTCGGCCAGCTCCAGTCTTCCTTGCAGGCTGAAGCCCGGCAAGGCAATCAGTTCGCCCTCGAAACCTGCGCGGCCCCCGCCCTCGAAGGCCAAGCTGGATCGAACGGAAATTTGCTCATTGTCCTGGTTGCTCACGTCATTCAGTGACAGTTCGAGGTCGCCCAGCGCCACCGCCCCGACGGGTTCGGTGCTGCGGTCCTCCCATCCCATCGCGCCGTTCTTGACCCTCACTTCCCGGATGCGAATGTCCCAGGCGGCGCTGTTTTCGTTGCCCGTGGTCGCCTTCGACTCGATCACGGTATCTGCTGTGGCCAATTGCTCGAAGCTGAACTGCCCCTCCTTGTCCCGCCAAGCGGTGAGCTCGGGACTGCCCACCTCGATCGAACCGATTTCGATCCGGTGCTCCGGATAGCTCAGCGAGCCATCGTTGAGTTCGATGCGATCGACAGCGAGAAAATCGGTCGTCGGCTCCAGTCCTGTCAGGGAAAACCCGGAGAGCTTGCCCTGCAGGTTCTCCAGCCGCGCCGACAGCTGGCCGTTCTCGTCCAAGCTCAGCCGGTAGGCGGTTTCCAAATCGGCCATGCCAGCGACCTTGCTGAGCGGCAGCATGGCCTCCAGGTAGGCGCTCGCCAGGTTCATCCGCCCGCCGGACAACGAGATGTTTCCCGCGGAATGAAATGGCTGCAGGACAAGCGTGCCGTCCCAGTCAAGCCGGGCGCCTCCTGGCAGGCCGACACTGACATGTTGCCGGCCGTCGCGGCCGGGCAGGGTGTTCAGCTCGTGAACCGTGACATTCACAGGGCCGGCCTCGATGTCTACGGTGCGGGCCGGAACATGGTCCAGCCAGCGTGCGGCGCCATCGGTAATCGCGATCGTGCCGACAAGCAGTCTCGGCAGATCGCTCTCCTTCTTCTCTTCGGAGTTTAAAGGTCGGCGGCTGGCCATCTCTGCCTGCAGTCTCGCCAATCGCGAATCGCCGTCTGGATCACGTTCCTCGAACAGGTAAGGCGAATCGATGAGGATCTCCCGGAAGGTCCAGGCCCATCGGAACAGGCTGGACGCCTGGAAATTGACGAACAGCCGATCAAAGCCCACCAGGCGCTCACCATCGCGATCGCTCAGTTCGAATCCCGATACATCGATGCTGAGGACATAAGGGTTGAACCGCACATCGGCGATCTGCGCGTCGCGACCGGTTGTCTCCTCAATGGCCTTTTCGGCGTAATGGGAAATCAGCACCGGCACGAGGAAAAAGCCCAGCAGGGTATACGCCACCACGGTCAGAGCAAGCCAGAACCGTTTACGGCGGATATTCAACCAGTGCGAACGGAAAGTCGATGGCTGTTTTTGCGGCGACGGGGCCAAGGCCGGATCTTGGCTCATGGTGTCTCCATGGGATGCGTTATCGCGGTGCCTCACACTAACATTTTAGACAAACCCGCTATACTAGGATCGTGGTCTTCAACCGTCCGGGGAAGCGATTTTTGATCAATCGAAAGGTTATTTTGCTGCTGCTGTTTCTGCTGGCGCCGCTGATCGCGGGCTGCGCCACCATGGTCGCGACGGCGGGTGGCGGCATGGCCGAAAACCTCAATTCCGCCATCCTGAACCAGGACGACCCCGAACTGGTGCGCGATGGTGCCCCGGCCTATCTGCTGATGCTGGACAGTTTCGTCGAGGGGGCGCCCGAGAACGTCGCGGCCCTCAGCGCGGCTGCCGAGCTCTATTCGGCGTACGGCGTGGTTTTCGTAAACGACCCCGTCCGGGCCCAAAAGCTGACGTCCCGCGGTCAAGCCTACGGTCGCCGGGCGCTGTGTTCCGCCAAGCAGAGCATCTGCGGCATGTGGAACGAGAGTTACGAAGGCTTCCTGATTCGCTTGCAGGAGGTCGGTCCGGAGGAAATCGAGGCGCTTTACACGTTCGCGCTGAGCTGGATCGCCTACATCCAGGCGCACGCCGACGATTTCGCGGCGCTCGCCAAGCTGCCTCATGCCCAGTTGGCTTTGACGCGGGTTCAGGACATCGACCCGTCCTACGAGCGCGGTAATGTTGAGCACTACCTGGGTGTTCTCGATACGATCCGTCCCCCGGCACTGGGCGGAGACTTCGAGTCGGGAAAAGCGCATTTTGAAAGCGCCATCTCGGCCTCCGGCGGTCGCGACCTGTCGATAAAGGTAAACTATGCACGCTATTACGCCCGCACACTGTATGACCGCGAGCTGCACGACCGGCTGCTCGAGGAGGTGCTCGCAGCAGATGCATCCCAACCCGGCTATACCCTCTTCAACACGTTGGCCCAGGCGGACGCCGAGCTACTACTGGAAAGCGCCGACGAATATTTCTGACGGAAGATCACGATGATCCATAACAAGAATTGGTTACTACTGGCGCCCCTGTGCCTGCTTTTTCTCAACGCACCGCTGATGGCCCAAACCATCAAGATCGCCACGATCGCTCCCGAAAGCTCTTCCTGGATGAGGGACATGAAGGCGGGCGCCGCAGCGATCCAGGAGAATACGGAGGGCCGCGTCAAGTTCAAGTTCTATGGCGGTGGGGTGCAGGGAAACGACAAGCAGGTGCAGCGCAAGATGCGAACGGGGCAGTTGCACGGCGGCGCTTTCACGTCGGGCGGGCTCAATCGGTTTCACAAGGACGCCGATATTTTTGCCTTGCCGATGCTGTTCGACAGTATCGAGGAGGCGCGGTTCGTGCGGGATCGACTCGAGCCGATGGTTCGGGAGCGCCTGGAAGAAGCGGGTTACGTGAATTTCGGCCTGGCAGCCGCGGGCTTTGCCTACATGATGTCCAATCGCCCGGCACGGACACTCGATGACCTCAAGGGCAGCAAGGTTTGGATTCCCGAGGGCGACCCGGTGGGGTTTGCCGCACTGCGCGCGCTCGGCGTCGCGCCGGTCGTGATGCCGGTTACCGACGTGATGACCGGTTTGCAGACCGACCTTCTCGACAGCATCACCGCGCCGCCGGTGGCCGCCGTGGTGTTCCAGTGGCACACGCAGCTCAAGTACCTGACCGACGTACCGATCGCGTACGTGTACGCAGCGCTGCTGATCGACAAGCGTGTTTTTGCACGCGTCTCGGCCGAGGACCAGGTAGTTGTTCGGGAGGTGATGGAAGGCATCTACCGAAAGTTCGACAAGTACGGGGTGTCCGACAACGAAGAAGCAATGGAGGCGTTGCTGAACGAGGGCATGCAGGGAATTTCGCCCAACCCCGATGAAATCATGGAATGGCGGCAAGTCGTGCAGAATTCCCATCAGAAGATGGCCGACGACGGTGTTTTCGACCCCCGGCTGTACGAGCGAATGCAGTCCTTGCTCGAACAAGTTCGCGCCGGCGAGTAGCTTTCCATCCGCATGTCGCGTCTCTCGCTTTGGTTGAACGGCCTTGAACGCGCCGGCAAATGGGGCGAGGACGCCGTTCTGGTGCTGATGCTCGTGACGATGATCGCCCTGGCCGCCGGCCAGATCCTCTTGCGCAATTTCATGGACGTGGGGTTCATCTGGGGCGACGAGATGCTGCGGATGCTGGTTTTGTGGCTTGCCGTGGCCGGCGCCCTGGCGGCCAGCCGGGAAGACAAGCACATCAGCATCGATGTCCTGACGCGCTACCTGCCGGGAATGATGAAGACGACCGCGAAGCTCGTCATCCACGCGTTCACGGCCGTTGTTTGCGCGGTAGTGGCCTGGCACAGCTTCCAGTTTGTGCAGACCTCGCACGAATTCGGTGATGTCCTGCTCGGAAATGTCCCAGCCTGGGCTCTCCAGTCCGTACTTCCGGTCGGGTTCGGCCTGATCGCCTGGCGATACGCGCTGTTTACTCTCAAGGACATCGCGAGTCTGTTTCGGTCTGGTGACCCGGCATGATCGCCATCGGGCTCCTGCTGTTATTGCTTGCGTTGCTCGGCGCGCCGCTGTTCGCGGTGATCGCGGCCAGCGCTATGTCGGGGTTCGGTCGAGAGGGTATTGACCTGCAGGCGATCGCCATCGAGTTTTACGGTATCGCGGAGATGCCGATCCTGCTCGCAATACCGTTGTTTACCTTTGCCGGGTACCTGCTCAGCGAGAGCGGTGCGCCGCGCCGCCTGGTGCGCCTGACCACCGCTTTGCTGGGCTGGATGCCGGCGGGCCTGGCCATCGTGTCGCTGGCGGCCTGCGCCTTTTTCACGGCTTTTACGGGGGCATCAGGCGTGACGATCATTGCGTTGGGCGCCCTGCTTTTTCCGGCGCTGCAGCAGGCAGGCTACCCGGAAAAGTTCAACCTGGGCCTGGTGACGTCGGCCGGAAGCCTGGGGCTGCTGTTCGCGCCCTCGCTGCCTCTGATTCTGTATGGCATCGTTGCCGAAATCCCGATCGAGGACCTGTTCCTGGCGGGGATTCTTCCGGGGTTCCTGATGATCGTGCTGTTGTCTGGTTACAGCGTTTGGAAGAATCGCGCCGTTCGTGTGCCCTTGTCCGATTTCTCCTGGAAAGAGGTCGGCGCGGCAGTTCGCGAGGCCGCCTGGGAAATCCCGTTGCCCATCGTGGTGCTCGGCGGTATCTACAGCGGCTACTTTGCGATTTCCGAGGCCGCGGCCGTCACCGCTCTGTACGTGCTGATCGTGGACGTCGTCATTTTGCGTGAAATCCCGCTGCGGAAGCTGCCAGCCGTCATGCGCGAGTCGATGGTGCTGGTCGGCGGCATCCTGGTGATCCTCGGTATGTCGTTGGCCTCCACCAACTACATGATTGACACCGGCGTGCCGCAGAAACTGCTCGGCTGGGTCAGCGCGCTGGTTTCCAGCGAGCTCAGCTTCCTGCTGTTGCTGTTGCTGTTTTTGCTCGTTCTGGGTGCGATATTGGACATCTTTTCGGCCATCGTGCTGGTGGTTCCGCTGATCCTGCCTGTCGCCATGCAGTTCGGCGTCGACCCGGTGCATCTCGGCATCGTCTTCCTGGCCACCATGCAACTCGGGTACATCACGCCACCGGTGGGTCTGAACCTCTTTATCGCGAGTTACCGTTTCGACCGCCCGGTGGTCGACCTCTACCTCTCGACCCTGCCGTTTTTTCTGTTTCTGCTCCTGGCGGTCCTGGTCATCGCGTTTTGGCCGGGGTTGTCGCTGGCGTTTCTCGGCTAGTCCGCCGTGGCCTGGATTTGATTTGCGGAGTGCGAATGCGTATCTTGTTGAACTTCCTGGCCTTAACGGATTCAGTGGCTTACAGCAACTGAACTTTTACGGACCCGACCGGTCCCTGGAAATGATGCGACAACTGGTTTTGACATTGATCCTGGCACTGACCCTCCAGCCCCTGCAGGCCGGCGGTTGCGCCATGGATGCAGCGATAGACCAGTCGCAGACGGCCGTAAAAAGCGCCATGCCCGTGGACGACACGGAAGCCGGGGCGCACGATTGCTGTGACACCGCTGACCAGGAACAGGACAGCGGCTGCGGATCGGATGCCTTCTGCTGCCCGTGCATGGCTAGCGTTTCCCTGCTTCCGGTCGAGGCATTGGTTACCCAAGCAGCGCCCAACCACCACGGCCCCGTCGTGGCCGCAGACCAGGTCACGCCGAGCCATTCCGTTCCACCTTTCAGACCCCCCATCTCCTGATCCCGACACGATTCGCCTCGGCCCGGCAAGACCGGCGCCGTTGATTTTGCGGTAATTTCCGGACGCGATCCGTCGCGTTCCGGACAGGAGATCGACATGTTCAAGATGCATGAACGCATCATCCCTAGGCTATGGTGGGTATTTTCCTTCGCCGTGGGCCTTGCACTGTGCAGCACCAGCGGGTTCTCCGATGGCCTGACGCTCGAGGGCGCGGAACAACTGGCCCTGGGTGACGATCCGGGCATCCTGCAGGTCCGCGCCAGGCAGCGCGCGCTGGATGAGCTGTCCGTGGCGGCAGGACAACTTCCCGACCCGCAGGTGAAACTGGGCCTGGTGGCCTTGCCGACCGACACCTTCCATCTCGGCCAGGAGCCGATGACGCAGGTGCAGGTAGGTGTGATGCAGAAATTTCCTCGCGGCGAGTCGCGCGAACTGGCTTCGCAGCAACTCGGCTTGAAGTCGGAGGGGCTCGATGCGCGGGCCCGGGACCAGGCGCTGCAGATTCGCCTCGCGGTGCGTGAGCACTTCATCGAGGTGCTCAAGCAGCAGCGGTTGGGCCGGATCAACGCCGACGCGATCGGTGCGTTCACCGAAGTGGCCGACATCACCCGGGACTATTACAGCACCGGGCGAGGCCAACAGCAGGACGTTCTGCAAGCGGCGGTCGAAGTGGCCAAGGCCGAAGACCGCGCGTCGCGCATCGCTCAGCAGGAAGAACAGGCCCGCGCGCGGCTGGCGGCCTGGGTGGGGGATATCGCTTTTTCCGAACTCGCCGACGAATGGCCGGAACTCGCGGTCCAGACTAACGCACCGGTACTCAAACAGGGCCTGGTGAACCACCCCCGAGTTCGCAGCTTGCAAAAAAACGTGGACGCCGCGGAGACCGGTGTGGCGCTTGCCCGCCAGCGCTACAAGCCGGAATTCGGCGTGGACCTGACCTACGGCGGCCGCGGGGGGCGGAACCCCGACGGGCGGCCGCGCACTGACCTGCTGACCTTCATGGTGGTCATGGACGTGCCTTTGTTTACCGAGAACCGGCAAGACCGCGTGGTGGCCGCGCGGGTTGCCGAGTCTTCCGCGGCCCTGTACGAGCGAGACGACCTGTTGCGCAGCCTGCGCAGCGAGGTCGACGTGCACCTGGCGGCGCTAAATCGTCAGCATCAGCGGCTGGAACGTTTCGAACACATTCTGTTGCCCGAAGCCGAGTTCAGTTCCGAGGCCTCGATGAATGCGTTCCGCTCGTCCGTCTCTGACCTGACGACCCTTCTGCGCACGCGACTCACCGAATTCAACCTGGCGCTGGATTACGCTCGACTGCGCGCCGAGCACCTCAAAACGCGCGCCCGGCTGCGCTACCTGGAAGGAAACCGCTCATGAAGAAAACACTGGTTGGAATGGTTTTAATCGTCGTGGCGTTTGCCGCGGGACTCCTGGTTGCGCCCATGGTCACGAGCTCTAAAGGTACCCTTGAACAGCCCGAGCAGGCGACCGACGGCGAGCCCGAGATCCTCTATTGGGTTGCGCCGATGGATCCGAACTTCAAGCGCGACCAGCCCGGCAAATCACCCATGGGGATGGACCTGGTGCCGGTGTACGCGAACGCGTCTGGCGGCGATGGCGTGACGATCAATCCCCAGGTGGAGAACAACCTGGGCGTGCGGACCGCAAGGGCCGAGGTCCGTCCGCTGTGGCGGCGTATCGAGGCCACCGGTTACGTCGATTTCGATGAAACTCGCATCAGCCATATCAATACCCGCGTAACGGGCTGGATCGTCAACCTGGGCGTCGAAGCGGAGGGCGAGAAGGTCGCTCGGGGCGACCTGCTGTTCGAATTCTATTCACCAGAGCTGGTTAACGCACAAAAAGAATACCTTTCGGCGTTGCGGCGCAACCGCGATCTGCTGCTGGACGGCGCGGAGGATAAGCTGCGTGCCCTGGGCATGAGGCAGGAGCAGGTCCGGGCCCTGGCGAAAAACGGTGTGGCCTCCGAGAACGTGAGCATCACGGCTCCGCAGGACGGGATCGTGACGTCGTTGAGCGTGCGCGAGGGAATGTACGTTCAACCCAATACGCCGATCATGAGCCTGGCGGACCTGTCCAGTGTCTGGCTGCAGGCTGAAGTGTTCGAATCCCAGGCCGGCTGGGTGGCGGAAGGACAGGACGCCACGGCCACGCTGGATTACATGCCCGGCGTCGAATTCACCGGCCAGGTGGACTACGTGTACCCGGTGCTTGACGCGGCGACGCGAACCCTCCGCGTGCGTCTGCAATTCGACAACCCCGATCGCCGCCTCAAACCCAACATGTACGCGCAGGTCACCCTTTATGGCCGGCTCAAGCCCAACGCGCTGACCATCCCCCGCGAGGCGCTGATACCGGCGCCAGGCCACGATCGGGTCGTGCGGGTGCAGGGTGATGGCGAGTTCGAGGTCAGCGAGGTGATGACCGGCCTGGAAAGCGGCGAGCATGTCGAAATCCTAGCCGGCCTGTCGGAGGGAGACCGGGTGGTGACCTCGGCGCAGTTCCTGATCGACTCGGAGGCGAGCATCAGTGGATCCATCCGGCGACTCGATGCCGACCCGGACCCCGTCGACCGGCGCAGCCTGGAGCGGGTGTTTGCCAGCGGGCGGGTCGAGGAGGTCGATCGGGAAAGTCTGCGCGTCAGGATCAGCCACGGCCCGATCGACGCGCTGGGTTGGCCCGCCATGAACATGATGTTCGACTCGGTGGCCGGCCTCGACCTCACCGATGTCGCGCGGGGGCAAAACGTACGGTTCGGCCTGCTGCAACAACGGAGCGGGGAATACGTTCTCGAGCATATCCACCTTGGTGCCGGCGCCGGTCTGGAAACGGAGGGGGATTCCGCCGGGCACCACTCGCACGCGGCGCCCGAACCCGAACCGGGCCGCGAAATCACCGCGATGGCGGTCGTTCACGGGGTGATGGCCGACGATCGCGTGCTGAAACTCGAGCACGAGCCCATTCCCGAGCTGGGCTGGCCCGCCATGACGATGAATTTCGACGTCGCGGCGGACGTTCCGTTAAACGCCCTGGGAGAGGGTGCGGAAATCCACTTTACAATGCGCGAGTCCGCTCAGGGTGGTTGGGTCATCCACCACATTCACGTCATGACGCCGGCATCGGCCCCCGGAGGACACGACCATGATTGAAGCCATCATCCGCTGGTCGGTTGCGAATCGCTTTATCGTGGTCCTGCTGAGCCTGGTGCTCGGGGCGGGTGGAGCTTACGTGACGCTCAATACGCCGGTCGATGCGCTGCCGGACCTCTCCGACGTGCAGGTTATCGTCAAGACGTCCTATCCGGGGCAGGCGCCCCAGGTGGTCGAGGACCAGGTGACCTATCCGCTGACCACCGCCCTGCTGTCGGTGCCCGGCGCGACGACGGTTCGGGGCTTTTCCTTCTTTGGCGATTCCTACGTGTACGTGATCTTCGAGGACGGCACCGACCTGTACTGGGCCCGTTCGCGCGTGCTCGAATACCTCAACCAGGTGGCCGGGCAGTTACCGCCTACGGCGGAGCCGGGGCTGGGGCCGGACGCCACGGGTGTTGGCTGGATCTACCAGTACGCGCTGGTGGACCGCAGCGGAGAACACGACCTGGCCCAGTTGCGATCCATCCAGGACTGGTTCCTCAAGTTCGAACTGCAGACCGTTCCCGGGGTGGCCGAGGTCGCAACCGTGGGGGGCATGGTGCGGCAGTACCAGGTGGTGCTCAATCCTGACGCGCTGCGGGCGCATGGCATGCCGCTGGCCCACGTGCGGACGGCCATTCAGCGCGGCAACCAGGAAGTGGGCGGCTCGGTCATCGAGATGGGCGAAGCGGAGTACATGGTGCGCGCCACCGGCTATCTGCAATCGGTGGAAGACCTCGAACAGATTCCCCTGGGCGTCAATGTGCGCGGCACGCCGCTGCGCCTGGCAGACGTCGCCAATATCCAGATAGGTCCGCAGATGCGGCGCGGTATCGCGGAGCTCGATGGTGAAGGGGAAGTTGTCGGCGGTATCGTGGTGATGCGCTTCGGGGAAAATGCGCGCTCCACGATCGACGGAGTGAAGGCACGGCTCCGAGAATTGAAATCCGGGCTGCCCGACGGTGTCGAAATCGTCGAGACCTACGATCGATCGGCCCTGATCTCGCGCGCGGTGGATACCCTGCAGCAGAAGCTGATCGAGGAGTTCATCGTAGTTGCCCTGGTCTGCCTGCTGTTCCTGTTCCACCTCCGTTCGTCCCTGGTCGTGATCGTCAGCCTGCCGTTGGGGATCATGGCGGCTTTCCTGGTGATGAACGCCCAGGGTCTGAACGCGAACATCATGTCGCTGGGGGGCATCGCCATCGCCATTGGCGCCATGGTGGACGCGGCCATCGTGATGGTCGAAACGGTGCACAAGAAGATGGAGGAGCCCTCCTACGACCCGCGCCAACACTGGTCGACGATCACCGAGTCCGCCGTCGAGGTCGGACCGCCGTTGTTTTTCTCGCTGCTGATCATCACGCTGAGTTTTTTCCCGGTGTTCTCCCTGCAGGCGCAGGAGGGGCGGATGTTCGCACCGCTGGCATACACCAAGACCTATGCGATGGCCGCGTCCGCGGGGCTGTCGATTACCCTGGTGCCAGTACTGATGGGGTATTTCATCCGGGGGCGGATCGTGAGCGAGCATCGCAATCCCCTGAACCGGCTGTTGGTCTGGCTGTACCGCCCGCTGATCCGCGTCGTCACCCGCCATCCCTGGCCGGTAGTGGGGGTCACGCTGGTGCTGGTGATTGCAGGTTTCTGGCCGGCAAACAGGCTCGGCTCGGAATTCATGCCCGACCTGAACGAGGGCGACCTGATGTACATGCCGACGACCTTTCCCGGTATCTCCATCGGCAAGGCGCAGGAGTTGCTTCAGCAGACCAACAAGTTGATTCGCACGGTGCCCGAGGTCGAGCAGGTGTTCGGCAAGATCGGCCGGGCGGAAACCGCCACCGACCCGGCGCCGCTGACGATGATCGAAACGGTTATCCGACTCAAGCCGGAAGTGGAGTGGCGCGAGGGTATCGACATCCACGGGATCAAGGAAGAACTCGACCGCCGCGTTCAGATTCCAGGCCTGACCAACGCGTGGGTCTGGCCGATCAAGACCCGCATCGACATGCTTGCCACGGGCATCAAAACCCCGGTCGGAATCAAGATTGCCGGTCAGGATTTAGAAGTAATACAATCAATTGGAAGCGAAATCGAACGTGTTTTGAAAGCTGTCCCGGGAACGACCTCGGCCTTTTCGGAGCGGGTCGCCGGTGGGCGTTACGTCACCGTGGACATTCTCCGCGAGCGCGCCTCTCGCTATGGGCTGAACATCGACGACGTGCAGGACGTCGTCCGCACCGCCGTCGGCGGCATGAACGTCACCGAGACAGTCGAGGGGCTGGAACGCTACCCGGTGAATGTGCGCTATCCCCAGGGTGTTCGTGACTCGGTCGATAAACTGCGTGAATTGCCCGTGGTGACGGCCACGGGCCAGCAAATTCCGCTATCCGCCGTGGCCGACATCCGGGTCGAAGACGGCCCGCCGGGCATCAAGAGCGAAAACGCACGGCTCAACGGCTGGATTTTCGTCGATATCGAGGGGGTGGACCTGGGCAGCTATGTCGAGGCCGCCCGCAAGGCCGTGGCGGAAAACGTCGAGCTGCCGCCCGGTTATTCACTGAGATGGTCCGGCCAGTACGAGTACATGGAGCGGGCCAAACAACGGTTGTTGGTCGTCGTGCCGCTCACGCTGGTCACGATCATTCTCCTGCTGTTCATCAATTTCCGCAGCATGGCGGAAGTTCTGATCATCATGGGCACGCTGCCGACCGCCCTCATCGGCGGTATCTGGTTGCTGTACCTGCTCGACTACCACGTGTCGGTGGCCGTCGGCGTCGGCTTTATCGCGCTGGCCGGCGTGGCGATCGAGATCGGCGTGATCATGCTCGTGTACCTGAAGCAGGCGCTGGCCGCGGAGAGGGCCCGGGCAGAAAACGACCGGCGCCGCATGACGGTGGACGACCTCGCCGCCGCCGTGACCGAAGGCGCCCTGATGCGTGTGCGGCCCATCATGATGACCGTCGCCACCATCGTTGTGGGCCTGTTGCCGATCATGCTCGGCAGCGGTACCGGATCCGAGGTCATGCGGCGCATCGCCGCTCCGATGGTCGGTGGAATGATCAGCGCCACGATCCTGACGCTGGCGCTGATACCGGCCGTCTTCCTGCTGTGGCAAAAGCGCCGCCTGGCGAACCACCAGTGATCGCGCTGCGGGCGCGATCTTGTCGGGTCAGAGCCGGGCGTTCCTCAGCCTGAGGGAATTGGCGATGACCGATACTGAGCTGAAACTCATGGCCGCCGCGGCGATCATCGGGTTAAGGAGCAGGCCGATAAAGGGATAGAGTGCTCCCGCTGCGATCGGCACGCCCACGCCGTTGTAGACGAACGCGAAAAACAGGTTTTGCCGTATGTTGTTCATCGCCAGGTGGCTGAGGCGGCGGGCGCGCGCCACCCCGCGCAGGTCGCCCTTGATAAGCGTGACATCAGCGCTTTCCATCGCGATATCGGTGCCGTCACCCATGGCGATGCCGACATCGGCCGCGGCCAGGGCGGGCGAGTCGTTGATGCCGTCGCCGGCCATCGCGACGCGGTGTCCCGAGGCCTGGAACTGCTGGACGACCTCCAGTTTCTGTTCGGGCAGCACGCCGGCGCGCACGTCGTCGATGCCCAGTTCCCGCGCCACGGCCCGCGCGGTTCGTTCGTTGTCGCCGGTGACCATGACCAGCCGAACACCTTCGCCATGCAGGGTCTCGATGGCGGCGGGGGTGCTGTCCTTGACCGGGTCGGAGATGGCCAGGATGCCGGCCAGGCGGCCGTCGACGGCGACCCAAACCGTGGTCGCCCCGGCGCCACGCTCGCGGTCGGCGGCCTCGCTGAGTGGCGCGGTATCGATACCCTCCGCGGTCAGGAAAGCATCGCTGCCGAGCAGCACGCTGTGGCCCGAGACGACCCCCCGCACGCCCCGGCCGGTGACGGCTTCAAAGCCCGTGCTGTCGGCAGGGATCACGCCCTGCTCGCGGGCGCCGGTCATGATGGCGTCCGCCAGGGGGTGTTCGCTGCGGCGCTCGAGTGCTGCGGCGTAAGACAGCAGGTCAGCCTCCTCGAACCCATCGGCCGTGTGCACCGCCCGGAGGACTGGCTTGCCCTCGGTCAGGGTGCCGGTCTTGTCCACCAGCAATACGTCCACGTCGCGCAACACCTCGATCGCTTCAGCGTTGCGGAACAGAATGCCGTGGCGTGCCGCCGTGCCGGTCGCTGTGACGATCGACATCGGCGTGGCCAGGCCCAGCGCGCAGGGGCAGGCAATGATCAAGACCGCCACTGAGTTGACCAGGGCGTAGGCCATGGCGGGCTGCGGGCCCAGCCAGGCCCAGAGGACGAACGTGATTACCGCAACGGCAACCACCGCGGGCACGAACCAGGCGGCTACCCGGTCCGCCAGTTTTTGTACGGGGGCCCGGCTGCGCTGGGCCTCGCCGACCATCTGAACGATGCGGGCGAGCAGGGTGTCGTTACCCACTTTCTGGGCTTCCATCAGCAGGGAGCCGTTACCGTTCACGGTTGCCCCGACCAGCGCGTCGCCCGGCTTTTTTCGTACCGGCACGGGTTCGCCCGATATCATCGACTCGTCGACGGTGCTCTCGCCCTCCAGCACGACGCCGTCGACCGGAATTTTCTCCCCGGGCCGCACCAGCAGCTTGAAGCCGGGCTGAACCTGTCCCAGCGGAATCTCTTTTTCGTGGCCGCAATCCGTGCGGCGCAGCGCGCGGGTCGGCGCAAGGCTAAGCAGGCCCCTGATGGCGTCCCCCGTTTTGGCGCGGGCGCGCAACTCCAGTACCTGGCCGAACAGTACGAGCGTCACGATCACCGCGGCCGCTTCGAAGTACACGCCCACCCGTCCGTCCGCATCCCGGAACGAGGTGGGAAAGATGCCCGGTGCGGCGGTTGCCACGAGGCTGTAGGTATACGCCACGAAAACACCCAACCCGATCAGCGTGAACATGTTGAGGTTGCCGGTGCGGATCGACATCCAGGCCCGGCGGAAAAAAGGCAGCCCGGCCCAGAGACAGACGGGCGTTGCCAATGCCAACTGCACCCAGGGATGATGTTCGCCGGTGAACATGCCGCCCATGGCGATGGCCAGCAGTGGTAACGAAAAAATCGCAGCGACCACCAGGCGTCTCTTCATGTCCCGGTACTCCGGGTCGTCTCCCGCGTCAGCCGAGGGCAGGGCGCCCGGCGCGAGCACCTGCTCCAGCGCCATGCCGCATTTCGGGCAGGCGGCGGGCTCTTCGGAGACCACGGCCGGGCACATCGGGCAGATGAATTTACCCGCGAGGTCTTCGGCCGGGGTCTCGACCGACCCTGCAGCAGTTTCCTTGTGGCAGCAATGGCTTTCTTCAGGCATTCGTCGTCCCTGTGCGCTCCGGCAAAGGGGTTCAGGTTAACAAATTACCGCCCTCTTTCACGACCTTAATCAATGCAGCACGCGTCAATCAGCCTGATAATCCGGCCACGAACCGGTCCTCCGCGAATCAACCTTTTCGGGTCTCGTGCGAGGGCTCAATGCCAGCGGGCATGGAGACCACCTAGATGAATACCCAACTCAGTCAATTCAGAGGCGCGAGCGCGCCGGCACTGGTCCACCAGACGATCGGCGAGCGCCTGGCGCAGACCGTGGCGGCCTTTCCGGATCACGACGCGCTGATTTCCCGTCACCAGGGCCTGCGCTGGACTTACGCCGAGTACGCCAAGGAAATCGAGCGTCTTGCAACCGGCCTGTTGAAACTCGGCATCCGGCCCGGCGACCGGGTTGGGATCTGGGCGCCGAACTGCGCTGAGTGGTGCCTGGCGCAATTCGCCACGGCACGCATCGGCGCCATCCTGGTCAACGTCAACCCGGCCTACCGGGTATTCGAGCTGGAATACGCGCTGAACAAGTCCGGCTGCAAGGCGATCATCACGGCCGAGTCCTTCAAGAGCAGCCAGTACGTGGAAATGTTGCAGGAACTGGTGCCTGAACTGGCCGAGTGCGAGCCAGGGCGGCTCAAATCCGCAAAGCTCCCCGCGCTCGAGATCGTGATCCGGCTGGGAAGGTCCGTCACGCCGGGCATGTTCAATTTTGACGACGTATGCCGCATGGGCGGCGAGACGGAACACGACATGTTGAAGTCCGCGGAGAAAAGGCTCGATCCGCACGACGTCATCAATATCCAGTTCACCTCCGGCACGACGGGCAATCCGAAGGGCGCGGCGCTGACGCATCACAACATCCTGAATAACGCCAACCAGGTGGCGCACGGCATGCGCTTCACCGAGAAAGACAGGCTGGTCATCCCGGTGCCTATGTACCATTGCTTCGGCATGGTGCTGGGCAAGCTGGCCTGCGTCAGTCGCGGTGCGGCTGCGATTTTCCCGTCCGATGCATTCGAGGCGGGTTCCGTGCTCGAAGCCGTGGAATCGGAAAAGGCCACGGCACTGCACGGGGTGCCCACCATGTTCATCGCCGAGCTCGAATACCCCGGGTTCGATGGCTTCGACCTGTCCACCCTGCGCACCGGGATCATGGCCGGGGCGCCTTGCCCGGTGGAAGTGATGAAAAAGGTCATCGAGCGCATGCACATGGCCGAGGTGCTGATCGCGTATGGCCAGACCGAATGCAGCCCGGTCAACCACATGACGCTTGCTGACGACCCGATAGAGAAGCGGGTGGAAACGGTGGGACGCGCCGGGCCGCACATCGAGGTGAAGATTCTCGACGAGAACGGCGACATCGTGCCTGTCGGTGAAACCGGTGATATCTGTTCACGGGGATATGCCGTGATGAAGGGGTACTGGGAGGACCCGGAGAAAACCGCCGAGACCGTGGACGATGAGGGCTGGTTGCACAGCGGAGATCTGGGCGTGATGGACGAGGAAGGCTACGTCACGGTCGTTGGCCGCCTCAAGGACATGATCATCCGGGGCGGTGAGAACATTTACCCCCGTGAGATCGAGGAGTTCCTGTTTACCCATCCAAAAATCCAGGACGCCAAGGTCATCGGCGTCGCGGACGAGCGCTTCGGTGAAGAGGTTTGCGCCTGGGTGCAAATCAAGGAGGGAGAGACGGTCAGCGAGGACGAGATAAGAGCGTTCTGCAAGAAAAACATCGCCTATTTCAAAGTGCCCCGCTATATCCGCCTGGTCGAAGACTTTCCTATGACGGTCACCGGTAAAATTCAGAAATTCAAGATGCGGGAAATCATGGAGAAGGCCTTGCAAGCGGAGAATGCCGCCTGACGCAGGAGCCCCAGGCGACCCACCGCACTTTTCAAGCGCGGAAGGCTGCAAAAGCTCAAAGAGCGTCGTAAACTCAGGGCATGCTGAAGCTTCGCCATCCGCTGTCGCTGCTGGTCATCTGTCTCCTCATCATGGCGGGGGTGCTGCGCAGTTTCACGCCCCCCAAGCCCGTGGGCGCCGACGTTCCGGACGTCGTCTTTTCAGCCATTCGCGCCGACGCCATCCTTCGAGACCTGTTGCAGGAAAACCGGGCACATCCGGCCGGGTCCGAAATGAACGCCCGAGTGCGCAACCGCATCGCCGATCATTTCGAGATGGCCGGATACGACGTCGAAATCCAATCCAGGTTTCAATGCAATCCACGGTTCGGCAGCTGCAGCCCGGTGGAGAACATCGTTGCGGTCAAACCGGGCAGCGACGGCAAGCACGCCGTTTTGCTGACGGCTCACTACGACAGCGTATGGACCGGTCCGGGTGCTGCCGACGACGGAGCCGGTGTAGCCGCCATTCTGGAAATCGCGCGGATGGCCGCCGATTATCCTCCGTACACGAACGACGTCATGTTTTTGATCACCGACAGCGAGGAGAACGGCTTGATCGGCGCACGCGCCTTTGCCGATCACCATCCGGCGTTCAGCCGCGTGCGGGCGGTGATCAATCTGGAGGCGCGCGGCGTGACCGGGCCCAGCGTGTTGTTCGAGACCGGCATGGGCAACCGCAGCGTGGTGCGTGTCTTTTCCAAGAGCGTCGAACGTCCGGTGGCCAACTCGCTGGTATACGAGTTTTACAAGCGCATGCCCAACGACACGGATTACTCCGTTTACAAGGGCGAAGGCGTGATGGGGCTCAATTTTGCGTTCGCGCAGGGCGTTGCGGTCTATCATTCGGTGCTCGACGATCCCGACCACCTCGATCTGGGCAGCCTGCAACACCACGGCGACAATGCGTGGGCCATGCTGAATGCACTGGGTGACCGCGACCTCGGAAACATCAAATCGCGCGAAGACGCCGGCTACATCGACCTGTTCGCCGGCACGCTGATCCACTACCCCGTGTCGATTACCGGCGGGCTGGCCCTGTTCCTCGGCGTGTGGGTGATGATTGCCATCTCGGCGGCCTTCCGCAAGGAATTTCGTTATCGTCAGCTGCGCTGGGGGCTGGTGGCAATACCGTTCCTGCTGCTGGCGGTGCCGCTGGCGGGTTACCTGTTGTCCTGGCCGTTGGGGCACTGGGCGGACATGTCTCCGCTGGAACATCCGCATCCCTGGCCGGGCCGCGTGACCTTGATGTTGGCAGCCGGCCTGGTCGGCTACGTGGCACTGAAACTGTTTTCAGGGCGCGTTTCGCCCTGTGCCTGGATGATTCTGGCCTGGTTGCTACTGTTCGTTTTTGCGATCGTGCTCACCCGAAAGTTGCCCACCGCTTCTCACATTGCGCTGGTGCCGCTGGCGGCGTTCGCCCTGGGATCGGTCATTGACCTGTTTCGCCGTAAATCCCCCGCACCGTTGTTGTTCTCTTCCATGGCGGGGTTCGCGGCGGCCTCGTACATCGCCTGGTACCATTTTTTCCTGCTGGGTGCAGTCATGAACTTTGATCGCTCGGGTGTGATCATCGTGCCGCTGATGCTGATGCTGCTCCTGGCCATGCCGATGCTGCTCGCCTTCGTTTCCCGTCGCGAACTCGATTGGTGGCCCGCCAAGTGGCTGGGCGTTGCCTTGCTGGCTGGATGGGCCGTGCACTATTTCATCCCGGCGTTTACCGCCGAGCGCCCCCGCGACATGACACTGATGTACCGCGAGGTGGCCGGCGAAGCGCGTGGCCACCTGGTGGTCGAAAGCCTGCACGGCACACCCGATCGAGTCTATGCACGAAAACACCTGTTCGAAACCCGGGTATTGAACTCGAGTCGGCTGGGCACGGTCGAGCGCCCGGCCCGTGAGGTTGAACCCCTGGGTCTGCCGGGTGTTGGGTGGACCCAGTCCGATCCTAGCGCGGAGGTCGATGGATGGCGGCGCAGTATCGTGATTGAACTTCCCGAGGCGACCCCGTTGCTGCAGCTGGCTGTTGACAATGATGCCGGCCTGCTGACCGCCCGGGTCAATGGTGAACTGGCGCTCGATACGCGAGCGGGCCCGAAGCGAGGGGGCAGGGCCCGGGTGCTGCGCATCATCCACCCCGGAAGCGGTTCCGTCGAGATTGAACTGCTCACCGACCGACCCGGAGGGTTCACGGTCTCGGCCATGACCTGGCACGAATTGCCCGGCGTGCTGATTGCCCCGTTCCTGGGAAACTGGCCCGGGGATGCGCAACCATTGAAGTACGGTCCGCGCGCCGAACACATTCAGGAAATTGAAATACGATGACCTCCCGATGTTGATCCCTTGCAGGCGCGCAGCATGAGCCCTTCCCCGGTTATTCCGGTTACCGCGGCCGACTACCGGCTGCTGGCAAAAAAGCGCCTGCCGCGCTTCCTGTTCGACTACATCGACGGCGGTGCCGGTGAAGAATGCTCACTGGCCCGCAACGTCGCTGCGTTCGGCTCGGTGGCTCTGAAGCAACGTGTGATGCGTGACGTCAGCCGTATCGATACCGCGGCGATGCTCCTGGGACAGCGTGTTTCCATGCCCGTCGTCCTGGCGCCGGTTGCGCTTGCCGGCATGTACCGGCGGCGTGGCGAAGCCCAGGCGGCGCGGGGCGCGCGCAAGGCGGGCGTTCCTTTCACGACGTCCACGATGGGCATTTGCTCCGTGGCAGAGGTACAAGGGGCCGCTGGGGGCGGGTCCTGGTACCAGCTGTACATGTTGCGTGATCGCGGGGTGGTCGAAGCGATACTCGACCGCGTTCGGGACGCCGGGGTCGAGACCCTCGTATTCACGGTGGACCTGCCGATGCTCGGCAAGCGTTACCGCGACGATCACAACGGCGTGATGGCCGGGGGCTTCAGGGGCGCGAGCGCCAAGGCCCTGCAATTGGTCAGCCGCCCGCGCTGGTTGTGGGACGTGGGCCTTCGCGGCAAACCGCACGATTTCGGCAACCTCGCCGGCGTCGTGCGTGGCGTGCGCGACCTGGACGGGTTCAAGGCGTTCATCGACTCCCAGTTCGACCCCTCGGTCACCTGGGCAGACCTCGGCTGGTTGCGTGAGCGCTGGGCGGGGTCTCTCGTGATCAAGGGCGTGATGGGTACGCAGGACGCGATTGCGGCGGCCGATGCGGGGGCTGATGCGGTCGTGGTTTCCAACCATGGTGGCCGCCAACTGGATGGCGTCGCATCGAGCCTGTCGAAGTTACCCGAAGTGGCGGACGCGGTGGGCGATCGGCTGGAGGTACTCATGGACGGCGGGGCGCGCAACGGCACCGACATCATCAAGGCGATCGCACGAGGCGCTCGCGGCGTCATGCTCGGACGCGCCTGGGCCTGGGCGCTGGCGGCACGGGGCGAGCGGGGCGTTGCCGACTTGCTCGAGGTGATTCAAATGGAAATCGCCAACTCGATGGCGCTGATGGGTGTCAACCGCATCGATGAGATCGATGCGGGCCGGGTCGAACCCAGCCCTTAAGAAACCGGGCCACTCGCGTGGCCCGGTCATCCGATTGGATCAGTAGGCGTACTTGGCGGAGAACTGGATGCGGTCCAGGTCGCCGTCGGTGCCGCTTTCGACTTCGCGGTTCGCGTGCATGTATTCCACGCCGAGGTCCAGCTTCGGCACCGGCGAGTAGATCAGGTTCACGTGAACGCTTGTGGCGTCGGTGGTCACGCCCATGCCGGTGAGTTCCGTTTCGTTATCCACGTCGAGGTAGCCCAGGGTCAGGTTGCTGCGCCATTTCTCGTTCCAGAAGTGGCGGTAGGAACCGAAGATGCCCATGGAGTCGATGGCTTCGAGGTTGCCGTCGGCATCGAGCACGGCGCCATTTGCCGTGTTCAGGCCGAGGTAGCGGCCCAGGCCGCTGCCGGCGCTGGCCATCCAGCGGAAATCGTCACGCTCGCCGATCATGTGCTTGCCCGACACGCTGATGCCATAGCCGTAAGTGGAGTCGTCGATTCCGGCGGCCCGATTCTCGTACGCCAGTTCGCGCACGATGCCCGCCACGGTGACCGATCCGAAGTTGTAGCGCGCAACCAGGTCCGGGATCATGTTGTCGTCGGCAACGATCCGACCGCCTCCGCCGAACGGCGTGATGGTGGTTTCGGGGTTCTCGGCTGCAAACTGCCATTTGCCCGACGTATAACGGATCATCGCCTGCCGTCCGAAAATGGTGGATTCCGCCGGTCCGACGAAGTCCAGGTTCTCGGGCAGTGCCCCCACGTTGAAGAAGGTCATCCACGTTTGGCCGAACAGCCAGTTGTTGTACGTGAAGAAGGCATGGCGTAAGCGCGGGCTGAAGGAGTTCGAAACGCGTTCATTGCCCTGTCCGCTGAGAAGAAAATCCATCTCGATGAAGGTGCGCATCTTTGCGCCGTTATCCAGATTGTGGGTCGAACCGAAATTGACCCGTGATTCCTTGGCGTGCATGTCCAGATAACTCTCACCGGCGTCACCGACCGGGATTGTGCCGGGGATGTAGAAGTCGCGACCCGCGCCGCTTGAGGGCCCGCCGCTGTAATCACTGTAGATCGTGTCCAGTTTCACGTAGCCGCCGAACTTGTAGCTGTGCTTGTGGACTTTCTCGGCCTCCACTGCCTCGTGGGCGGCGATCAGTTCCTCCACGCGCTGCTCGGCGATGGCCTCGGCTTTGGCCTCGGCGGCGGCTTCGATTTCAGCCGTGTTCGGTCCGCTGTCCGGCATCTTGTTGAGCAGCTGCGAGACCAGGGCCTCGAGTTCGGCAACGCGCGCCTCGAGTTCCTCTACGCGATCTCCATCAGCGAAAGCAGTGGTGGCGCCGCAGCCGAGAGCGGTCGCCACGGACAGACTGAGAAGTAACTTCCTGGTAGATTTCAGGGCCATGTGAGCCTCTCCCAATTGGTAGTGTGCTCGTGCATGATCCTTCCTCGGGGCGCGACAGGGTATTAGCCTTTGGTCGTAAGGTGTGCGCGCTCAACCCTGTCACTATCGACGAAGGTCTATTGTTTTTTTGACGGTGAAGCTGGGAAAATCGCGGTTATGAGCCGACTCCTCGCAATCCAGGCGGAAACCGTTATCGTCGCGGACGATCACCCGCTGTTCCGCACAGCGATCAAAGAAGCGCTAGAAGCGGAGCAGGGTGAAACCCGGTTTCTCGAGGCGAGTTCCTTCGAGAGCCTGCAGGAACTCGTGGACCAAACCCGCGAGGTGGACCTCGTGTTGCTGGATCTGCACATGCCGGGCGTAAGCGGTTTTGCCGGGCTGGTTTACCTGTGCAAGCGCTACCCCAGTGTTCCGGTCGTCATTATCTCGGCCAACGAAGATCCGGTGGTGATTCGGCGAGCGCTGGAACACGGGGCGGCTGGTTTCATTCCCAAGTCGTCGAGCATCGATACCATTACCCAGGCCATATCGTCCATATTGCTCGGAGAGATCTGGGCGCCCGCGCCGGGCCGGTCCGAACTCGCGGGCCGGAGCGGATCCGAGTTGGAAATGGCTGAGCGGATGGCGCAATTGACACCGCAGCAGTTCAAGGTGCTGATGATGATGTCCCAGGGGCTGCTGAACAAACAGATTGCTTTTGATCTGGGAGTCTCCGAGGCCACGATCAAGGCACACGTCACGGCTATCATGAACAAGCTCGGCGTCAGCAACCGCACCCAGGCCGTTCTGGCCGCCACCCAACTGGCCGTCGCCAACCCCAATTCAGCCAGGTAGTCAGCAGGCTTAACGGTTTTTCAGGGTGTTCGTCATCAGTGCCCTAAGTGCGGCCGGCTTGATGGGCTTGCGCAGAAGGCCGTATTTCATGCGGCGGACTTCCTCTTCCAGTTCGGGTGAGCGGTCGGCGGTGATAACGATGGTCGGGAGACGCTTCCCGAGCAGTTCCTCGAGATACGCCATGACGTCCAGCCCGAACACCTGTTGCGACAGGTGATGATCGACCAGCACCATGTCGGGCGGGCCGTGTTCCTTGACGCGTTGAACGGCTTGCTCACGATCCTGGGCGAGCAGCACCGTGCAACCCCAGCGGTCGAGCAACAGGTTCATTCCCTCGAGAATATCCGCCTCGTTGTCGATGCAGAGCACAGCCAGTCCTTGCAGACGCGGATGGTCGCTGCGCGGTGCGTCTTTGGGTCGCTGGGCCTCGATGCGTTCCCTCGAGGCCAGTGGAACCGTCACCGAAAACGTGCTGCCGTGCCCCGGGCGGGAACGAACTTCCATCCGGTGCCCCAGCATGTGCGCGATGCGATCACAGATCGCCAGGCCCAGCCCCAGTCCCTTTTCCTCCAGCCGATGCGCGTAATCCAGGCGATGGAACTCCTGGAAAATGGCCCGGGAATCGTCCTCGGCGATGCCAACGCCCGTGTCGCTGACGCGGAAGCGCAGGTGGTCACCTCGGCGCTGGCAGGAGAGGAGGACGCCGCCGCTCTCGGTGTAGCGGATCGCGTTGGACAGGAAATTCTGCAGGATTCGATAGAGCAGGTTGCGATCGCTGAACACCTGATCCTTTCGACCGCGCACGCGCAGCTGCAAGTCCCGGTTGGCCGCCAGGGGCTGGAAGCGTCGTCGAAGCTGCTCGAATAACTCGCTGACCTCGATGACCTCCGGATCGGGTTCGTACATGCCCGAGTCGAGCTTCGAAATATCCAGTAGCGCGCCGAGCAGTTCTTCCGCCGCGGTCAGGCTACGGTCCACGCGTTTGACCAGCCGGGCTTCTTCGTCACCACCTTCGCCGGCCTGTTGCCGAAGGATGGAAACGAACAGGCGTGCGGCGTTGATGGGTTGCAACAGGTCGTGGCTCGCCGCGGCCAGGAAACGTGTCTTGCTTCTATTTGCGCTTTCCGCGGTTTTGCGTGCTTCCTCGAGGTCAGCATTGGCCTCGCTGAGTTCTTGTGTGCGTTGCCTCACCCGCTGCTCCAGCGTTTCATTGATGAGTTTCAACTCGCTGGCAATCGTCTTGAAATGGGTGATGTTGGAGAATGTCGTGACGTAGCCGCCACCGGGCAGCGGGTTACCCTGGATTTCGATCACGCTCCCGTCAGGCCAGCTTCGTTCGAAGCGGTAGTGATCCCCCCCCCGTAGCAAATCGAGCCGCTTTCGAACGGCGGCTTCGGACGTGCCTCCCCGAATCAGCCCGCGAGTCGCGTTGTGTCGAATCAATTCTTCAACAGGCTGTCCCAGGTAGACCATGCCGTCCGGATAATTCATTAGCTCGAGGTAGCTCTGGTTCCATCCCACCAGCCGAAGGTCCTTGTCGATCACGGCGACACCCTGGGACATGTTGTCCAGGGTAGCTTGCAGAAGCTCGCGGTTGAACTGGACCGCCTGGGAGGTTTGATTCAACAGCTCGAAAACGGCCTCGGGCCCCAGGCCGCGATGGTGCAAAGCGGTCGTCAGCACGCTGCGTGCCGAGGCCGAACCGATCGATCCGGCCAGCAGTCGTTCGCCAAATTGCACCGTGGCCGGCGTGGCCAACGCGTCCGCTTCCAGGTGGTTGCTGTGCAGGTGGGTCTCCAGCGCCCGACGCGTGGAATCGCGGCCCAGAAAACGGCCGAGGGTGTTCTCGAGTTCGCCAAGCGTGATGAGCCCTGCATCGGGTTCCTCGCGCTCGGCTTTGCGGCGCCTGACGGTGTCTTCGCTGAACATCAGCGAAACGACCACGACCGCCAGCGCGTTCAGTGCCAGGGACCATGCGGCGCCCTGGTTGAACGCGACGTCGGGCAGGCCGGTCGCTTCCGAGCCCGCCAGGGATGGCAGTAGCAGCAGCACAAACCAGCCACCGACGCCCACGGTCAGGCCGCTCAACGCACCCGCTCGGTTGGCGCCAGGCCAATAGAGGCCGATCAGCATCGCGGGAGCGAATTGCGCCGCCGCCGAAAACGAAAGCAGACCGATGGACGCCAGCGGCACGCCGGCTTCAATGGCTTGGTAGTAGGCATAAGCGAGCAACGAGATAGCCACGATCGAAATACGGCGCACACGCAGTAACGTGCGTGACAGGTCGGTTTCCCCGCGAACGCCGGCCATGCCGCTGCGCAGCAGAAGGGGCATCACGATGTCGTTGCTCACCATGATGGCCAGGGCAACGGTCGCCACGATGACCATTCCGCTGGCGGCCGAGAAGCCGCCCAAAAACGCCAGCACCGTGAGCGCCTCTTTGTCGAACGCGATGGGTAGCGCGAGTACGTAGCTGTCCGGATGAACGTCCTGGCCGCCGAATTGCACGAGACCTGCCAATGCAATCGGCATCGCCAGGATGGCGAACACGGCCAGGTAAGAGGGAAACAGCCAGCGGGCCGTCTTCAGTTCCCGAATGTCCCTGAATTCAACAATCGCCACGTGAAATTGCCGGGGCAGGCACAGGATGGCGGTCATGGCCAGCACCAGTTGGATACCGAATCCTTCGGGCAGTCGCCAGGGCGAAAAGAGCTCCTGGTAGTTCTGGTTCTCGCGAACGGTGGCGGCCACCTCGCCGAATCCACCAAAGATGCCGAATATGACGAACAAGCCGATGGCGAGAAAGGCCAGCAGCTTGACCAACGACTCGAAGGCGATGGCCCACATCAACCCGCGGTGATGCTCGCTGGCGTCCAGGGTGCGCGTACCGAACAGGGTGGCGAATAGCGCTAGCGTCAGCGCCACGTAAAGTGACAACTCTCCGGGAAGAGCCGCGTCGTTGGTGACCGAGCCTGCGACCACGTTGAATCCGTTCGTGATGCCTTTGAATTGAAGAGCGATATACGGGACCGAGCCGATTACCGCCGCCAGCGTCACCAGCACGGCAATGCTGTGGCTTCGGTCGTAGCGGTGGGCGATGAAGTCGGCGATCGACGTGATTCGCTGATGGTGGCTGATGGTCGCGATCCGCCGGAGCAGGTCGAAGCCGAACAGCATCAGCAAGGCCGGGCCGAGGTAGATCGGCAAATAGCCCCAGCCCGTCGTGGCCGCGCTGCCGACCGCGCCGTAAAAGGTCCAAGACGTGCAGTAAACCGCCAGTGAAAGTGAATAAATGACGGCCTGGATGTTGCGATGGTCGCGTGCAATGCGCTTGCGGTCACCAATCCAGGCGATGGCGAACAGCAGCCCCATGTAGGCCAGTGCGGTCGTGATCAGGGACCAGGTGCTGAGCATGGAACTCCGGTTCTACGACTAAAGTAGGGGCGTTTAAGCGATGGCCGCAACGTAACATAGCGATCGGGAAACTACCATCGGAGAGACTGCTCATGAGTGAACAAACCAGCGGACAGGCTTACTGGAAAGCGAACCTCAAATTGATCGCGGGCTGCCTCGCGGTTTGGTTCGTGGTGTCGTACCTGTTTGGAATTCTTCTCGTGGATCAGCTCAACGCTATCACCATTGGCGGGTATGAGCTTGGATTCTGGTTCGCCCAACAGGGTTCGATATACGTTTTTGTCATCCTGATCTTTTTTTACGCCTTCAGGATGAACAAGATTGATCGCGAATTCGGCGTCCACGAGGAGTGAGGGAGATACCATGGAACTTCAAACACTGACTTACCTTGTCGTCGGCGCCACCTTCGCGCTGTACATCGGTATCGCCATTTGGGCCCGTGCGGGCACCACCGGCGAATTCTACGTGGCCGGCACCGGCGTGCACCCGGTGGCCAACGGCATGGCCACGGCGGCGGACTGGATGTCCGCGGCATCGTTTATCTCGATGGCCGGCCTGATCGCGTTCCTGGGCTACGACGCCTCGGTTTACCTGATGGGCTGGACCGGTGGCTACGTGTTGCTGGCATTGTTGCTGGCGCCCTACCTGCGCAAGTTCGGCAAGTTCACCGTGCCGGAATTCGTCGGCGACCGCTTTTATTCCAAGGGGGCCCGGCTGGTGGCTGTCATCTGCCTGATCGTCGCGTCCATCACCTACGTCATCGGCCAGATGAAAGGTGTGGGCGTAGCATTCGGCCGCTTCCTCGAGGTGCCTTTTGAATGGGGCGTCATGATCGGTATGGCCATCGTGTTCGTTTACGCGGTGCTCGGCGGTATGAAAGGCATTACCTACACGCAGATCGCCCAATATTGCGTATTGATTTTCGCCTATACCGTGCCGGCGATCTTCATCTCGCTCAACCTGACTGGTCAAGCGCTCCCCCAGATAGGACTGGGTAGTACGATGGAAGGCTCGAACGTCTTTCTGCTGGATAAACTGGACCAGGTGGTGACTGACCTGGGATTTGCGGCCTACACGGCTCAGAAAGGCGGGACCCTGAACATCTTCCTGCTTACCCTTTCGCTGATGATCGGAACGGCGGGCCTGCCGCACGTGATCGTGCGCTTCTTTACCGTTCCCAAAGTATCCGACGCGCGCAAGTCCGCCGGTTGGGCACTGGTGTTCATCGCCATCCTCTACACGACCGCACCGGCCGTCGGCGCCATGGCGCGCCTCAATTTGATCGAGACGATCCAGACCGGTGAGATCGGATCGCCAGCCGGTAACCTGGTCTACGAGGAACGGCCGCAGTGGTTCAAGAACTGGGAGACCACCGGGTTGCTGGCCTTTGAAGACAAGAACGGCGACGGCCGCATCCAGTACTACAACGATGGCAACCCGGAGTTTGCGGCAAAAGCCGAAGCGTGGGGCTGGGAAGGCAACGAGATGGTCAAGGTCGACCGCGATATCATGGTTCTGGCCAATCCTGAAATCGCCAGTCTGCCCAACTGGGTGATCGCCCTGGTGGCGGCCGGTGGCCTGGCAGCGGCGCTCTCGACCGCGGCCGGTCTGTTGCTCGCGATTTCTTCTGCCATCTCGCACGACCTGCTGAAAGGTATGATCGCGCCGAGTATCTCAGAGAAGAAAGAACTGATGGCAAGCCGCATCGCAATGGCGGGCGCCATCCTGGTGGCCGGTTACCTGGGCATGAACCCGCCGGGCTTTGCCGCCCAGGTGGTCGCGCTGGCCTTTGGCCTGGCCGCCTCATCGATATTCCCGGTCCTGATGATGGGCATCTTCAACAAGAAGATGAACCGCGAGGGCGCCATTGCCGGCATGCTGGCGGGCCTGCTTTCGACGCTGATCTACATTTTCTGGTTCAAGGGCTGGTTCTTCGTGCCCGGGACCGAGATGGCGCCCAACACGGCCGACCACTGGTTCATGGGTATATCACCGGAGGCCTTCGGTGCGGTGGGCGCCCTGCTGAACTTCGTCGTCGCCTGGGTCGTTTCAAAGGTGACCTCGGCTCCGCCGGAGCACATCCAGCACCTGGTGGAAGACATCCGCGTGCCGAGAGGCGCGGGGGCTGCCGTGGATCATTGATCGCCGGTAATTTTGCAACAAGAAGGGCCGGTCATTCGACTGGCCCTTTTTTCATCTTCGCGGGAAACATAGAATCTAACCATGCATGACGTCACGCTGGCCACAGAGTTTCTGCACACGGTTCCGCCGTTCAACTCCCTGGCGACCAATGATCTGGAAAAGCTGTCTCGAAGGCTGGAAGCCGCCTACTACCCACAGGACCAGGAAATATTCAGATCGGGTTCTTCGCCGGGCCTCGCGGTCATCCGCAAGGGCGCGGTGCGCCTGGTCGACCCCGATCACAAGTTTCTGGACAAGCGTTCCGAAGGGGAATTGTTCGGTCACGGCATTTACTTTCACGGCGAGTTGAAAGAGTACATCGCCGAGGCGGAAGAGGACTGCCTGTTGTGGCATCTGAAGCCGGATGATTTTACGGAGCTCAGAGAGCAGCATCCCCTGCTCGAAGAATACTTCAGCAGCCACCTGGCGACCCGGCTAAGGGCTGCGGCCCACGTGCGTGACTCGGTGACACAGGTCAGGGACCTGCTCAAGCGCGAACCGGTCAGGACGGACGGCAATACCTCGATCGTGGATGCCGCCCGCTTGATGAGCGAGCACAATGTCTCCAGCGTTCTGGTCATGAGGGACGGAGTCCTGGGGGGTATCGTCACCGACAAGGACCTGCGACAACGCGTTATCGCAGCGGGCGTCGATCCGCTGCAGCCGATCTGCGAGGTTATGACCGGCAGCCCCATGACGCTGGAGGCGGATTCGGATATCGACGCCGCCTTGTTGCTGATGATGCGCGAAAACTACCATCACCTTCCCGTTATCGAGGATGGACGGCCGGTCGGGCTGGTCACGGCGGGCGATATTCTGCGGGCGCAGTCCGAACACCCCTTGAGGCTGGTGCGCGATATTCACAAGCGCCAGTCGGTCGACGAGCTCGTTCGCCTCAGCCGTCGGCTACCTTCGCTGTTCGAACGGATGGTGACTTTGGGCCGGGATGTTCAGCAAATCGGACGGATGGTCACGCACATCACGGACGCGTTCACGATCAGGCTGATTCAACTGGCCGAAGCACGGCTGGGCACACCGCCGATGCACTATGCCTGGGTCGTGTTCGGTTCGCAGGCTCGTGAGGAGCAAACGGCACGAACAGACCAGGACAACGGCCTGGTGCTTGAGCGGAAGGCGGACGAGGACGAAGTGGAGTACTTCAGCCATTTGTCAGAATTCGTTTGCGATGGGCTCGACAAGCTGGGTTACGTTTACTGCCCCGGCAACATCATGGCCATGAATCCGAAGTGGCGCGTCTCTCTGCCCAAGTGGAAACGGCATTTCGACGGCTGGATCGATGAACCCGAACCAAAATCCGTGATGCACAGCAGCATTTTTTTCGACATGCGCTGCGTGCACGGTCGTCGTGGCCTGGTCGAGGAACTGCTTAAGCACGCGACCAAGCGCGCTAAGACAAATCGCATTTTCCGACGCTTCATGGCGGCCAACGTGTTGGCTCACCGCCCGCCGATCGGCTTCTTCCGGCGTTTCGTTCAGGAAGACGACGGTTCCCAAAGCGAGGGCTTGAACCTGAAACACCGGGGGATCGTGCCGATCATCGACCTGGTCAGAATCCGTGCGCTGGAAGCCGGCGTAAGCCACCCCAACACCTTCCGGCGTCTCGAGGAGGTGACCGCGCGCGGCATTGTCAACAAGGGCGATGCCCGCAGCCTGCGGGACGCACTGGTGCTGATCAGCCGAATCCGCCTCGCTCACCAGGCCGAACAAATGTCGATGGGGCAGGATCCGACGAATTTTGTGCCGCCCGATGAGCTTTCTCCGCTGATGCGACGCAACCTGAAGGCCGCTTTCATGCTGGTTGTCGAAGCGCAGAATGCGTTGGCTCATCGATACCAGGTGCACTGATGCTTCGTCGCTGGCGTTATCGGCGAAAATGCGGGGCATTGGCCGCGCGGGCGGAACCCGGTGTACTGCAGCGCTATCTGCAGGCGGGCGGCGATATGCGGCCCGGAGATATCCAGGAGACGCCAATGATCGCGGCCGACCTGGAATTGACGGGTCTGAACGCCGCGGCCGACCAGATTATTTCGGTTGGCTGGACGCTGATCGATGACGGTCGTGTTCGCCTCGGCACGAATCGCCACGTGCTTGTTACCGCCAGCCGGACCGTGGGTTCGAGTGCCGCCATCCACGAACTGATGGACAACGAGGTAGCGGGGGGCGTTGAGCCCGGCGAGGCGCTGTCGCAGCTGTTCGAAGCGGCTGCGGGACGCGTCTGGGTTTTCCACCACGCCGCGCTGGATGTGGCCTTTCTGCAGCGTGCATGCCGGGAATGGGCGGGCATGGCGCCGCCCTTTGCGGTGCTCGACACGATGCAAATTGAACTCGGATGGCGCAAGCGTCGCGACCAGCCCGTGAAGCAGGGCGACCTGCAGCTCAGCAAATTGCGCTCGGATTATCATCTGCCGCGTTACACGGCGCACAACGCCTTGGTCGATGCCCTGGCCACGGCCGAACTGCTGCTTGCCATCGCGGCCCGGCTGGATCGAAAGAAGCCACTGGATATCGCGCCGTATCTTCGATACGCCTGACGCCGATCAGGGGCATACATACAAATTCAGGGATCATCGGTACCACAACATTCGAGGGTTAACGGATCATGTCTTACAAAACCACCTACCAACAATCGATCGAGCAACCGGATACGTTCTGGGCCGAGGCAGCCCAAGCCCTGCACTGGGATTCTCCCTGGGACAAGGTGCTCGACGACTCGGACGCACCGTTTTACAAGTGGTTCAGCGGGGGCGAGATGAATACGTGCTACAACGCGCTGGATCGGCATTGCGAAAACGGCCGGGCAGGGCAGGCGGCACTGATCTACGACAGTGCCGTTACCGGACAGGCCAGGACGTACAGCTACCAGGAACTGCGGGACGAGGTGGCCCAGTTCGCCGGTGCGCTTCGCGAACGGGGTGTGACGAAAGGCGAGCGGGTGATCCTGTACATGCCGATGATTCCCGAAGCCGTGATCGCCATGCTGGCCTGCGCGCGAATCGGCGCCATCCATTCGGTAGTATTCGGTGGATTCGCCGCCCAGGAACTCGCCACGCGCGTGCTGGATGCCCGGCCCCGGCTGATCGTCAGCGCAACCTGCGGTATCGAGGGCCAACGGGTCATTCCCTACATGCCGCTGCTGGAGAAGGCTCTGGAACTTGCCGATGCCGAGGACCTTCCGTGCATCGTGGTTTCCCGGCCTCAGCTGCCGATCGAAGACACACCACTGAAAGCCGATACCTGGGAAGACGCCATGAAGAGCGCCGAGCCGGCGGACTGCGTGCCGGTCGAGGCAACCGAGCCGCTCTATATCCTGTACACCTCCGGTACCACCGGCGCACCCAAGGGCGTGGTCCGTCCCAGCGGTGGGCACGCGGTGGCGCTGGATTGGACGATGAGTGCCATCTACGACGTGCAGCCCGGGGAGGTTTACTGGGCCGCATCCGACATTGGCTGGGTCGTGGGACATTCCTACATCGTATACGCGCCACTGCTGCACGGCTGCACGACCATCCTGTTCGAGGGCAAGCCGGTCGGGACACCCGACGCCGGCGCTTTCTGGCGCGTGATCGAACAGCACGGCGTCAACTGCCTGTTCACGGCGCCTACCGCGTTTCGCGCGATCCGGCAACAGGACCCCGAGGGGGTTTTACTGGAAAATTACGACATTTCCAGTCTTCGAACCTTGTTCCTGGCCGGTGAACGGTGCGATCCGGACACCTTGCAATGGGCTGAGAAAAAACTTGAAGTTCCTGTCATAGACCACTGGTGGCAAACGGAAAGTGGATGGGCCATGGCCGCCAACCCGATGGGCATCGAGCCGCAGGAGGTCAAGGCAGGCTCGCCCACGGTCGCGGTACCGGGCTACGACATTCGCGTGCTGGACGATACGGGCCAGGAGGTCGCGCCCGGGCAATCGGGAAACATCGTCTGCAAGCTGCCCCTTCCTCCGGGAACGTTGCCCACGCTGTGGGGCAATCGGCAACGGTTTTACGACACCTACCTTGCCCGTTTCAAAGGGTACTACCTCAGCGGCGACGCCGGCGTCGTGGACGAGGAGGGCTACGTCTGGGTGATGAGCCGAATCGACGACGTGATCAATGTGGCCGGACACCGCTTGTCCACGGGGGCACTGGAAGAGGCGCTCGCGACCCACCCGGTAGTGGCCGAGTGCGCGGTGATCGGGGTATCGGACACGTTGAAGGGCGAGATGCCGCTTGGATTCGTGGTGCTGAGCGCCGGTGCGGACGTGGACGAAGACACGCTGCGCAAGGAGTTGGTGCAGACCGTGCGCGC
>JABDPF010000103.1 GCA_013042915.1 Lysobacterales bacterium
ATCAGCATCATGGAGGTCCGAAACCGTCGCCAGAAACAGAAATACCGTTCCATGATCGGCGAATTCCGCAGCCTGACCAATGCCTTGCCCGACGCGACCCTGGCGATCGACGAGAACGACGTCATCACCTGGTTCAACCACGCCGCCGAAACCTTGCTGGACCTGAAGAACCCGGGCGACCTGGGCCAGCCGGTCACCAACCTCATCCGCGAGCCGCGGTTTGCCGACTGGCTCGCCGTGCAGGGCGTGGTTCAGAGCCCGCTGGAAATGGCCTCTCCGCGGGGCGACCGGCGCTGGCTCGCGGTCGACGCGGTGGCGTTTCGGGAGGTCCAGCGACTGCTGATCCTGCACGATACGACGGAGGTGCATGATTTGGAAAAGATCCGCCGTGACTTCGTCGCCAACATCTCGCACGAACTTCGCACCCCGCTGACAGTCGTCCAGGGCTACCTCGAAATGCTAGACAAGCACCCGGAGGACGAGGTCGCCGTGGCCGTGGCCAAGATGCTGAAGCAGACCGGCCAGATGCAGTCCCTGCTCGACGATCTGCTGGAACTGTCCCGGGTGCAAAGCGGTGCGGCGCGGAGCAACGAGGAGGTGCTCAACGTCGAGGCCTTGTTGATGCAACACAAAGAGCAGGCCGAAGAGATCAGCGCCGGACGGCACCAACTGGTGTTCGACATCGAGTCCGGTGTCGGCCTGGCGGGCGTGGCGACCGACCTGAAAAGCGCGTTCGGCAACCTGATTGCCAACGCCATCAAGTACACGCCGAAAAACCGCACGGTGAAGGTCGAGTGGTTTACCTCGAACGACGGGCCGTGCTTGCGCGTGACCGACGAGGGTATTGGCATTCCCACCCGCGACATTCCGCGCATTACCGAGCGGTTCTACCGCGTAGGGTCCGGCCGGGGCCAGAAAACGGGCGGCACCGGGCTGGGCCTGGCCATCGTCAAGCACGTGGTCAATGCCCACGGCGCTGAGTTGAAAATAGAGAGCGAACTCGGGGCAGGCAGCCGGTTCACGGTACAGTTCCCGGCGGAGCGCCTAAGGCTGCAGGCCGCGACCGCCGCCAACGAAACTCGCCCCGAAAACTCGGCGGAAGATGGCTGAGCCCACCTGTAATTAAACGGTCACAATGCCTGCCTAAGATGTGCCGTGGAGGGACGCCTCGTCCCGAAATCCTTACAGGAGATCCTAATGAATTCACTGCTCCAGAAATCAGCCGCGCTGGCGGTCAGCCTGTGCCTGTCGATTCCCGCTTTCGCCCAATCCCGGGTCGACGAAAACCTGCCGGTTTACGAGAAAACCAGCGGCGTTTCAGGCAACCTGTCGAGTGTCGGCTCCGACACGCTGGCCAACCTGATGACGCTCTGGGCGGAAGAGTTCAAGCGCGTCTACCCCAACGTGAACGTCCAGATCCAGGCTGCCGGTTCATCCACCGCGCCCCCGGGCCTGACCGAAGGCACCTCGAATCTCGGCCCGATGAGCCGCCTGATGAAGGATAAGGAAGTCGAGGCCTTTGAGAAACGCCACGGCTACAAGCCGACGCCGGTCGCGGTCGCCATCGACGCCCTCGCCGTATTCGTCCACAAGGACAACCCGATCGAAGGCCTTTCGCTGGTCGAAACGGACGCCATTTTCTCCTCGACGCGCACCTGTGGCGGCGAGGCTGACATCACCCGCTGGGGTCAACTCGGGTTGCCGGGAGACTGGGCCAACCGCGGCATCCAGCTCTACGGCCGTAACTCGGTCTCGGGCACCTACGGCTATTTCAAGGAGCACGCCCTGTGCAAGGGCGATTTCAAGAATACGGTCAACGAACAGCCCGGCTCGGCCTCCGTTGTTCAGTCCGTCAGCTCCTCGCTGAATGGCATCGGCTACTCCGGTATCGGCTACACGACCTCGTCGGTTCGGGCAATTCCGCTGGCCAAGACACCGGGCAAGCCCTTTGTCGAGGCCACTTCGGAAAACGCGGTCAACGGTACCTATCCGCTGGCGCGTTTTCTCTACGTGTACGTCAACAAGGCGCCCGGTGAACCGCTCGATCCCATTACCCGGGAATTCCTGACAATGGTGCTGTCGCGCCAGGGACAGGAAGTCGTGGTGAAGGACGGCTACATCCCGGTCCCGGCCAGGGTGTCGGAGAGAGAGATCGAAAAACTGCTGTAATTCCAGCTGACCCCAGTGAAAGTCCAAAGCCCGGCCGACGCCGGGCTTTTTCACGGGCCGTTCAATGGTTTCGGCACAGCCAGTGTCAGCATTGGGCCTCCGCGAGGGCATATTGCTCCAAGTCACATGGAACGGCCAACACGGTTCTGGTCGATTGAGTTTTCGTCATATAAGTGTCACATTGCTGCAATAAACTGCCAGCCAACCCCGATTCTGAAAAGGGGCACCTCAAGCCACCAACCAGGGAGAAAAAACATGAAACAGCTGACCGTGATGCTCGGGCTGAGCCTGTTCCTGTTCAGCACTGCGCTCCAGGCGCAAGTCAGCGAAGCCGAGGTCGAGGCCCTTCGAGCCCAGATTGAAATGCTGACCAAGCGGCTGGACGAACTCGAAAAACGGAACGCGGCAACCCCGGCACCCGACACCGTCGTGGTGGTGGAGGAAGAGCGGGTCGTGCCCGAAACGGTCGTGATCGTAGAGGAAAACCAGCAGGGGCTGGCAGCCCTCGAGGAGCGGGTCGCGGCCATGTCCTGGGCCGAGCGGCTGCGCTGGAAAGGCGATTTCCGCTATCGCTATGAAAACATCGAGCAGGAGGGTAAAGACACCCGTAACCGCAGCCGGATTCGCGCGCGCACGTCCCTGATCGCCGAGGTAACAGATACGGTCGAAGTCGGCGTCGGCCTGGCCACCGGCGGTGACGACCCCGTCTCGTCCAACCAGACCATCGGCGGCGGCGGTTCCAGCAAGGACGTCAAGCTCGATCTCGCGTATTTCAACTGGTCCGGCCTGACCAACACCAACATTACCGGCGGCAAGTTCAGCAATTTCCTGATCCGTCCTTCCAAGCAGGGGCTGATGTGGGACGGCGACTGGCGCCCGGAAGGACTCGGCGTGATTTGGGACAATGACTTTTTCTTCGCCCAGGGTCTCGGAACATGGCTGGAAGGCGACAGCAGTAAGGGTACCGAATTTGCATGGACCCTTCAGGCCGGGTTGAATTTCGACACCGGCGACTGGGGCAAGCTGAAAATAGGCGCCGGTTACTCTGTCTTCGACGTTGCAGGCAGAACCCCCCTGTTCGGCGAAGCGGATGACTTCTTCGGCAACACCTTCGTTTTCAACGCCAGTGGAGAACGGGTATTCGCCTACAACTACGAGAATATCGAGGCCTTCGCCGAATGGGGCATCGGCAAGTTCACGCTGTTTGCCGACTACACGATCAACCAGGACGCACCGATCGACGACACCGGGTACCTGTTCGGCGCCAAGTATGGATCGGCCAAGGACAAAGGGCAGTGGGACTTCACTTACTTCTACGCGAAGAAGGAGAAAGACGCCATGCTCGGCCTGCTGACCGACTCGGACTTCGGCGGTGGCGGCACCGACTCCAAGGGTCATGCCTTTGTCGGCACCTATGCGTTCCACAAGCAGTGGAATTTCAAGGCGACCTACTTCTTGAACCAGGTCGACCTGGACGACAAGAAGGATTACGACCGCCTGATGCTGGACCTCAACTTCAAGTTCTGAACGGTTAGCAAGGCAACAGGAAAAAACGGGCCGGTTTCCGGCCCGTTTTTCATCGCGCGGTCCACACCTTATATCCTGATCGTGCGAGAATGCGGGCGACGCAATCAGCAAACAAGCCATGGAAAGCAGCGAACCCACATCCAGGACCTACGCCGCCGTCGATCTCGGCAGCAACAGCTTTCACCTGCTGGTTGCCCGCCGCGAGCACGGCGAGTTACGTGTGCTCGATCGAATCAAGGACATGGTTCGTCTTGGAGGCGGGCTGGATGCCGAGGGCAACCTCGACCCGGCCGTCCAGAACCGCGCCTTCGCCTGCCTGGCCCGGTTTGGACAGCGACTTCGCGGCATCCCGCAGCACAACATCCGGGCGGTCGGTACCCAGACGTTTCGCCGCATGAAAAACGCCAACGCCTTCCTGATGATCGCGGAAACCGCGCTGGGTTGCAGCATCGACATCATCGCCGGCCGCGAAGAAGCGCGCCTGATCTACCTCGGCGTCAGCCAGGGGGTTGCCGGTCACGACGGCCGGCGCCTGGTGATCGACATCGGCGGCGGCAGCACCGAACTGGTCATCGGCGAGGGCCTGGAAACCCTGGAGACCGAGAGCCTGCAGTACGGTTGCGTTTCGCTTACCCGGCGCTTCTTCGCCGACGGCCGAATCAACCGCGAACGTTGGGACAAGGCGGTCAATTCCGTTTTGGCGGAGCTGCAGGAGTTGCGGCGCCGCTACCTGGCGGCCGGTTGGGATACCGCTATCGGCTCGTCCGGAACCATCAAGGCAGTCGAGGAGATCTGCCGCCGTCTGGGCTGGCGGGAAAAAGACATCAGCGCCGACGCGCTGGCCCTTCTGCGCGACCGCTTGCTCCAGTTCGACACCATCGACGAGGTCCAGCTGCCGGGCCTGACCGAGCGCCGCCACCCGGTTCTGGTCGGGGGGCTCGCGATGCTGTTCGCATGTTTCGAAGCCCTCGAGCTGGACACCATGGCGGTCTCGCCTTACGCCTTGCGTGAAGGTGTGCTGCACGATCTGCTCGGCCGCCTGGAACAACGCGACCCTCGCGACACGACCGTCGAGGCCTTCGTGAAACGCTACAGCGTGGACCGCGACCAGGCCGAACGCATCCGGAACGTGGCCCTCCGGGCTTTCGACAAGCTGGCGGAAGGTCTGTTTGCGTCGGCCGGCTATCGCAATCTGCTGGGCTGGGCTGCGGTGCTGCACGAATGTGGGCTCAGCGTGGCGCACAGCCAGTACCAAATGCACTCCGGCTACCTGGTTGAAAACTCCGACATGCCCGGCTTTACGCGCCAGGAGCAGTTGTTCCTGGCCACCCTGGTGCGTTACCACCGCCGCGCGATTCCCGGCGAGTACACCGACCTGCTGCCCACACGTTTGCACGAGCCGCTGCGGACGACGCTGCTGTGCCTGCGGTTCGCCTGCATCCTGTGCCGTAGCCGAGACGACGAGATCCCCGGGTTTCGGCTCAGCGGCAGTGACCACCGCGTGACGGCCGGACTCGACGCCGAGTGGATGCAATCCCATCCGCTGACCCTGTTCGACCTCAAGCAGGAGAGCGCTGAACTGGCGGCGACCGGCATCGAATTCCGGGTCAGCCCGTCACCTGCCTCGTGAGCGAATGGCGCCCCGGCGCCTCGCGCCATGCCCTGGAGACCCGCGCGGCGCTGTTGGCGTCGATACGCGCGTTTTTCGGGGAACGCGGCGTGCTCGAGGTGGAAACCCCACTGCTCAGCCGCCACGCCAATTCCGATCCCCACATCGACAGCATCAGCAGCGACGACCATCCTCCTCGTTACCTGCGTACCTCACCCGAATTTCCAATGAAACGGCTGCTGTGCGCCGGGATGCGGAATATCTACGAACTCGGCCGGGTTTTTCGTGCCGGCGAGTCCGGCGCCCGGCACAACCCCGAATTCACCATGCTGGAATGGTACCGGGCCGGTATGCCGTACCTGGAGCTTGCCGACGAAGTGGTCGATCTGGTCAGGCACTGCAGCCCGTCACCGTTCGCCGACTGGCCGCTACGCCGGGTGGCCTACCGGAAACTTTTTCATGAGCAAACCGGGCTGGATCCCTGGGTCTGCGGCGAGGAGGACCTGGCCGATTGCGCCGCCGATCGCGGCATCTCCGCGGGCGCGCTGGACCACCAGGCGTGGCAGCACCTGCTGATGGCCGAAGTCATCCAGCCATCCCTCGCCGGCGAGAGGCTGACGATCGTCCACGACTACCCCCCCGAGCAGGCGGCGCTCGCGCGCATTCGCGCAGCCGACCCGCCGGTGGCTGAACGATTCGAGGTTTATCTCGGGGAACAGGAACTCGCGAACGGCTACCAGGAATTGACCGACCCCGACGAGCAGTTGAGGCGCTTCAAAAAGGAAAGCCGGGAGCGCACCGCGCGCGGCGAGCCGGCTTTGCCCTTGGACTCGGCGCTGATCTCGGCCCTGCGGGACGGCATGCCGGAATGCAGCGGCGTGGCGCTGGGGGTCGATCGGCTTTTGATGTCGATCCTCAAGCTCGAACGGATCGATTCGGTCCTGGCTTTTTCCTGGGAGCGGGCCTGACCCTCTCAGGTCACGGGTTGCGGCAGGGAAATTCGAACGATCAAGCCATCGTCCGCGGCATTGCGGGCGTTGATCTCACCGCCGTGCCGGCGCACCGCGGTCGCGGCGATTGACAGCCCCAGGCCATGGCCGCCGCTGCCCCGGTCTCTCGATTCCTGAACACGATAGAACGGCTCGAAAATCTTCTCCAGTTCCGCCTCGGGCACGCCGGGACCGAAGTCCCGAACGATGATGTCAATCCGCGGTTTTCGGCGCGAGGACTTCAGGCCCACCTCGATTCCGCGGTCGGGGTCCGTGTGCCGCAGCGCATTTCGAACCAGGTTCTCGGCGGCGCGCCACAACAATTCCCGGTCACCCCGAAACGGAACGGGCCCACTCGGCTGCCAGGAAATACCGGGCTTTCCCTCCGGAACCTCGTAATTGACGATATCCACCAGGTCGCTGAGCATCTCTGCCAGGTCGAAGTCCTCGTCCAGCTTGCGCACGCTCTCGGAGGTCTCTCGCAGCAGGCCCAGCACATCGTTGACCAGGGTTTCCAGCCGCTCGCTCTCCAGTGCAATCCGTTCAATCTCCGATGCAACCGGGCCGGGGCCTTTCTTGCGGGCGATTTCCAACGCCACGCTGAGCCGGGCGAGTGGTGAGCGCAACTCGTGGCTGACGTCTTGCAGCAAGCGTTGGTTGGCCACCTGCATCGCCTGCAAACGGGTCGCCATCTCGTCGAAGTCGGCCGCCAACTGTCCGATCTCGTCTTGCCGTTTACCCACTTTCGGTCCGACCCGCGTCGACAACTCGCCGGCGGCAATTTCACGGCTGGCCTGGCGCATGTGCTCGAGCGGGGTGGCCAGCGACCGGGCCAGGAAGAAACTGATGACCGCGCTGATCAGCGCCGCGGCGGCCAGTCGCAAGGCGGTGCCCTGTGGGCCGGGGGCCATGATCGGCCGTGGCGGCGTACGGTTGACCGTGTACATGGTGAAGGTTTCACCGTCGGCACCGCGCACCCCTTCGCTGTCCATTCCGGCGCCCTGCTCCACGAGCCGTTCGAGCGCACGGTCGCGCCCCAGTACTTCACGGTTGTTCCTGTCCACCACGTAAATGTGGCTGCGGGTCATTCGGGGGACATTCAGGAGTTCGTCGCGCAAACCCCGGGAGCCTTCGTCGAGCAACGCCTGCTGGGCACGCTGGCTGATCCGATACAGTCCGCGTTCGAACGACTCCTGGGGCAGCTCGGCCCACTGCTTGCGGGCCAGGGTGTCGTTCAACATGCCGATCGCGGCCGAGAATCCGACGATGCTGAGCCACATCGTCAGGAAAATTTTCCAGAAAAGTGAATGCATGCTGCCGTGTTCGGCCGGGGGCGCTCAGCCGACCCGGTACTGGTAACCGATGCCCCGGATCGTCTCGATGCGGCTGTCGCCCCGCGGATCGTTGCCCAGCTTGCGGCGCAGGTTGCTTACATGCATGTCGACGCTGCGGTCGTGTGGGACCGGTTCGCGGCCCAGCGCGGAGACGTAGAGGTCGCGCTTGCTGACCACGTCACCACGGTGCAGGAGCAGCTCGAGCAGAATGCTGAACTCGGTGCTGGTCAATTCAACCGCTTGCCCTTCACGCATCAACGTGCGGTTGCCCTGGTTCAGCTCCAGGTCATCCTGGACGATCAGGCTATGTTCTCCGTCGGTTGCGGTCGGCGCACGCCGCATCACCGCCCGGATGCGCGCCAACAATTCGCGGGGATTGCACGGCTTGGGGACGTAATCGTCGGCACCGAGTTCCAGGCCAAGAATACGGTCCATGTCGTCGCCGCGCGCGGTGAGCATAATCACCGGCAAGCGGCTGTCCTTGCGCAATTCCTTGAGTACATCCATGCCGTTTTTCTTCGGCATCATGATGTCCAGCACCATCAGGTCGACTCCCGACTTGCGCGCCTCGGCGAGCGCCTGTTCTCCGTCGTGGGCCAATCTCACCTCGAAACCCTCCGATTCGAAGTACTCTCGAAGCAGGTCGCACAGTTCGACGTCGTCGTCGGAAAGTAAAATGGTGGTATGCATGGTCTCGATGTCAGGTGTTTCCGCCTCTGAGTGCGGATCATTCTAACCCGATTGCCAGAAAAAAGGGCGCAACAGAATGCGCCCTATCCTCTCATTGATCGCCGCGCCGTCAGTTCGATTCTTTACCCTGCTTCGCCGCGGCCGACATCTCGGCCAGTTCGTCTTCCTTGGAAAGGTGGCGCAGGTCGCGGCCCTTGACCAGGTAGAAGATGTACTCGGCGATGTTCTCGCAACGGTCGCCGATACGCTCCAGCGCCCGCGCGGCCCACAGGATGTTCAGGATCTCCGGGATCATCTTGGGATCCTGCGCCATGTAGGTGACCAGCTGGCGCGTGATGGAGACGTACTTGGTATCGACCTTGACGTCGGCCTCCACGACCTGCACGGCCGTTTCCACGTCAATGCGCGCGAACGCGTCGAGGATGGTACGCAGCATTTCACGCACCAGTTCGCCCATGTGCTCGATTTCCTGGCGCACGTCCTCGGTCATCGTGCCGGCCAGTTCGTCCTGAGCCATGCGCGCGATGCGCTTGGCCTCGTCGCCGATGCGCTCGAGGTCGGTAATGGTCTTGATCACGGCCATCACCAGGCGCAGGTCAGAGGCCGCGGGCTGGCGGCGCGCGACGATGCGGGTGCATTCCTCGTCGATGTCCACCTCGATCATGTTCACCCGGTAGTCGCTGCTGACCACCTCGCGCGCGAGCTCGGTGTCGCCCCTCACCAGGCAACCAACCGCCTTTTCGAGTTGTTCCTCGACGATGCCGCCCATTTGCAACACCTTGTTGCGGACGTCTTCGAGTTCCTCGTTGAATTGCCGGGAAATATGGTGCCCGAGGTTCAGGTCGGTCATGTTCTTGTCGCCCCCGTCAGCCATAACGGCCGGTGATGTAGTCTTCGGTCCGCTTTTCCTGCGGATTGGTGAAAATCTGGTCGGTCACGCCGTATTCGATCATTTTACCGAGGTACATGAACGCCGTCTTGTCGGATACCCGCGCCGCCTGTTGCATGTTGTGCGTAACGATGATGATCGTGTAGTCCTCTTTGAGTTCGTGAATCAGCTCCTCGATCTTCAGCGTCGAGATCGGGTCCAGCGCGGAACAGGGCTCGTCGAGCAGGATAACTTTGGGCTGCACCGCGATGGCCCGGGCGATGACCAGGCGCTGCTGCTGGCCGCCGGACAGGCCGAAAGCGGGTTCCTGGAGGCGGTCCTTGACCTCGTCCCATAAGGCGGCGCCCTTCAACGCCCACTCCACCGTATCCTCGAGCACGCGGCGCTTGTTGATGCCCTGGATGCGCAGCCCGTAGGCCACGTTTTCGTAGATCGACTTCGGAAACGGGTTGGGCTTCTGGAACACCATGCCGACCTGGCGCCGCAGTTCGGCCACGTCGATTTTCTTCTTCTGGATGTTCTTGCCCTCGATGATGATCTTGCCCTCGATGACGCAGTCGTCGATCAGGTCGTTCATCCGGTTGAAACAGCGCAGAAGCGTCGACTTGCCGCAACCGCTGGGGCCGATGAAGGCCGTCACCTTGCGGTCCGGAATGTCCAGGTTGATGTCGTACAGGGCCTGCACCGTGCGGTCATAGTACAGGTCCAGGTTGCGAACCTGGACCGCGATTTTCTCGTCGGCGGCCGGGGCTTCGGGCGCCGCCGCAGTTGCTTGGGAATCGTTCACGATTCGAGTCCTTTGTATTTTTCACGCAGCCCGTTGCGAATGTGGATCGCCAGCATGTTCAGCAGCACGATGACCACGACCAGCAGCAGGGCCGTTGCATAAACCAGGGGCCTGGCGGCTTCGACGTTGGGGCTCTGGAAGCCGACGTCGTAGATGTGAAACCCGAGGTGCATGAATTTGCGTTCCGGGTGCAGGAACGGGTAGTTCCCGTCCAGCGGCAGCGAGGGCGCCAGCTTGACCACGCCCACCAGCATCAGCGGCGCCACTTCGCCGGCGGCGCGGGCCACGGCCAGGATCAAGCCGGTCATGATACCGGGGCTGGCCATGGGAATAATGGTGCGCCACAGCGTCTCCCACTTGGTCGCGCCCAGCGCCAGGCTGCCCTCGCGGATCGACCTCGGAATGCGCGACAGTCCCTCCTCGGTGGACACGATCACCACCGGCAGCGTCAGCAGCGCCAGCGTCAGCGAGGCCCAGAACAGGCCGCCCGTACCAAAGGTGGGCGACGGCAGCGCGGCCTCGAAAAACAGCTGGTCGATGCTGCCGCCCAGGGTATAGACGAAGAAGCCCAGGCCGAAGACGCCGTATACGATGGACGGCACGCCGGCGAGGTTGTTCACGGCGATGCGGATGGTTCGGGTCAACAGGCCCTGCTTGGCGTATTCGCGCAGGTAGACGCCTGCGACCACGCCGAACGGGGCGACCACCACCGACATCAGCAGCACCATCAGAATGGTGCCGTAGATGGCGGGAAAGATCCCGCCCTCGGTGTTGGCCTCGCGCGGGTCGTCGCTGACGAACATCCAGGCCTTGTAGACGTAGTGGCCCAGCTGCTGGGCCAGGTTCATGCTGTTGGGGCGCCAGCCGTCGACGATGTTGGCGAGCTGCAGCTGCACTTCCTCGCCGTCGCTGGTGCGCATCCGCACCGCATCGCGTCGAATCTCGCGGTACAAGTCGCCCAGGCGCGCCTCCAGTTCCCGGTATCGCGCGTGGAGTTCCTCTTCCTGGCGTTCGATCCCTGCGTAGGCCGTGGGGTCCATGACCCCGTCGAGTTCCAGTTCCCTGCGGTCGAGGCGCAGGCGCTCGAGCTGGTAATTGATGGCCCCGATCTCGCCGCGCTCGAGTTCCTTGATCTCTTCGCGCAGTTCGTCTGCCCGGTCCAGCCGCTCGAGAAACAGCGCCCAGGCATCGTCGGTCGTTATCGTCTTCCCGCTCTCCTCCACCGCTTCCACGCGCCCGATGAAATCACCCCACTCGGTGCGTTCGAGCACCACCATTTCAGGGGGCGTCGACTGCTCCTGGATGCGGTAGGACAGAATCCAGCGAAAATCCTGGCCGGTGACGTCGCGGTTGGCCGTCTTGAACAGGATGCGCTCGAAGGTCTCGACGTTGTCGGGCACGTCGAGCCCGGATTCGGTCAGCCGCTGCGCCTCCACCTCCTCGCTGTCGCGCACCTTGCCGCTGATCACGTGCGGCTGGCCGTTGTCTTCGATATAGGTCAGTTCGACGACCTCGCTGGGCCAGAAATGCCCCATGCCCCGAACCGCGATCAGCAGCAGCAACCCGACCACCAGCATTACGCTGGCGGAGACCGCGGCAGCGTTGATCCATACCCAGGGAGCGCCGGTCTTGACCCAGTAGCCGAAGGAATCGAGGTGGCTCGCCTTGACCTTGACCTTTTTCCTGAATGACGTCATCGCGGCGGCCTCACAACGAGCTGTACTTTTCACGCAGGCGCTGGCGAATCAGCTCGGCCGCCGTGTTGACCACGAACGTGAACATGAACAGCACCAGCCCCGCCAGGAACAGGATTCGGTAGTGCGAACTGTTGACCTCGGACTCGGGCATTTCGACCGCGATATTGGCAGCCAGCGTGCGCATGCCCTCGAACAGGTTCCAGTCCATCACCGGCGTATTGCCGGTCGCCATCAGTACGATCATCGTCTCGCCGACTGCCCGCCCCAGGCCGATCATCAGCGCCGAGAAGATACCCGGGCTGGCCGTGGGCAAAACCACGAAGACGAGCGTTTGCCAGGGCGTTGCCCCGAGGGCGAGCGAGCCGTTGGAGAGCGCCTTGGGCACTCCGAAGACCGCGTCCTCGGCAATCGAGAAGATGGTCGGTATCACGGCGAAACCCATGGCGGCACCGACCACCATCGCGTTGCGCTGGTCGTAGGAGATGCCGGCCGTGTTGCTCAGCCACTCGCGCAGATCGCCGCCGAAAAACACGCCCTGCACCGGCTCGGCGAGGCCGCCCGACAGCCAGGCGAGACCCAGCAGGGCCGGGACCAGGACAATCGGCTCCCAACCGGCGGGAATACGCAGCCGGTCGCCGAGCGACAGCTTGTGCCAGCCCCAGGCGAAGCCGAACAGCCCGGGCGGCATCAGCAGGAACAGCATGAACACGCTGGCGAGGTTTTCTTCCAGCCACGGCGCGAACCACAGGCCCGCGAGGAAACCCAGGATCACGGTCGGCAAAGCCGCCATGATCTCGATGCCGGGCTTGACCCATTTACGTAACTGCGGCGACATGAAGTACGCCGTGTAGGCCGCGCCCATCAGCGCCAGCGGGATCGCGAACAGCATTGCGTACACCGAAGCCTTGATGGTGCCAAACACCAGCGGCGTGAGGCTGAACTTGGGTTCGAACTCGTTGGTGGAGGCCGAGGACTGCCAGACGTACTGCGGTTCCTCGTAGTTTTCGTACCAGACCTTGCTCCAGATGGACGAAAACGACACTTCAGGATGCTCGTTGTCCAGGTCCATCATCTGCAGACGGCCGCCGGCGCCTTCGATCAGCAAGCCGTTGGAGCGAGGCGCCAGTGCGATCTTGCGGGGCTGCAGGCCCCCGAGGTCTTCGTAAAGCACCCGCTGGCCGGCCGTGCTGTGATACACGGAGATGTGCTGAGCGGTGTCCAGCGCGACGAAGCCCTTGCGGCGTTGCTCGCTGAGGATGTGTGCCACCGGGCTGCCGGAACCGTCGAACTGGCGGATCAGGCGCAAGTGAAAGCGGTTGTCCTCGCCTCTCACCGGAAACAACTGGCTGACCACGCCGTCGGCGTCCCCCGCCAGCACCGAGATGCCGCCGAGCAGCATTGTCATCGCCGTGATCGCCGAATCGCTGGCCTGCACGACGTCGCGCGCCTCCAGTGCAGGCAGCGTGAAGCTGTACACGCGGCCCTGGTTGTCGCTCAGGTAGAGCCAGCGCTGGTTACCGCTGACGGCGACGGCCGTTGCGTTGAAACTGACGCGCGTTTCGTGGATGTCTTCTTCCAACGTGACTTCGCCCGTCATCAGGTTCTCGGTTTTGCTGGCGTGTTTGACGCGCACGCGCCCGCCCGGCCCGACGGCCGCGAGCACCATCGCGTCATTGCCGTCCGAAAAAGCCAATCCGGTAACCGCGGGGAAATCAAGGTCCAGCAGCGATTCCCGACCGTAGGGAAAATCGAGTTCGGGGTTGATTTTCCGCGTCTCGACGCCGCCGCTGAAGCGGGTTTCATAAGAATGCCGGAAAACGAACACCTCGCCATCGTTCGTCGCCACGGCGGTTTTTCCGTCCAGCTGGACCCCCTTGGCGACGGCGCTGATCGACGCGCCTGGGGCCAGCGGTAACCGCTGGCTGACCAGTTCCCGGCCGTCCGGAATGTGGAAAAAGGTGGCTTCGCCCGCCTCGGTGACCCTCAGACCGACTTCGAGTTGCTCCTCAAGCGAGAAATAGACCGGGTCGCTGCGTTCCCAGCCGGGCATGGAACGCGATTCGCCCAGCGAGGCCCCGGCAGGAAGAAACAGCGGAAACACGACCCACAGCAAGTAGAAAAAAATCAGGACGACAGCGATGATCACGCCCACGCCACCAACCGCGATCAACCATCGGACCGCGTGGTCCTTGCGTGATCGCCATCGATGAAAGCTCGCGGAGCGACGCGATTTTGCAACCGCCTCCTTGCCGAATACAGCATTCATACGCGCATCCTAGGGCCAAAGTATTTCAATTTTGTTACAAGCCTGAAAAGCCCTCGAAATACAACATGCGGAGGCCGGAGCCCGCCCAACCGACCTTGCCACGACCGCTCAAATCTTTCACGGCAGCCGTTTTCATTCCTTGAACCCGGCCGCACTGCCGTACACGTTCTTCCAGGGGACGTTCGAGCCTTCCCTGGGCACTTCTCGGTTGTTCCCGACAACCGAGCCCCCTGGAAGGAGGTGTACGGCAGCACGGCCTGGTCTTGAGCAGAAGATGGGTTTGCAGGAGCCCCTGAGGGGCGGCGGGTCACCTTCGGCGCCTTTACTGCCCAACCCCAGGCCTTGGTGAGGAAACCGTTTCCAGGGGCTTTTGACGTCTGCACGGCGGCAAGATGAGCGCCTCACGAACGTGCTGAGTGCCGTCGTGCGTGTCCCCCGGAAAGGGGGTTGCCGCACCGCGGCCGGGTTCATGGAATAAAAACAGCGGCCGGACTGATCCCTGGACTTTGGGCAGAACGGTTCAGTGGACCGCGCCGGACACCTCGACGGTCTGGTTTTCGGAGATTTCGACGCGGGCCGGCAGGTCGAAGGGGAGTTTGACCTGCTCCAGGCCCAGGCGCAGCAGCAGCAGGCGCAATTCCTGGGCCAGCAGAGGATAAAGCTGCCGGGTGAGGCTGCCATGGTGCGAGCTGAAGTCGCTCATATCGAGAGGGTCCCCGTCCATTTGCTGGTAGACGGCTTCCACGCCCACGAGCGCTGCAAAGTGCGGTGACGAGCCGTCGTCCGATTCACTGCGGCAGCTCAGGCGCGCGCTGACCTGGTAAGCAGGCAAGGCGTCGCCGCTGTTCGTTTTGACCGGACGCGGGGAAAGTTTCAGCTCGACCTGGGCCTCACGCGAACCCGCTTGTTTGGGGGGCGATTTCAGCCTGGCCTCCAGCAGGGAGACCTGCACGTGCTGCAAAATGAATTGATCGAGAAGATTCACCCCAACAACATGCCGCTCGAGCCGGCGCAAATCAAGCCCCCTTAACGGGCGATGAGGCCGGTATCCGCCGCCAGCCAGAAATACCAGCTGGCCGCGGATCGAAAGGGCGCCAGGTGGCGGGTGATGTCGTTTACGTCGTTCGGTTCGGGAAGACCAGGCATTTGGTAAACGTATTGGACGCCCTTCTGTATGCCCAGATCCGAGGCGGGCATCACGTCTGGCCGGCCGAGGTTGAAGATCAGGTACATCTGTGCCGTCCACGGCCCGATGCCGCGCACGCGGCACAGCCTCTCGGTGACCTCGTTATCGTCCAGTGCCGCCATTCGCCGGGGAGACGGCAGGCTGCGGTCTTTCACTTTTTCTGCAAGGTCGCGAACGGCCAGGATTTTGTTGCGCGAGAGCCCTGCACCGCGCAAGGCATCCGTCGATATCCCGGCCACTTGAGCGGCGTCGGGACGGCCCTCGTCGAACAACGTGCAAAACCGACCGTGAATCGTGGCCGCCGCCTTACCCGAGAGTTGTTGATAGATGATCGCCGAGGAAAGCGCTTGAAACAGGTCGCCGTCGCGCGAGACGCGCAGGGTAAAGGATCCACATGCCGCAACCAGGCGGTCCATTTCGGGGCAGGCTCGGCGCAGATGCGCGACCGCCTCCCGGCGGTTGTAACGCAGCCGGCTCATTGTTCGACCACGGCGGGCTCCAGCAATCCGTCCATCGCGGTGGTCATCGTCTCGAACGTGGACTTGGGAATGCGGTATGCCCAGCCCCGCACGCGCCGGTTGACTTCCTGCGCACGGCCAGTCGTCAGGGCCGCGTTTTCCTCTTCGCTCGCGCTGTCCAGCGCGGTCGTGTAAACCCCGGCCTCGAGCCGCACCCAGTGGCCTTCGTCCCGGTCACCGTCGGCGGGCAAAGAAACCGCCTGCGCTTCCACCAACAACCCGTCGGCGGTCACGACCCGGTAGCGCACGGCACCGTCCCAGTCCATTTCGTCTGCCGGCCGGACTTCCTCCGCGGTCAGGTTCGATAAACCCCCGGCCAGCGAGTTGACCGCCCACTCGGTCCTGGGCTCCATGCCGGCCGGCACATCCTGGAGAACGAAGTCCTCGTCATCAGCCGAGACTTTTCGGGCCACGACGACGTTGTCGCTTGAGTGTGTAATCGCGACCTCCACGACTTCGTCATCGGCGATATCGATGACGTCGCTCTCGATCCAGCCCCTGATGGTGCGAGGCAAGTCGAATTCGCGATCGACCAGCATGGCCTGGTCCGAGTCGACCAGCCGCAGGTACTGTCCTTCACGCCCCTGTGCCTGCCTGCCCACGATAACGCCCGGCAACCCGCTTGCCGGCTGGAATTCCACCAGCACACCCGCGGCTCCGGGGCGCGCCGGATCCTCGACGCCCAGCCGGCCGTGGTAATCCGGATTCCTGGTTTTCGGCTCGATGACCCGGGCGGACGCCAGGCCGGAAAGCAGCCGTTGCAGTTCATCCCAGTCGGCAAGGTAAGCACCGGCCTCGTCGATTACCCACGCCGTGCCGTCGCGGCGGGCCGTCGCGATCGTTTCGCCGCCGGCCGAGACACGCAACCAGTCGACGTCATTGACCTGGTCCTCGAGCTGCGGCAGGAGCAGGCTGGACGGCGAGGCGTCGGTGGAAGGCGTTTCACGGCCCAACATGAAGGCGGTGGCCACGGCCAGCAGGGTCAGGATGATCAAGCCATTGAACACGGTCTTGCTCATGCCTCCGCCTCCATCGACTGCGGTTGCCGCTGCCGGCGCCTGCGGCGCATGGCGTACGCCAACGCCATTACCATCACCAGGGCCGGCACCAACACGATGTTGACGACCTTGATGCGCGTGTCCAGCCTGTCGATGTCGCGCCGCAGATCGTGTTGGACCTGGCGCAGCTCACGTCGGATCTCCAGGCGGCGGTCCATGAACCGCTGGATCTCCTCCTGCTGCTCGTCGCTGATAACGGTCAGATCGCCCTCTCCTTTTGCCGCCTGCAGCTCGGTCAGGCGTCGCTCGGTTTCTTCGAGCTCCCGCTGAAGCCGCTCCTCTGTCTGCCGGAAAGACCGTTCCGCGGCCACGCGAATTTCCTCTACCCGGTCGAACGGGCGGGCCGAGGTCGCACGCGTTCGAATACTGATCAGGTCGCGGTTGCCCAGCATGTTGTCGACCGCGTTGATCGCCAGGTTGCCGTTGTCCGCAAAGGCCGTCGCGCCAAACAGCGGCTGGACCTGAACCCACATGCGGTCGGTCAGCAGGTCGGAATCGGCCATCAGCAGCACGTTGATGCCTGCCTCGACCGACGCATCACGGTGCTCGACCGCGGCTTCCACCGGCGCCGGCATCGAGGCGCGGGCCGGGCCGGTCACCCGAACGGCCAACGGATACCGCTCACCGCTGGGCTTGAAGCCGTCGAGCAAGTCGTTCGGATTGGCCAGGAACCTCAGGCGCGATGCGTCCATGGGCGCGGCGTTTTCGCTGCTCTCAACCAGAACCTCGAACGTCGTTTGCGCATTCTCGTCAGGTTTTAGCCAACCCGCCGATGAGAAATTGACGACTTCCAGGTCGGCACTGACGATGTTCTCGTCGTTCATGCCGTCCGCGGGAACCGAGAGGATGCCGATGTGCCGCTGGGCGCCGTTGCCGATACCGAATTGCAAATCGCCCACCACCCGTGACGGGTCATAGTCGATGCCCCAGGCATCGAGCAGGGAACCCAGGGAGGACGAGGAACCCATCTGCATTTGCGCCATCGGGTCGTTGGGGTCGCCGCGGTCCGACTCCGCGAACGGGTCGACGAAGGCGACCAGCCCCCCGCCGCGGAGGACGAACTGCTCGATGGCGTAAAGCATGTCCTGCGCTAGATCACGGGGATGCACCAGCATCAGCACGTCGACCTCAGGAGGGACCTCGCCCGCCGAGGCATCAACCGTCCGCAACTCGAACAGCTGCTCGAGCTGCTGATAAACCACCCAGGGCTCGGTCATCCCGGCCGCCGGGTCGTAACCACCACTCATTCGCAGGGTTGACAGGATTCCCAGCACCTTTCTCTCGGGCTGGCCCAGCGAGGAGACCATCTTGGCCAGGTCGTATTCCAGGAACTTTTCCTTGGACGGCTGAAGGAAGGGCATGACCTGCACATCGTCCAGCGAATTGCTTCCGGCGATGCCGAAATAGAGGGTGTCACCTGCGGTATTGATGGGCGCAGCCTGCAGGCCGAACGCCGCCGCCTGGTCCTCTTCCTCTGAAAAGGGTTTGGGGTCGATCCGCTTGATGCTCAGCAGGCCGCTGCTGCGATCGACGAACTCGTCCAGCAACTCGTTGACGCGCTTGGCGTAGGCGCGCACCGCCGGTATTTCGCGGCTCGCGTCCTGCGAAAAATAGAAGTAGAGCGTCACCGGCTCCTCGAGATCCTGGAGGATGTTCACCGTGCCTTCGCTGAGCGTGAACAGGCGATTTTCCGTAAGGTCCAGCCTGAAGCCTTTTAGCAGGTTGCCCGAAATCATGTTCAGCGCGATAAACAGAATCAGCAGCAGCACCAGGGAACCGAGCGATACGTAGGATTGTTTTTTCATCTTCGCCTCCTCAGTTCGCCTTGCGCAACTCGAGCACGATCACGTTGGCCAGCAACCAGAACCCGATGACCAGGGTGAAATACACCAGGTCCCGCAGATCGATCACGCCCCGCGAGATGGTCGAGAAATGCGCGAGGAAACTGAAATCCGCGATCGTGTCGATCAGCGATTGCGGCGCCCAGCCGGAAAACAGGTCGGTGATCATCGGCAGCCCGCTGAGCAGAAAAGCGAAGCAGACGACCACCGAGAGAATGAAGGCCACCACCTGGTTGCGCGTCAGGGCCGACATGCACGAACCGATAGCGAGGAAGCCGCCGGCCATCAGCCAACTCCCGATATAGCCGGCTGCAATCACGCCGTTGTCCGGGTTGCCGAGGTAATTGACGGTGATCCACACCGGGAAGGTCAGCGCCAGCGCCAGGCCGATAAACAGCCAGGCGGCCAGGAATTTGCCCAGCACCGCCTGCCAGGTAGTCAGCGGCAACGTGAGCAGCAACTCGATGGTGCCCGAGCGGCGCTCTTCGGCCCACAGACGCATCGCGATGGCCGGCACCAGGAACAGGTACATCCAGGGATGAAACTGGAAAAACGGGTCCAGGTCCGAGCTACCGCGCTCGTAGAAATTACCGATGTAGAAAGTAAAGACGCCGGCCATCACCAGGAAGATCACGATGAAGACCCAGGCCACGGGTGTCGAGAAATAGCCGGATAGCTCCCGGCGCATGACGTTCGAAGTGGCTTTCATCACGACATCTCCCCCTGGGTGACCTGGCGGAACACCTCGTCCAGCCGGCCTGCCTCCAGTCGCAGTTCGCTGACGGCCCAGGCGTTTTCCCGCACAGCGTCGGTGATCACTTCGAGCAGTTTAGCGCCCTCGCGCGGGAAGACGGTCAGTTCACCCTCGCGCAGTTCCACCTTGCGTGCCTGCGGTAGTTCGCTCAGGGCGCTGGCAACCTGCTCGGGATGCTCCACCACCAGGGTGACCGCCTCGTGATAGCGGGAACGCGCGATCAGGCCGTCGGGCGTGTCGTCGACCAGCAGGCGGCCATCGGCGATGATCATCGCGCGGTTACACAATGCGTGGACCTCCTCCAGGATGTGGGTCGAGATGATAATGATCTTGTCGCTGGACATGTCGCGGATCAGGTCACGTACTTCGTGTTTCTGATTCGGGTCCAGGCCGTCGGTCGGCTCGTCGAGAATCAGCACCCGAGGGTCGTGCAGGATGGCCTGGGCCAGTCCGACTCGGCGTTTGAAGCCCTTGGACAGGGTCTCAATGGGCTGCTCGGGTACGCTCGAGAGGTTCAGTCGGTCGATCGCAGCGTCCGCTTCCCTGACCGCAGACTTGCCGTCGAAACCGCGGCTACGCGCGACAAACTCGAGGAAGGCCCGTACCGGCATTTCCCCGTAGGCGGGCGCGCCTTCGGGCAGGTAGCCCATGCAGCGCCGCGCAGCAAGCGAGTTCTCGACGATGTCGTGACCGTTGACCAGCGCGCTGCCCGCGGTCGGCGGCAGAAAGCCCGTCAGCATTTTCATCGTGGTGGATTTTCCGGCGCCGTTTGGACCGAGAAAGCCGAGCACTTCCCCGGCGCCAACCTCGAAACTCAATTGGTCGACTGCGATCAGCTGGCCGTAATGCTTGCTCAGCGACCTCGCTTCGATACTCAAGTCGCTCATGCGTTCTCCTCACTCGTCTTGGCCGGGCGGGGCTTGCCCTGGGCAGGTGAAATGCGCCGACGCCCCGGCCTGATTCATCTGGCATGAATGTTCGGGACAACAGCCGAATTTTTCAAGCCCACCCTTTCGTCCACCGGGATTTGGCGGTATCGTGGCGGCTGCCATCGCACAACGGAACCCGCTTTGTCCGCAAGCCCTCGCCAACCGAAATTCACCGAGCTCGACCACGTCCCCGATGGCCTGCTCGAGTGCGAGGCCACTGCACTGTACCAGCATTTGCCCGGACCCACGCTCATTCACCTGCGCGGCCGTATCGAACGCCCGCTGCTGGTCAGCGTACTGCAGCACGGCAACGAGACCACCGGCTGGGAGGCGATCCGCCGCCTGCTCAAGAGCCACTACCAACATGACGCCCTGCCGCGATCGCTGTTGATATTCATCGGTAATACCCGGGCGGCGAAGCAGCGCCTGCGCCGCCTCGACTATCAACCCGATTTCAACCGTTGCTGGCCGGGCGGCAATGAAACGGACCGCGCCTACACCTCGGTGTTCCGTCGCATCCACGACCGCTTTCTTGAGCACCGTCCGCTGGCCTGCATCGACATCCACAACAATACGGGTCTGAATCCGCATTACGCGGCGGTCAATCGAATCCGATCGGACTACCTGCGCCTGGCCTCGATGTTCGCCTCCAAGGTGGCTTACTTCACCATACCGATGGGCACGCTCTCGCACTCGATGTCCGAGTTCTGTCCTTCCCTGACGCTGGAGTGCGGCCAGGCCGGAGAAACCCACGGCACCGACCACAGCATGGCATACCTGGAATCTTGCCTGCACCTGGAGGAGATCTCGCTGCAACCGGTCGACGCCGACGCGGTGCACCTGTTCCACATGGTGGCGACCGTGACCGTGAACGAGGACTTGCTGTTCGGCTTTGGCAACGTGCCGACCGAGGTGGCCTTTCGCGAGGGACTCGACCTCTATAACTTCAAGGAGCTGCCCGAGGGAACGCCCTGGGGCACGATCAACAAGCAGGACATGGCGCCTCTCATCGCCACCGATACCGACGGCCGCAATGTCACCGACACCTACTTCGACTTCAGCGAAGGGCGGGTGCGCAACCGCCGCGAGGTGATGCCCTCGATGCTGACGCTGGACCGACGGGTGATCCAGCAGGACTGCCTGTGCTACCTGATGGAACGCATCCATTTCGAGGACAACGAGGAAGTCACCACCGTCAATCCGCTGCCCGAGGCCATTCCGAGGTCCGATTCCCCGGGCTGAGAGACAAATCGCTAGCCAGACTGCCCGTCTTGCCTCGCTCCTTGATCTGCCGGCCACCCCTGTGACTTCTGTCACTGTCGCTCGAACCAGGCATTGAAGAGAATAGTGACATCAATTTTGCGAGGATCACACAATGACTATGTGGAGCGCCATTGTTCTAATTGTCGGTTTGACCATGGCCAGCGAGGCCTGGCGCCACCACGTGAAGGCGCGTGGGGCTGCTCCGCACCGCGAGGAACTCGAAGAGCTGAAGCGCAAGATCGACGCGCTCAACACCGAGCTGCGCG
>JABDPF010000104.1 GCA_013042915.1 Lysobacterales bacterium
TCGCGGTCCCAGTTCCAGTGCTCCTTGGAGTCATCCATGGTCAGCCGGCAGTTGGCGCAGGCGGAGATCATCATGTCCGCGCCGGTGTCTTCCACCTGCTTCATCTTGATCTGGAACACCTTGTGGCGCAGGTCGGCCGCGCGGCTCATCGCCTGCACGCCGCCACCGCCGCCGCAACACCAGTTGAAGTTGCCGGTCGGTGTCATCTCGCGGAAATCGGTGCAGTCTTCGAGCAGATAGCGGGCTGCATCGGTCGCACCGCCGCGCCGGGAAATCTGGCAGGGGTCATGATAGGTAAGCGACCCATCGATTGTCTTGAACTTGATCTTGCCCTCTTTTTTCAGTTTCGCCAGGTACTCGGTGATGTGCAGCACCTCGAACGGCAGCGGCCGGCCCAGGATATTGGCGCCGGACCACCGCAACACGCCATAGGCATGGCCGCATTCCGGGATAATCAGCGTCTTGGCGCCGATTTCCTCGGCCGCGCTGACCAGTTTTTCAATCGCGTGCCGCGCGATGTGCGGCTTGCCTGCGAGGAAACCGAAGTTGGTGGACTCGTAGCCCTTGGTGCTGAAAGTCCAGTCGACCCCGGCCTGGTTCATCAGGCGGGCCATGGCGACGATCGATTTCGGGTATTTCATCATCTCGATCGATGAAATGGTCAGCAGCACTTCGGCTTTTTCCTTGTCCAGCGGCAGGTCGACTTCGTAGTCGTCTTCCAGCCACTCGACCCGGCCGTCGAATACAGCTGGGGTAACGCCCAGCGGGCTGCCCTTGGTCAGCACGTTCTCGGCCGCTTCGAACAGGTCGGACGGGCCGCGCCCGGCCGCCGAGAAGGCCTGCCGCGAGGCGGCCACGATGGAGGCGATGTCGATGCCCATCGGGCACACCTGGGTGCAGCGCCCGCACATCGTGCAGCTGTCGAACAGCAGTTCTTCCCATTCCTCGAGGTCGGCCTCGGTGACCGTGGGCCCGCCAAACCAGTTCCAGGGCCACTTGGTCTTGCGGTGCGCCTTGGCCATCGGAAAGAGCTTGTAGGCGGGGGTGTACTTGGGGTCGTTGGTCACTTCGTAGAAATGGCAGGCCGTGGCGCACTGGCCGCAGTGAATACAGGCTTCCAGGTAGGCAGCCAGGTTCCCGCTGTTGAGCGCGAGAAACTTGTTGGCGGCAGCCTGGGCGTCGGAGACAGTGTTTGTTGTGGCATTCATGTTTAGGTCACCTTCACTTGCACATGTTCTTCACCGTCGGGGTCCATTACGTGAACCGCGCAGGCGATACAGGGATCGAAGCTGTGGATGGTCCGCTGAATTTCGAGCGGCTGATCCGGTATCAGCAGATCGTGGTTATCCATCAGCGCCGCTTCGTAGGCGCCGGGCTGCCCGGACGGGTCGCGCGGACCGGCGTTCCAGGTGCTGGGCACCACGGCCTGGTAGTTGTCGATCTTCTTGTCCTTGATCACGATGTAGTGGGCCAGGCCGCCGCGGGGCGCCTCCATGAAGCCCACGCCCTTGCACTCCCTGGGCCAGGTGGACGGGTCCCACATTTCCTCGTTGTGCACGGCCAGGTCGCCGGCCTTGATGTTGGCCATCAGCTTGTCCAGCCAGATCGACATCTGGTCGGCGATGATCTTGGTCTCCAGCGTGCGGGCCGCGGTGCGCCCGAGCGTCGAGAACATTGCGTCGAGCGGGGCGTCCAGCTGTTTCAGCACCGCGCCGGCCAGTTCCTGGGTGGGTTCGTGGCCGGAGGCGTACAGCATCAGAACGCGCGACAGCGGTCCAACTTCCATTGCGTGGCCTTTCCAGCGCGGGGCCTTCAGCCAGGAGTAGCTGCCCTGTACATCAAGGTGCTCGTATGGCGGTGTCGGCCCGGTGTAGTTCAGGTTGGTTTCGCCGTCGTAGGGATGCAGGCCGGCATTCTTGCCGGCGGAGTAGTCGTACCAGGAGTGGCCGACGAATTCCTGCACCTGGCTTGGGTCGTTCAGATCGACTTCGTGGATGGTGGAGAGGTCGCGGTTCAGGATTGCGCCGCTCGGAATCATCCAGGTGGTCGGGTCATCCAGGCCTTCGGACGGAAAATCGCCGAACGTCATGAAATTGCCCAGGCCTTCGCCGCGGGAGAACCAATCCTTGTAGAAACCGGCGATCGCCACGGTGTCCGGCACGTAGACCTGGTCGACGAACGCTCGCATGCGATTGATGATGTCGCGAATCTGGCCGAACGCAACGATGTTGGCCGCGGTGGCCGCCGATCCGCCGGTCGCCGACGAAGGGTCGTTGCTGATCGGGGAGGGCGCACCGCCCACCAGGAAATTAGGATGTGGGTTCTTGCCGCCGAAAATCGTGTGGATCTGTACCACGTCGCGCTGCCACTCCAGCGCGTCCAGGTAGTGCGCCACCGCCATCAGGTTGGCCTCGGGCGGCAAACGATAGTCGGGGTGGCCGTAATAGCCGTTGGCGAAAATACCCAGCTGGCCGGCCTCGACGAACGTCTTCAGCTTCTTCTGCGTGTCGGCGAAGTAGCCGGGGCTGGACTTGGCGTATCCGGATATGGACTGCGCCAGTTCCGAGGTGGCTTTCGGGTCGGCCGACAAAGCCGAGACCACGTCCACCCAGTCTAGCGCGTGCAGGTGATAGAAGTGCATCACGTGATCGTGCACGTACTGCGCTGCGATCATCAGGTTTCGGATCAATTGCGCGTTGGGCGGAATCTGGTAGCCCAGTGCGTTTTCGACAGCGCGCACCGAGGCGATGCCGTGGACCAGCGTGCACACGCCGCAGATCCGCTGGGCGAAGGCCCAGGCGTCACGCGGGTCGCGGCCCTGAAGAATCAGTTCGATTCCGCGGACCATCGTGCCCGAGCTCCAGGCGCCGGTGATTTGCCCGTCATTGCTTCGTTCCGCCTCGATGCGCAAATGGCCTTCGATGCGGGTTACAGGATCAACTACGACTCTTGCGTTCATTTTCTTGTTATCTCCTTAAAGCTGGGCGCCGCGGTGGCTCAGGTGAGCGCCGGTCTGGCTGCGGGTGACGAACACCAGGAAGAAATGCATCAGCTTGCCGAACGGAATCCAGATCAGCAGCAGCGCCACGCTGAGAATATGCAGGGCCAGCAACGTTTCGTAGCGTGCCCCGAGATGGCTGGTGGCGATCACGCCGGTGAGCACCGGCAGGAATGTGACGATCCAGCTGAACCAGTCGTCGAACGTCGAGATCAGGCGTTGCGGCGGATTGGCGATACGCATCACCAGCGCCGCGATCAGCGAGACCATCGTGATGATGCTGACGGCATACACCACGTTATTGGGCAGCGCCGGCCAGGACAGCCCGACCAGGTCTTTGATGAACACGATGTGCGGAGCCAGCAGGAACACGATGATGGCCAGGCCGATGTGAAAAACGTAACCGTTGACCAGTTCGAACATGGTCCGCTGCTGGTAGACGGCCTGCGGCCACAGGCGGCGGATCACTTCGCGCACCGCTGAGGCGAAAGCGGAGCGGGAACGTTTGCGCCCGGCGGAGGAGTCTTTCGTCCGCCACATCAGGAACAGGGAGAAAACCCGGTAGGTGATACCGGCGATGAAAACCGTGATGGCAAACGTCAAAACGGGTCCGCGTGCAAACTCGAGCAGTTCCATTATTTGCCCTCCTTCATGACTTTATTACGCTTGTTTCTGGCGATCGCGGCGCTGGCAGCGCCGATGGCGGCGCCGGCAACGGCGGCTCCTCCGGCCCATTGGAGCGGGTCGCCCTTGGCGGTGGACAGCGGTTTGTAGAAACCGCCCATGTCCCAGAAGCCCGGCTCGGAACAACCCAGGCAGCCGTGTCCCGACTGGATCGGGAAGGACACGCCGCCGTTCCACTTCAGCGTGGCGCAGGCGTTGTAGCTGACCGGTCCTTTGCAGCCCACTTCGAACAGGCACCAGCCCTGGCGGGCGCCTTCGTCATCGAAGCTCTTGGCGAACATGCCGCGCTCGTAAAACGGCCGGCGGTAGCAGCGGTCGTGGATCGCTTCGCCGAAAAAGGCCTTGGGCCGCCCCAGGTGGTCGAGTTCGGGAACCGAGCCAAAGGACAGCAGGTAGGCGATCGTTCCGGTCATCGCCTCGGGTATCGGCGGGCAGCCGGAGATATTGATGACCGGCTTGTCGGTGATGATGTCGCTGACCGGCACCGCGCCGGTCGGGTTCGGGTTGGCGCCCGGGATTCCGCCGAAGGTTGCGCAGCTGCCAACCGAGATCACGGCAAACGCATCGCGGCAGGTTTCTTCCAGCATCTGCAGGTTGGTGATGCCCGCGATAGTAGAGTAAATGCCGTCATCTTTGAGCGGTACAGAGCCGTCGACGATCACGATGTATTCGCCGGCGTTGTCTTTCATCGCCTGCATGCGTGCTTCCTCGGCCAGGTGGCCGGATGCGTTCTGCAGGGTGTGGTGGTAATCCAGCGAGATGAAGTCGAAGATCAGGTCTTCGATCGACGGCGCGTGCGCCCGCGTGATCGATTCGGTGCAGCCGGTGCACTCCTGAAATGAAAGCCAGATCACCGATTGGCGCCGGGCGTTGGCAATGCCCTGGGCGATGGCGGTCGCCGCAGTGGGCGGCAGCGCCAGGATCGAAGCGGTGTAGGAGGCGTACTTCAGGAAGCTGCGGCGGGATACGCCACGTTCCGTCAGCATTTCACCCAGTGTTTTTTTATCAGACATCAGTTGTCTCCAGTTTTTCGCGCAGGCGGCTTGCGGCCGCTTCAATGTCGGCAGGGTGGGTCATCAGAATTTCGGGTATGCGGCAGACCGAGATCACTTCGGATGCGATCTTGCCGCCGGCGCCGCGGTGGCGGATCCACCAGACACCGGGATAGGTGGTTTCCCAGACTTCGGAGTCGCCCGCCAGGGCCAGTTCGGCGCTGACTTCTCCACGGCCCAGCAGTTCCTCCAGCTGAGCCCGGTCGGCATCGCTGAGCGGCAGGCTCCTGAGATCAATCGAACCGGGCTCGTCAGATCCGGCCAGGGTGTCGAGCATGCGGCCGATTTCGGCCAGCACGGAAGAGGCCATTCCGGTGCTCATCTCGCTCAGGCAGGGGGCGGCGCTGTCACGCATCGGACGACTCCTGCCCGGCCAGTTCGGCCAGGGCTTCGCAGGCGAGCGGAATCGTGGCCATGACGTCGGGCGTGGGTTCCAGACCCCATTCAGTACAGGCGGGCTGAATCGCTATCAGCACCCGTTCGCGGGGGCTGCGGCCGCGAATGGCGGCGGCGGAAAACAGATCGTAAAGGGCCACCTCGTGCACCGACCGGCGCTTGCCGGACAGTTGCTGATCGATTTCCTCGTTGCGGAAAATGCGCATCGAGCCCGGGCTGTCGCCGATCTCGGATGCGTCAACGATGATGACCTTGTCGGCGTCCTCGATTTCGGGCAGCAGCGACAGGCCGATGGTGCCACCGTCGATCACGTCCAGATCAGGACGAGAGGATTGTGAGGATTTGAATCGTTCGGTGACATGAACGCCGACGCCGTCGTCCTGCAGCAAGGTGTTCCCAATGCCCATGACCAGGGTCTTCATGCCGGCCGTGATTCTCCTCGTAAGCGATCTTACTTTACAATATTAGTATATTCTAATGCACAGGTTTTGACCTGTTCAGGATGCATCATATAATTCCGAAAACTGCATCATCTTGACCGAGGTCAATAGAACCTCGGCGCACATGAATTAGATTCTTTTTGATACATTAATTAGGCGGACCGGACCATGTGCCTTGGCGTACCGATGCGAATTGTTGAAATCGACGGCTTTGCGGCCCGCTGCGAGGCGCGCGGCATCGAGCGCAAGGCCAGTCTGTTTCTGCTGCAGCACGAAGATCTGAAGGTCGGCGACCTGGTAATGATTCACGTCGGCAACGCGATCCAGAAAATGAGCGAGGAAGACGCCCAGACCGCCTGGGATCTCTACGACGAAATTTTTGAGGCGGAAGCAGCTCAGGATGCATGAGTTGTCCATTTGCCAGGGCCTGCTCCGCCAGGTCGAAAAAGTGGCGGCGGAGAACAACGCAAAAACCGTCGAGTTGATTCGCCTGCGCGTTGGCGCATTGTCCGGAGTAGAACCACCTTTGCTGGAACGCGCCTTCGAAATCGCCCGGGCCGGCACCCTGGCCGCAGAAGCAGAGCTGGAAATAGAAGAGGGTCCGGTGGTGGTGAAATGCCAGGAATGCGGCGCCAGCAGCGCCGTTCCGGTCAACAACCTGGTCTGCCAGTACTGCGGCGAATGGCGGGTCAACGTGACCGAAGGCGAGGAATTATTATTGCTGAGCCTGGAGATTGAAACTTAAAGCTCACGTTCAAAACGAATTTAAGGAGAGTGACCTTGTGTGAAACTTGCGGCTGCACCATTACCCCCGGCAATGCCCACCTGGTGAAAGCGGACGGCAAGCTGGAACATACCTCCGACGGCACGGCGTCGATCGAAGTGCTGTCCAGCCTGCTGCATGAAAACGATCACCAGGCGGCGCACAACCGCGAACATTTCTCACGCCACGGCGTGCTGGCAGTCAACCTGATGTCGTCCCCTGGCTCCGGCAAGACCGCTTTGCTGGAAGCCACCATCGAGGCCCTGGGCAGCGAGTTTTCGATCGCGGTGGTGGAGGGCGACCTGGAGACTGAAAACGACGCCGAGCGCATCCGGGCGCACGGTGTGCCGGCGGTACAGATTACCACCGGCCAGGCCTGCCATTTGGATGCGCACATGGTGCACGACGCCCTGCACGAAATGGATCTGGACGGCGTCGACCTGCTGTTCATCGAGAACGTCGGTAACCTGGTGTGCCCGGCCAGTTTCGACCTGGGGCACCATGCCAACGTCACGCTGCTGTCGGTGACCGAAGGGGACGACAAGCCGTCCAAGTACCCGGTGATGTTCCGCGCGGCGGACCTGATGCTGCTGACCAAATCCGACCTGCTGGATGTGCTGGATGACTTCGATACCGCGAAGGCTGAGCGCCATCTGCGCGAGTTGGCCAACCCGGCGGAAGTTTTTACCCTGTCCGCCCGCCGGCCCGAGAGCCTGGAAGGCTGGCTCGGCTGGCTGCGCGAAGCGGTTGCCGCGCAACGCGCCGGACGGGAATTGAATCCCAGTATTCAGCCGGACGGCGCTGCGCTTCATAGCCACGGCTGATCGCTTGACTTCCGCGCGCACCTGGCTGGAACGCATACGCGGCCTGCCGCTGCCGGACTCGGTGCGCGTGATGAACGTCTGCGGCGGCCACGAACGCTCGATTACGATGGCCGGCCTGCGCGGCGCCCTGCCGCCGCAGGTTGAACTGATCCCCGGACCGGGTTGCCCGGTCTGCGTCTGTCCCGAGGAAGATATTTACGCGGCCATCCAGCTGGCCCGGCGCGACGGTGTGACCGTGGCCGCGTTCGGCGACATGCTGCGCGTGCCCTGCAATGCGCCCAAAGCCGAGCCGCGCTCGCTGGAGCAGGCAAAGGCCGCCGGCGGCGACGTGCGCCCGGTGTCGTCGCCGGAAGAAGTGCTCGCCATCGCGAAGGCCCACCCGGACCGCGAAGTGGTTTTCTTCGCTGCCGGCTTCGAGACCACCACTGCGCCGGTCGCCGGGTTGATTGCCAACGGTTTGCGTGAAGGATTGCCGCCCAACCTGTCGGTCCTATTGTCCGGCCGACTGACCTGGCCGGCCGTGGCGTTGCTGCTCGACAGCGATACGCCCGGCTTCGACGCGCTGGTGGCGCCCGGACACGTCTCCACTGTGATGGGCCCGGAGGAATGGGAGTTCGTGCCGAAGAAACACGGCATCCCGGCCGCGGTCGCCGGGTTCAATCCTGAGAGCCTGCTGGCGGCGCTCTACTCGGTGTTGCGCCAGGTGATCGAAAACAGGCCGTTTCTGGATAACTGCTACCAGGCGGTCGCCCAGCCCGGCGGCAACCCCACCGCCAGGGCGATCCTGAATGACGTGATGGATGTCACCGACGCCAACTGGCGGGGTATCGGTGTTATTCCGGGTTCGGGTTTTACCCTCCAGGAGAAACTGGGCGACCTCGACGCCCGCGTCCGTTTTTCCATCGAGCCGGAAGAGGACCGTAAGCGGGCAGGGGAGATGCCGCCCGGATGCGATTGTGCGCGGGTGGTGCTCGGAAAGATCTATCCGAACCAGTGCATCCTTTACGGCAAGGCCTGCACGCCGCGCAAGCCGATTGGGCCGTGCATGGTTTCAGATGAGGGGGCATGCCGGAT
>JABDPF010000015.1 GCA_013042915.1 Lysobacterales bacterium
GCGTGAATTTCTCAAACACGAACGGCGCGACAATTCGCAACTGGGCGAAATTATCCAGTCCCTGCGGCCGTGGTTGGCCACCGACCATGTCCGTCTTCCAGTCCGTCTGTTGCCAGGCGAACTGGAACGACCACTGGGTGGCCGTCGAGTCGAGGGCCTTGGACACGTCATCCTGTTCGTTGACCGCGGTTTCGTCGTCGTAGTTGGCCTCTTCCTGGGCCAGGGCGGCACCCGAAAACAGGAAAATGGCGACGACGAACAACCGAGGGATGCAACCATTGATGATTTTCATGTCAATCAGTCCTTTCAACTATTGCTGTTGTGGTCCGGGCCCCGGGAGCACGTTTCGCGCCCCCGGGGTCGGGCGTTACTTGGGCTGGCCTTCCGCCAACTCTTCCAACACGCGATCAAGCGAGAAGCTGCCTGGCTTCTGGCGCGGCGGGAAATCCTTGAAGGTCATCAAAAAGTTGCGTGCGATAACCTGTGCGGGGACCAGGACGAACAGGCGATCGAACGACCACTTGTCATACAGGATGGATTCCTCGGCGGCCCGCTCGAATGGATCCATGCGCAGGTTGGTGTACATCGGAAGCCTGAGGTTCACGTACGGCGTGGACCAAACGTCGATGCCATGAGCTTCCTGGATCGTGAAGTTGATCTTCCAGTCGTTGTAGCGCAGGGCGGAGATGGAGCCATCGTCGGTGAAGTAAAAGAACGCCTGGCGCGGGCCTTTTTCCTCCTCGCCCATGAAGTAGGGCAGGAAATTGTAGCCGTCCAGGTGAACCTTGAGCTTGCGGCCGTTGACTCGCCGGCCTTCGATCAGGTCTTCTTTGACGGTCTCGTTACCCGCGGCTGCAAGCAAGGTCGGCATCCAGTCCTGGTGAGAAATGATCTCGTTCGATACCTGTCCGGGCTTGATCTTTCCGGGCCAGCGAACCATGGTCGGCACGCGAAAGCCGCCTTCCCAGGTCGTGTTTTTCTCACCCTTGAACATCGTCGTTCCGCCATCGGGCCAGGTCATGACCTCGGCACCGTTGTCGGTCGAATACATGACGATGGTGTTGTCCGCGATACCCAACTCATCGAGCTTGGCCAGTAACTGACCGACATGGTTATCATGCTCAACCATGCCGTCGGCGTAGATGCCTTGCCCCGTCACGTCCTTGGACTCGTCTTTCAGGTGGGTCCAGACGTGCATGCGGGTCGTGTTGAACCAGACGAAGAAGGGCTTGTCCGCAGCCGTGGCGCGGTCCATGAAGTCTTCGGTGAGGCTCAAGACTTCCTGGTCGATGGTTTCCATGCGCTTGCGGGTAAGCGGACCCGTGTCCTCGACCCGGCCGTCGGCAAAGGAATGGATAACGCCGCGGGGTCCGAAACGCTTCTTGAACTCGGGATCAGCGGGATAATCCGGGTTTTCCGGCTCTTCCTCGGCATTGAGGTGGTACAGGTTGCCGAAGAACTCGTCGAATCCATGGTTGGTCGGCAGGTGCTGATCACCGTCGCCGAGGTGATTCTTGCCGAATTGGCCGGTCATGTAGCCCTCGTCCTTGAGCAGGCCCGCAATCGTGGGGTCTTTTTCGCTCATACCCTCGGGCGCGCCCGGCAAACCGACCTTGAGCAATCCGGTGCGGTACGGGCTCTGCCCGGTGATGAACGAGGCCCGGCCCGCGGTGCAGCTGTTCTCGCCGTACGAGTCGGTGAACAGCATGCCGTCGCGGGCGATGCTGTCAATATTGGGAGTCTGGTAGCCCATCATGCCGTGGTTGTAGGCACTGACGTTAAACCAACCAATGTCGTCTCCCCAGATAATGAGAATATTGGGTTTTTCCTGGGCCATGGCCGCGCTGGCCAGTAACCAGGTCAGGCTAAACAGTAAAATCCGCGTAAACCATTTCATCGTTCAATCTCCTTTCGTTTGCATCGCTTGTGCGGGTTGCCTCTTGACTCTTCAGCCCGCGTTTCTGACCTTCGATTGGCGTACAGCAAAGGTAATAGAGTCCAACAAGGCCTGGTCGTCAATGGGTTTTCGGAAGTAGCCAACAGCGCCCATCCGCCTGGCCTCCTTGCGCATGTACTCCGTGTCGTAATCCGTCAGATAGATCACCGGCAGGGCCTGGCTCTTGTCGTGCAAGCAGCGGGGCAGCGTTTCGGCAAAAAGACGGGTAGTGTCCACGTCCGCCAGGATCACGGCGTTACTGGCGGGCCGCTCCAGCCGCAGCAGTTCATTGACGCTGCCGGTGCAAAACACCCGAAACCCGGCCGCCCGCATCAACCGCGACAGGGCGTGTTGAGTGGATTCATTCGCATCGATGATAAACACCGTGATGGAAGACATATTTAAAACGGCCTTGCACCATAGGTGCATAGCTCGGTTAACTTAGCGCGCTTAAGGTTAGCACCCAGGGACAGGCGCCACCATTGGACTTAGTGCCTAGTGGGAAGCCCGCTAAAGGTGGGGTCGCCCCGGTGCCGCAGTCCGGGAATCAGCGCAGGGGCGGCGCGTCGGGCTTGGTGCCGACCAGGTGACAGAGGTGCAGAAGTTCCGCGATTGAACGAACGCCCATTTTAAGCATCAGGTTGGCCCGGTGTACTTTGACGGTCTTGATGGCGATGCCCAGCCGGTCCGCGACGATCTTGTTGGGCGCGCCGGTTATCAATTCACGCATGACCTCTTTTTCCCGATGGGTCAGCGTGGCCAGCCGGGCTTCGATTGAGGCCCGGATATCTCTTTCGTCCCTGAGCGAGTGGTGGTGCTGAAGGGCCTGCCGCACCGCGGGCAGCAACTGGTCTTCTGAGACCGGCTTGGTCAGGAAGTCGAGTGCACCCCTTTTCATGGCGTTGACGCTCATTGAAATGTTGCCGTAGCCGGTGAGAAAGATGATCGGCAGATCACGACCGGAATCCATCAGTTGCGTCTGTAGTTCGATACCACTGATCCCCGGCATGTTGACATCCAGCAGGATGCAGCCAACGCCATCGTAGGGCGCCCTTTCGAGATACCGTTCGGCGGAGGGAAAATCTTCCGTCACCAAGTCGCTGGCGCGTAGTAAGCGGCCAAGGCTCTTGCGAATGGACGCGTCGTCGTCGATGATGAATACCGTCTGCTTCACGCCTGCTCCGCGGGCAACCACACCCGGAAACAGGCGCCGCCTCCATCCGCGTTTTCCGCGCTCAGCTGTCCACCGCGGGCCTCGATGATGCGCTTGCACACCGCAAGGCCCATACCGATATTCCTGTGCTTGGTTGTCACGAACGGCTCGAACAGCCGCGAACGGATCTCATCGGCGATGCCGGGGCCGTGATCCCTCACTTCCAACACTGCGCCGCCGTGATGCGCGAACAGCCGAATCTGGATATCGCAATTCTCCGAGCGGGAATCGAGCAAGGCATGTTCGGCGTTGATCAGCAGGTTGAGTATGACCTGTTGCAGCGCGATACGTCCCCCGCCAACCATTGGAACCGGGGGCGACACGTCGAACCGGGTCGAGATGCCATTTTGCTTGAATTCGCCCTTCAGGAAGTCGATGGCTTCGGCCACGATGACCCGCAGTTCTACGGGTTCGTGGACGGATTCGTCACCGTGAAGCATGCTTCTCATCTTGAGGATGATGTCGCGGGCACGTTTGTCGTCCCGGACGATGTCATCGAGGATTTCTTCGATCTCTGTCAGGTCGGGCTCGGGCCGCGACAAGAACTTCCGGGCCGCCTGGGCGTTCCCCAGGATGGCCGCGAGCGGTTGGTTGAGTTCGTGCGCCAGGGCGGAAGCCACCTCGCCGAGCAGGTTGGCGCGGACCAGTTGTTCGGTTTCGTTCCGAGACTGGGTCAGCTCGACCGCCAGGGTCCTGGCGTTAACGACGTCACGGGCGAAAACCCAGGTCAGGGCGAAGACCATCGTCAGGAAAGCCGCGCTCACCATGTAGGGTGCCGACAGGATGCCGGCGTCGACGGCAATCGCCTGGATACCGGCAAAAAGGATGAACAGTACCGTGCCAAGCGTGATCACCAGACCCCGCCGACCCCTGTGCGGGCGCCGGTCATGCCAGGCGGCATCGATGATATACAGGGGAATCAGGACCACCGTGATGTCCACTAACCATTTCCAGTCGTTGACGGTGCCGACGGGAACATAAAACGGGTCGCCCCAGACCGTAACCCTGGCATCCATTGCGCTAATTTCAGTGAAAGTCAGGTTGCCCGGCATCAGGAAGTTGATCAGCAGACCGATACCCCACAATACCGAGATTGAGACCGCGCCCCAGGTACGTGCGGACGGCAGGTACGAGCGCACCGACCAGACCATGGGAATCAGTACCAGCGCGATTAAGAGGTTCTGCCACAGGATCAAGCGCTGGGCCACGTCGGGATCGCCGGTCGAAAACAGATTCATCTCCTGAATCGCGACGAAAGACGCGGCCAACGCCATGAACGCCAAAAGCAGGTAAACCGGCTCGCTTTTCCTGTTCGACCACAGGAAAACATGTATCAGCGCGAGCATCGCGCAGGCCGCCGAAAACATCGACCAGGTGACGACGAGAATACTCATTGCCCCGCCCTGTCTCGACACGGCGTGGTCCTGGCACCGCGGTAGAACTCGCTCAGCACCGCATTCCGAAGCCGTCGTGAAGTGCTAAGAAACATGCCGATATTGTTTCACATGAACCTGGACCCATGAAACACCCCATGTCTGCGGATGGCGAAGCCAGCAGCAGACTCCTTTATGCGGTTGAGCGACGTCGCTCGTGGAACTCCTCTACTTCATGCCCTTTTGCAGCTCAGCCAACGCATCCCGTCCCGGGGAAAGGGTCTCAAACGGCAGGTCCCGGAGCGGCGCCTCGGTGCTGCGCGACTGTTCGTGCATGTCGGGCACGTTCTGGTCGATGTAGAGCACGCCGGTGACGATCTCGCCGTGGCGGCGGTGGCGCTCGAGGTAACCCAGGGCGTTGTTGCGCCGCGTCGGGTCGTAGTCCGGGTCGGCCTTCTTCAGCAGGATGGTCGAGCCATCATGCAGGCGCACCGGATAAGTGTCGCCGGCGTAGTAGCTGGCCCGGATCTCCGCGCGCGGCGGGATCAGGTCGGCCTCAGTGGCACGCAGCTTGTGCTCGCGGGTATAGGCGTAGCTCTTGGTTGAGCCCTCGTGGTCGTTGAAGGTCACGCACGGTGAAATCACGTCCAGCACCGCGCAGCCGGGGTGGGCGATGGCCGACTTGATCAGCGGCACCAGTTGCTCGCGGTCGCCGGAGAAACCACGGCCCACGAAACTGGCGCCCATCGAGATCGCGGTGGCCACCGCGTTGATGTTCTGCATCTGGTTCACCTCGCCCTTCTTCGAGGTGCTGCCGGCGTCCGCCGAGGCCGAGAACTGGCCCTTGGTCAAGCCGTAGACGCCGTTGTTCTCGATCAAATACAACATGTTCACGTTGCGGCGGATCACGTGGCCGAACTGGCCGAAGCCGATCGACAGCGAGTCGCCGTCGCCGGACACGCCGAGGCCGACCAGGTCGCGGTTGGCGGCCAGCGCACCGGTGGCGACCGAGGGCATGCGGCCGTGCACCGAGTTGAAGCCGTGCGCGCCGTGCACGAAATAGGCGGGCGTTTTCGACGAGCAGCCGATACCGGACATCTTGATCAGCATCTCGGGCCGCAGTGACATCTCCCACAGCGCCTGCACCAGCGCCGCGGTGATGGAATCGTGGCCGCAGCCGGCGCAGAGCGTGGACAGGGCGCCCTCGTAGTCGCGCAGGGTTAGTCCGATCGCATTGGTCTTCTGGCCGGGCAGTTCGATTTTCGGTCGGGCGAGATAGGTCATGCGGCCACCTCCAGGCCCTGGTGGCGGGAGACGCCGGTCACCACGCACTCGCTGGGGATTGGCATTCCGTTGTAATGCAGGATGGACACCAGGCGGTCGGCGATGTCGTTGGCTTCCAGCATTAAGAGAGCCTTCATCTGGGCGTCGCGGTTCTGTTCGACCACGTAAATCGTGTCGTGGGCCTCGAGGAACTCGTGCACCTCGGCGCTGAACGGAAAGGCGCGGATGCGCAGGTAATTCACGTGGATGCCTAGCTCGGCCAGGCGGTCGCGCGCCTCGATGACCGCGCCGTCCGAGCTGCCGTAGGCGAGTATGCCCAGTTTCGTTTTTTTCGAACTCGGGCTGAGGATGGCGTCCGGGACCAGCGTCTTGGCCGTGTCCCACTTGACCAGCAGGCGGTCGAGGATCTCCTGGTACTCGTCCGAATCCTCGGTGTAGCCGCCGTACTTGTTGTGGCCGGAGCCGCGCGTGAAGTACGCACCCTTCGGGTCATCGCCAGGCAACGTGCGATGCGGAATGCCGTCGCCGTCGGTGTCGAGGTAACGAATGAAGCGATCCATCTCGGCCAGGTCATCGGGCCGTAACACCTTGCCGCGATCGGGGCGGTAAGCGTCGTCCCAGTCCAGTTCGGGCACCATCCAGTCGTTCATGCCAATGTCCAGGTCGGAAAGCAGGAAGACCGGGGTCTGCAGGCGCTCGGCCAGGTCGAAGGCGCGCACCGCCATGTCGAAACACTCATGGGGGTTGGAGGGGAACAACAGCGGGTGGCGCGTGTCGCCATGCGAGGCGTAGGCACACATCATGGTGTCGCTTTGCTGGGTCCGGGTCGGCATGCCCGTAGACGGCCCGACGCGCTGAACGTTGATGAACACCGAGGGGATCTCGGCGTAGTACGCGAAGCCGATGAACTCGCTCATCAGCGAGATACCAGGGCCGGATGTCGGGGTAAAGGCGCGTGCGCCAACCCAGTTGGCGCCGATCACCATGCCGGCCGCGGCCAGTTCGTCCTCGGCCTGGATAATCATGTAGTTTCGGTCGCCGGTTTCGGGGTCGACGCGAAATCGTTCGCAATAGGACGTAAACGCGTCCATCACGCCCGTCGAGGGCGTGATCGGGTACCAGGCGCCCACTGTGGCGCCAGCGTACAGGCAGCCGAGGCCGATGGCCTCGTTACCCGTGATCAGGATGTTGCCGGTATTGTCACCCATAGTCTCGGCACGGATCGGTAGCGGGCAGGTGAAGTGTTTTTGCGCATACTCGTAACCCAGCATGATGGCCTTGAGGTTGGCGTCGATCAGCTTGGGCTTGCTGGAGAAGGTTTCCTGAAGCAGTTGCTTGATGACCTCTAGGTCAAGGTCCAGCAATGCGGCCAACACGCCGACGTACATCACGTTTTTCATCAGGATGCGTACCCGCGCGACCTCGAAGTTCTCGTTGCACATCTTCGACAGCGGCACGCCGAACACGGTGATGTCGTGGCGGTTCAGGTCCCGCTCGCGCGGCCAGGTGGCGTCGTAAACGAGAAACCCGCCCGGGCTGACCTCGGCCAGGTCTTTCTGGTAGGTCTGCGCGTTCATCGCCACCATCACGTCCACGCGGCTGCAGCGCGACATGTAACCCTGGTGGTTGGCGCGCACCTCGTACCAGGTGGGCAGGCCCTGGATGTTCGAGGGGAACAGGTTCTTGCCGGTGACCGGCACGCCCATCCGGAACAGGGCTTTCATCAGCAGGCCATTCGCGCTGGCCGACCCGGTGCCGTTGACCGTGGCGATCTTGAGGACGAAGTCGTTGATCCGGTTTTGCGTCGTGCTCATGGCGTATCACCGCTGTCGGTCTTGTGATCCGCCGCGTAGCGGAAGGTCAGCAGGGATTTCTGCATGTCCCAGGCCGCGGTCGGGCAGCGTTCGGCGCAGACGCCGCAATGGATGCAGAAGTTCTCGTCTTTCACCATCACCCGGGAGGTCTGCTTCAACTCGTCCGAGACGAACATCGGTTGGTCGTGCTCCAGAACCGGCGCTTTTAGCCGGTCGCGGATGCGCTCTTTCTCGCCGTTGGGGGTGATGGTCAGGCAGTGCGTGGGGCAGATGTCGATGCAGGCGTCGCACTCGATGCAGAGCTTGTCGTAAAACACCGTCTGGATATCGCAGTTGAGGCAACGTTCGACCTCACGCGCCGTCTGCTCGGCGTCGAAGCCCAGCTCGACCTCGCGGCCCAAGTCGTCGAAGCGGGTTTCCAGCGGTTCGTGCTTCATCTTGCGCCGTGCGGCCGGGTCAAAGGCGTTCGAGTAGCTCCACTCGTGGATGCCCATTTTCTGCGTATGCAGGTTGAGCAGGGGCGGCAGACGCTTGGTCAGCGGCTGGCCCTGGCAATGGAGGTGGATCGAGATCGCGGCCTGGTGGCCGTGCTCCACCGCCCAGATGATGTTCTTCGGGCCAAAGGCGGAGTCGCCGCCGAAAAACACACCCTTGCGGGTCGACTCGAAGGTGTTCTCGTCCACCATCGGCTCTTCCCAGGGGTTGAACTCGATACCCAGTTCGCGCTCGATCCAGGGAAAGGCGTTTTCCTGGCCAATGGCCAGGATCACGTCATCGCAGGGGATGAACTCTTCACCCACCACTTCCTGGTCGTGGATGCGGCCGTTTTCGACCACGTACTCCATCAGCTCGAACTTCATGCCCTTGAGCACGCCGTCTTCGATCACGAACTCCTTGGGGGAATGGTTGACGACGATCTCGACCCGCTCTTCCTCCGCGTCCTCGAGCTCCCAGTCGGAGGCCTTGAAGAACTCGCGCGGCTTGCGCGCCATGACTTTCACGTCTTTCGCGCCGAGCCGCAGAGAGGTGCGGCAGCAGTCCATCGCCGTATTGCCGACGCCGATGATCAGCACCCGCTTGCCGATCGATTCGATGTGCTTGAAGGCTACCGACTCCAGCCAGTCGATGCCGATGTGAATGTTTTCGGTGTCGTAGCGGCCCGGCAGTTTCAGTTCTTTGCCGCGCGGCGCGCCGGTTCCGACGAAAACGGCATCGTACCCGGCCTCCAGCAATTCTTTCATGCTCTCGATGCGCGTGTTGTAGTGAACCTCGACGCCCATGTCGACGATATAGTCGATCTCTTCGTCCAGCACTTGGGGGGGCAGGCGAAAAGCGGGGATGTTGTAGCGCATCAACCCGCCGGCCACCGACTGGGCCTCGAAAATCGTGCACTCGTAGCCCAGAGGCATCAGGTCATTGGCCACCGTCAGCGAGGCCGGGCCGGCGCCAATCAGCGCGATCTTCTTGCCGTTCTTCTCGGCGGGCGCCTGCGGCAGGCGGTCGGTAATATCCCCCCGGTGGTCGGCGGCGACGCGCTTGAGCCGGCAAATCGCGACGGGCTTCTCGTCCATCCGCCCGCGCCGGCAGGCCGGCTCGCAGGGGCGGTCGCAAACGCGGCCGAGGATGCCGGGAAATACGTTGGAATCGCGATTGACCATGTAGGCGTCGTCAAAGCGCCCCTGGGCGATCAATCGAATGTATTCGGGAACGTCGGTGTGTGCGGGGCAACCCCACTGGCAGTCGACGACCTGGTGGAAATAGTCCGGATTGGAAGTGTCTGTGCGCTTCACGCCCTTGTCATCCTGCGCTGGATTCCGCGCCAGCATACCCGTTTTGATAATCGTTCGCACCCTGTCTGGGTCGAAGTATATTTGGAGCCACGCCGCGCGGGCCGCCCGTTCGATTGCGTGTTCGCACTTCAGCTACCCCGCATCTTGGTACTACTTTTGGAACGCCGCCGCGAGGGACGCCCATTCGGTTCCGCTCTCTGCTCGCCGCCGCGAGGGACGCCCATTCGGTTCCGCTCTCTGCTCGCCGCCCCTTCGGGGTTCCCTCGCGCCCGGACCGCATGGACGGGGCCGCTTCGGACGGACTTCCTGTCCGTTCGAAGCTCGATTGGCCATCCGGGCCAATCGCCCCTATGCGGTCCGGACACTCGGCGGCTTGCTTTATGTTCGTTCCACCGAACAGCCGCCCCCCCGGCTATGTGCCATGCCTCCTACAGGAAAACCGGGGTCAGAGTAGCTGAGCTACTCTGACCCCATGTCTAGTCGCAATCCTCTACCCAAGATTAGGCCGTGCGGTCGGGTTTTACAGCATGGTATCCAGTGCCTCGATCAGGCGCTGGATTTCCTCCGGCGAGGTGTAGTGCACGAAGGAGGCGCGTACCACGCCGTCGTTCATGTCGTAGCCGAGTGCCTCGACCAGGCGGTAGCCGTAGAAATCGCCGGCGCCGACGCCGATGTCCATTGCCGCCAAATTCGAAGCAATTTCCTGAGAGGCGTGCTTCCTTGATGAAAACGCCACCGTGGGTGCGCGCTCGTCGGCGCGCCGCCGGCCGATCAGGCGGGTACCTTCGCGGTCGGCAATGAAATCGAGCAGCGGTTGCAGCAATTCGGTTTCGCGGGCGCGCAGCAAGCGGCTGACTGAGCGCGAGCGCTCGGCCGGGTCCGACTCGTCAGGTTCGAAGTGATGGTCGTGCAAGGCGTCGAGGTAGTCCATCACGCCGTTGACGGCCGCGATCTGCGCGTGGTCCGGACCGGCCGGGGTGAAGCGGTAGGCGGGCTTGTCAGCGTTGAAAAAGTGGCCCTGGTGGGGAAGGGTGTCGTTCAATTCCCGGGACAGCACCATCACGCCGAGGTGCGGGCCGTAGACCTTATACAGGGAGAAGAAATAGACGTCGGCGCCCAGTTCGCGCACGTCCGGCAGGCCATGCGGGGCGAAGGAGACGCCGTCGACGATGGCGATGGCGCCGGCGCGGTGTACGAGGTCGGTGATCTCTCGCACCGGGTTGATGCTGGCCACGACGTTGGAGCAATGCGTGAACGCCACCGCACGGGTGCGCTCACCCAGCAGCGCTTCGAGCCCGGCGATCTCCAGTTCCGCTGTTGCGGGGTTCACGCACCATTCCCGCACCACGATGCCGGCCTTCTCGAGCCGCCTCCAGGCTCCGATATTGGCCTCGTGGTCCTGGTTGGTGACGATCACCTCGTCGCCCGGCGCAAGGTGCTCGCGCAGGGCATGGGCCAGGGTGTAGCTGTTGGCCGAGGTCGACGGCCCGAAGTGAACCTCGTCTTCGCCGACATTCAGCCAGCCGGCCATACGCTGCTTTGCCTGGTCCATCAACTCGCCGCCGCGCTTCGACGGCGCAAAGTGGTGGTAGGGCTGGACCTTGCTCTCGCGATAAAAACGATCAAGGGCCGTGATGGCCGGACCGCAGGCATATGAGCCACCGGCGTTTTCAAAGTGGGCGAAGCCCTCGAGAGTAGATTCATTGAACGCGGGAAACTGGGCCCGCACAAAGTCCTGGTCAAAGTCCTTCACAGCATGTCCTCCGGGCGCGAGCCCCGTTGCCTGGTCAGCCACCGCCTCGCCGCCGGCGCCCCCGCCAATTGTCCCCGATCGGGCCGGCCCGGCGCAATCGGCAAGCGAGGGCAGCAGTCCGCCGGCAAAGGCTTTAGAATACTCTCCCCGTTAACCGCCGCGCGGTTGGAATGCCATGAACATGCCCTGCAAACTGGATTTCGATTCGCTACGTAAAGAAATTGTCGGCGCCGATGCGCCGATCACCACGCCGTTCGGCGAGCGCTTGATGGTCTACGCCGATTACATCGCCTCTGGCCGTTGCCTCGGCTTCGTCGAGAAATACCTGCAGAGTCTGCAGCGCATCTACGCCAACACCCATACCGAGGACGACATCAGCGGGCGCTCGATGACCCAACTGGTGGAAAAAGCCGAGCACGCCATCAAGCGCTCCGTCAACGCCGGGCCCGACGGGCGGATCGTGTGCGTGGGCACCGGCGCGACCGGGGCGATCGACAAGTTGCAGCAGATCGTCGGCGTGGCGCTGCCACCGGCGACGCGCCATAACCTGAACGAGTTGCTGCGGGGCGCCCTGGGACCGGCGGCCGTTGCGGACCTGGCTGACCACATGGACGAAAAACAGCCCGTGGTGTTCGTCGGTCCGTACGAACACCATTCAAACGAGATCTCCTGGCGAGAGAGTCTCGCCACAGTGGTCGAAGTGGACCTCGCCGAGGACGGCAGCGTCGACCTGAGCCATCTCGAGCGGCTCCTGCAGGATCCGGCCTACCAGGGCCGCCAACGCATCGGTTCGTTTTCAGCCGCCTCCAATGTGACCGGCATGCGCACCCCGGTTCACGAGATCGCTTGCCTGCTGCATCGCTTTGATGCCATCGCCTGTTTTGACTATGCCGCCAGCGCCCCCTACGTCGAGATCGATATGAATCCCCCCGAGGGGAAGCACGACGGCGACGCATCGATCGACGCCGTCTTCATATCACCACATAAATTCCTGGGTGGGCCCGGCGCCAGCGGTGTTTTGGTGTTCAACCAGCGTATTTACCGCCGTGATCTGCCGCCCAGCGTCAGTGCCGGGGGCACCGTGGATTACGTCGGCCCCTCGGGCCAGGATTTCATCACGCGCATCGAGGAGCGGGAAAAAGCTGGAACACCGGGCGTGCTGCAGACGCTAAAAGCCGGCATGGCGTTCGAGTTGAAGGACCGGATCGGCGTGCCGGCTATCGAGGCCCGCGAACACGAACTCGTAAAGCGCACGTTCGAGCGCTGGCGCGACAACCTCAACATCGAGATCCTCGGAAACCCGGACCCGGAACGGCGCATAGCCATTGTTTCCTTCAACCTGCGAGACCCGCGTGGCAAGTACCTGCACCCGAAGTTCGTCACGACCCTGCTGAACGACCTGTTCGGGGTGCAATCACGGGCCGGTTGCTCCTGCGCGGGGCCGTATGGACACCGCCTGCTGGGCATCGACTTCGATCACTCCGAGCGCTACCGCGATTGGATCAGGAAAGGGTACTCGGGCATCAAGCCGGGATGGGTTCGAATCAGCCTGCACTACGCAATGGACGACCTGGACGTGGGCTATATCCTGGACGCCATCGATTTCGTCGCGGCGCACGGCCACCGCTTCATGCCGCTTTACCGTTTCGATATGAACACGGGCTCGTGGGTACACAAGGTCGACTGCCCCTGCCTGGACGGCTTTTCGCTTGACGACGCGCTCGAGTGCAGCGGTTACCAGGCGCGCGCGCTCGGTGCGGGCGAGCGAACCCACCTGTATTCGGCCTACCTGGCCGAGGCAGATCGACTGGCGTCGCAGCTGGACGACGCCTTTGACGAGGACGAACCCGGTGATGCAGAACTCGAGGACCTGAAGTTTTTCAGCCTGCCGCGCGAGAGCCGGTGCGGCTGAAGCCCGGGCGAATCGCGACTCGCGTCGCTCCTACAGGCGGTTGACGCGGTTCATGTCGCCGTCCGCGAGTTCGAGGACGCGGGGGTCCATCACGCGAAACCACAGCGGCGGCACGTAAGCCAGCAAGAACATGCCGAAATAACCACTGGGCAATTGCGGCACATCCTCGAAGTGTCGGAGCGACTGGTAGCGGCGGGCAGCGTGGGCGTGGTGATCGGAATGTCGTTCCAGGTGGAACAACACCAGGTTCGACGCCACGTGGTTGGCGTTCCAGGAATGGTGCGGCTGGCAGCGCTCGTAGCGTCCGTCCGGCCGTTTCTCTCTGAGCAGGCCGTAGTGCTCCACGTAGTTGGCGCTGGTCAGCTGCCACCAGGACCAGGCAACCTGGATCAACAGGAACGGCAGCACCGCCGGTCCGAAGGCCCACAACAGCGCGCCGTAAAGTAACACGGAAACCGAGTAGGACTGCAGGATATGGTTACGCCATGACCAGGCACTGCGGCCCTGGCGCTCCAGGCGCCGCCGCTCCAACGCCCAGGCCCGGCTGATTCCCCCCGGAATTTCCCGTAATGCAAAGCGGTAGATACTCTCCCCCATGCGTGCGCTGGCCGTGTCTTCTGGAGTTGCCACCTGGGCGTGGTGGCCCGCGTTGTGCTCCATCGTGAAGTGCCCGTAAAACGGCACGGCCAGAACCAGGCGCGCGGCCATTCGGTCGACCGGGTCTTTCTTGTGACCCAGTTCGTGACCCGTGTTGACGCCGAAACCGCCGATCGCGCCCACCAGCAGGGCCAATCCGAGGGTGCCAAACCAGCCCGGATCCTGCGCGGCCACGAACCAGGTACCGCAGACCAGCACGATAAAGTGCAGGGGAACCGTCAGGTGGTTCAGCACCCGGTAGTAGGGGTCGGCCTCCAACTGCGGCACCACCTGCTCGGGTGGATTGCTGGCATCGTTCGGAAAAATGAAATCGAGAATTGGGATCAGGATGTAGACCGCCAGCAGCGGCAGCCATAGCACCCACTCGCTGCCGTTCCACAGGGACAGCCCCATCCCGATAAACGGAATCAGCGGAAAGAACACCGAGAACAGCCACAAGTACCGTTTCCTGTCGGTGTAACGAATTGTGCCGAGTTCCGGGTCGTCAAATGTAAAGGTTTTCATGCACAGACCACGCTTTTTCTTGTGCTCCATGTTGACGCAGGCCGGGCCATGGAAACAGCGCAATGCTTGACAATTTCTGGTTATAAAGTGACATTTCAATTAGAAATGCACCAAAAAGACCAACAATTCGTCCTGCCCACCGCCTACCTGAAGCTATTTGTCCAGTATGCAGGGGCCACCGGTCTCGACCTGGACCCCCTGCTACAGGGAACCGGCCTGAGCGTGAAAAGCCTGCTCAAGGCCCAACGGGCCATCGACTTCGAGACCGTGCGCCGCATGCTGGCCCGAGTCACGCGTCACCTTGGCGAGGGCTGGCACTTGGCGCTCGGCGAGCGGTTCACGGTGCCCGCGCACGGGGCGCTAGGATTCGCCGTGGTCACCGCACCGGACGTTCGCGCCGCCGTTCGAGTGCTTTTGCGATACTTCGGCATCCGCGGCCCCTTCCTGTGGCCCAGCGGCGCCGTCGAGGGCGAGGAATACGTCATTCGTTTTTACGAATCGCAGACCATGGGCGCAGAGAGAAGGTTGCTGATCGAGCTCGCCCTGCTCTCGATGCAGGGACTGATCGAACGACCCCTCGGACACACGCTGCGGGGTGCGCGCCTGGCCTTCGCCCTGCCGAAACCCGCGTACTGCCCGGCACTGGAACGCTCGTTTCACGCCGAGCTCGTTTTCGACGCGAGGCGCCACTCGCTGCGCTTGCCGCTGTCCTGGTTGGAGCAGCCCTGCGCGATGCACGACGGAGCCATGCACCGCTACCTGCTGGCCCGTTGCGAGGAGGAACTGCGGGAGACGGCCGGAGGCCTGCCCGCCGAGCTGACAGTCCGGCAGGCCTTGCTCGCGACACCAGGGCACATGCCAAGCCTCGGCGAGATCGCGGCCGGCCAGAATCTCTCGACCCGAACCCTGATCCGCCGCCTGAAACGGGGCGGGACCTCGTACGGTGCGATTCGCGAAGGGGTACGCCGGACGCTGGCCACGGATTACCTGGCCAACTCAGGCCTCAGCATCAGCCGCATCGCATACCGCCTGGGCTACCAGGATCCGTCCAACTTCGGGCGGGCGTTTCGCGGCTGGTTCGGTGAGTCGCCGGGAAGCTATCGCAAAAATGCCCGAGCGCGGTGAACCCGCGTCGGGCTTCTTGACGTTATGCGCGGCGCCCCGGACAGGTCGCCCCCTGGTCACTTAATTCAGGCGCAGCCCTCAAAGCCGTCGGAGTCCATTTTCGCCTCGTAAGGTCCGGCCACATCGCTGCCCGCGGTCAGGCCACCCTTGACGCTGTCCCAGTCATCGGGTTGCAAATGGACCATCCAGGCCGCGTAGGGGTCTTCATTGGCCATGCTGGGGTTGGCGAGCAGGGCGTCGTTGACGGCAATGACCTCGCCGCCGGCGGCGGACTTGGCCGGGCCCACCCACTTGCCGGATTCCACCGTGGCGCAGGACCGTCCCGGACGCACTTTGCGGCCGACTTTCTTGGGTGTGAACGCGACCAGTTGGCCCGCCATCGCCGTGGCGATCGTGGTCATGCCGATCTTGACCGTGCCATCACCCACTTCGGTGAACCAGGTGTGGTTGTCCACATCGTAGAGTAGATCATCGGGAAGATTGCATCCGCGTACGTTGGGCATAACCTTGACTCCTCTTTTGTGTCGAACCTATCTGGATTGTTCTACTGCCTCGTCTGCTTCGCGTCAACTTTTTCCCGGATCGGTCTTGATGCGCAGCAAAAATCGCCCAGTTCCTCGACTTCCATCTTGCCCCTCACGAACAGGTACAGGTGGTTGGCCACCAGCCCCATCATTGTTGACCGCTGTGCGGCATCGGGGTGGTCGGGCTGCGTGGTCAGCAGGTTGTAGTGGAAGGCGAGCTCACGGCAGGTTTCGCGGCAGGCGTTGAAGCTCGGCAGTTTTTCCGCGCCCTGGCGGTGCAGGGCCAGCAGGCGAAACCCTTCGCGTTCGTCATCGGTGGGCGTCATGTCGCGCGCGATCACCCAGTGCTCGAGCACCTCTTCGCCCAGGGCCAGGTACTCACCGGGCAGGGTCGGTGACGACGGCGCTCGAGAGAGTTCGTCCAGGCGCTGGCCGATCGCGTCGAGGGTGCGCATGCGCTTCAGGCCAGTCCTTTTTCCTTCACGAAACCGAAAGAATCGGACACGTTTTCGTGCAGCCCCACCTGCTTGGGCTTTAGGCCCAGAGCCATGCCCAGCAGTTGCGTGAAGTAAATCACCTTGATGTTGGTCTTGATGCCAAGCACCGACTCGGCACGAATCTGGTGCAGCTCCAGGCCGCCGTGACAGGTCGGGCACTCGGTGGCGATTACCTCGGCGCCCGCCGCTTCCGCCGCCCGGATGATGTTCAGGACCAGCCGGGTCGACGTATCGCTATCGGACAGCGTGTGGGCGCCGCCGCAGCACGCCGTTTTCAGCGGGAACTCGACGTTCTCGGCACCGGCCGCGGCCAGCAGGTCGTCCATGAAATGCGGCTTGGAAGTGGATTCGCTGTCGGGCCCCTGGTCCTTTTCCGGAAAAATGTGACGCGGCCGCGTATACATGCAGCCGTAATAGTTGGCGATTCTCATGCCCTTGAGCGAATTCTTGACGCGTTCGGCCAATTCCTCTTCGCCGATGGCGTCCTTGATCCAGTCCAGCGCATGGATGGTTTCGACCTGGCCCGCCTTGTAGGCTTCGTGTCCCGACTTGCTGGAGAGCCGTTCGGTGACCGCCACTGAGTCCTCGTCGTTGCTCAGATCGTACTCGGCGCGCTTGAGGTTGTGGTAGCAGCCGTTGCACGGCGCCATCACGGTGTCCATGCCCATCTGGTTGGCGGCGATCGACATCACCCGGGACGACAGGTAGGTCTGGATCTTGGGATCGATGTTCTTGACCTCCATCGCGCCGCAGCAGTTCCAGTTATCCACTTCCTTCAACTTGAGGCCGAGTTTTTTTCCGAGCGCCTTGGTCGAGCGGTTGTAGGCGTGCCCGCTGCCTTCCAGCGCGCAGCCGGGGTAGTAGGCGACTTCCTGGTACTTGGTTTTCTTGTCGGTCATGTGCGTGCTTCCTGGGGTCCGCTACCGGGCCCGATTTCGTTTTCAGCCGCTTTCACCAGTTCGTCCAGGCCCAGCGCCTCGCGGTTCCTGCCTTCGAGTTCGGCCACGTATTCCTCTATCGCGTCTCGGGATTTCGACCAGCCGCTCGTCTTGGGCGCGACCAGGGTGGCCATGCCCATCTTGGTCAGCAATCCGATCGGCAGGTTTCGAAGCAGGCTTTTCACCATGTCCACCATCCACGGGGGCGGGAATTTCTGACCCGTGCGCTTGAAGAACTGCATGATCACGCGACCGTCCTCGATCTTGCCGGTTTTGATGACCTGCTCGCTGAAGATGTCGTCGAAGACCGTGGACGGCGACTTGGGCGTGTGACCCTTCAGTTCGAGCCAATGCGCCGTGGCCTTCATCACGCCCTCGGGCACCACGTCGCGCGGGCAAACGTGCGTACATTTGTGGCAGGACACGCATTGCCAGATGATGTCCTTGTCGCGCAGCAGTTCCGACTCCATGCCCATCCGGATCAGGTAAATCCAGTAGCGCGGATTGAAGTCGGGGTTCAGCGCATGCACGGTGCAGGCGTTGGTGCAGGAGCCGCATTGCCAGCAACGGTGGATGTAGTCGCCGCCGGGCAGGGCGCCGATTTCATCCTCCAGGGCCTCGTTGTAGTCGTTGACGACCCGGGTCTCGATGAAGGTGCTCCAGTGTCCGGAGACATCCACGCCATCGACCTCTTTCTCCTCCTGCACGTGCAGGTTTTCGGGCCGGATCAGTGATTTTTCATGAATGGGCATCAGTCGTTCCCGTTGTTGTGCATTGCCCTGCCGCGTTCCAGCAGGTTGTCGTCCTCGATCACGAAGGCCTCGCCGTCGATGGCCTTCAGCCGCGTGCGGCCACTGCGCGGGCTCACCCCGTCCAGGCCGAGCAGCCGGCGGGTATGTTCCATCGGGTCTCCCGGCGCCGAGAAATCGGCCCTCAGGTACAAACCGCCCTGGGC
>JABDPF010000087.1 GCA_013042915.1 Lysobacterales bacterium
ATCGTAGCGCTCGGGGGCTTCCTGATGGGCTTCGATGCCTCGGTCATCTCCGGCGTCGTGACCTTCATCGAGCCGGAGTTCGCTCTGAGCAAGATCGAACTGGGCTGGGCCGTGGCCTCGCTGACCCTGACGGCGACGCTGGCCATGATGGTGTCGGGCCCTTTGAGCGACAGACTTGGCCGGCGCCCGGTGCTGGTGATCGCCGCCACGCTGTTTGCCATCTCCGCCATCGCCTCGGCGCTGGCGCCCAATTTCATCAGCCTGGTCGCCGCGCGGATGCTCGGGGGGTTCGGAGTCGGTGCGGCGCTGATCATCGCGCCGATGTACATCGCGGAGATCGCCCCAGCGGGTCTGCGCGGACGCATGGTGTCGTTCAACCAGTTGAACATCGTGATCGGTATCTCCGCGGCCTATTTCAGCAATTACCTGATTCTGAGCCTGGCGCAGTCGGACCTTGCCTGGGTGCAGACACTCGGCCTGGACGGTAACACCTGGCGCTGGATGCTGGGTATCGAGGCGCTGCCGGCGCTGATCTACCTGGTGGCACTCGCCATCGTGCCGGAAAGCCCGCGTTGGCTGATCATGCATGGTCGCGACGATGAAGCGCTTCAAATCCTGAACCGGGTCAGCAATCCGGAGCAGGCGGCGGTCGACATGGCGGCGGTACACGAGTCCATCGACGCCGAGTCCGGTCAGCCACGCAGATCGTTCAAGGACTTGTGGAGTCCCGCGCTCAAGCTGGCGATGACGATCGGCATTTCGGTCGCGATCCTGCAGCAGATCACCGGCATCAACTCGGTGTTTTTCTACGCGCCGATGATTTTCGAGCAGTCGGGGATCGGTACGGACGCCTCCTTCATGCAGGCCGTACTGGTCGGGCTGGTCAACCTGCTGTTCACCGTCGTTGCGATCATGACGATCGACAAGCTCGGACGAAGGCCTTTGCTCGGTTTCGGGCTGACCGTGATCGCCGCGTGCATGTTCCTGCTGTCCTGGGGCTTCGGCAGCGCGACCTACACGCTCGCACCCGAAGCGGTCGCGGCACTGCCGGCCGTAATCGACCGCGAAGCGCTGCAGCCGCTGATCGGCGCGACCTTCGACAGCGATATCGCGTTCCGGGAGGCGTTCACCGCCGCATTGGGAACGGAGGTTTACCAGGCCAACCAGTCCGCTGTCGTCAGCGCTTCCATCAGCATGAACCCGACGCTGATCCTGATCGGCATACTGGGCTTCGTCGCCGGTTTCGCAATATCCCTGGGTCCGGTCATGTGGGTCCTGTTTTCCGAGCTGTTTCCGAACCGGGTGCGTGGCCTGGCGATTTCCTTCGTCGGCCTGATCAACTCGGCCGTCAGCTTTACCGTGCAGCTGGTGTTCCCGTGGGAACTGGAAAACCTGGGCAACTCGATGACGTTCCTGATTTACGGCGTCTTCGCCGTGCTCGGGCTGTTCTTCGTCATGCGGTTGCTGCCGGAAACCAAGGGCAAGAGCCTGGAAGAACTGGAAACCATTCTCTCCCGCCCCTGACAAGGTACGAACCATGAAAAGAGCATGTGCACTGATCATTCCTTCGCTGCTGTTGATGGCGTGTGGGCCGCTTCCCGGCGAGGCGGGCGAGCATCTGGCGAGCGCCGCGATACCGGTGGAGGTTGTTCAAACCGACGAGGGCTACCGCTTGCTTCGCGGTGGCGAGCCGTACACGGTGAATGGCGCCGGCCTGGAATTCGGCGATATGGAGGCCCTGGCCGCACATGGGGGGAACTCGTTCCGAACCTGGCGCACCGACAACGGTCGCATGACGGGGCAGGAAGTTCTCGATCGTGCCCATGAGCTCGGCCTGACGGTCAGCATGTGTATCGAAATCGGTCGCGAACGGCACGGGTTCGACTACGACGACGAAACCGCCGTGTCCGCGCAACTCGAATACGCTCGACAGGAGGTTCTGAAGTACAAGGACCACCCCGCGTTGCTAACCTGGTTCATTGGTAACGAAGCCAACCTCAGGTTCACCAATCCAAAGGTGTTCGACGCGATCAACGAGATCTCCGTGATGATCCACGAGCTGGACGGACAGCATCCGACGACCACCGCCCTGGCCGGGTTCAACCCCGAGTTGGCCGGGCTGATTCGCGAGCGCGCGCCCGATCTGGATTTCATCAGCATCCAGATGTACGGCGACATCGTCAATCTGCCCAGGTACATCGAGGCATCTGAATGGAACGGGCCGTACATGGTCACCGAGTGGGGCGCGATCGGCCATTGGGAGGTCGGTAAAACGACATGGGGCGCGCCGATCGAACAGAACAGCACCCAGAAGGCCGAGACTTATCAACGCGCCTGGAAGACCGGGGTGGGCGCCAAACCGAAGCAGCTGATCGGTTCCTACGTGTTTTTGTGGGGACAGAAGCAGGAACGAACCCCCACCTGGTACGGGATGTTCCTCGAGGACGGCTCCGAAACCGCGGCGATCGACATGGTGCACTACATCTGGAACGGCGAGTGGCCGGCCAACCGCTCGCCTGAGGTGGGCGTGTTGCAGCTGGACGGTCAACGGGCGGCGGACAGCGTTACGCTCGAGGCCGGGAAGTCCTACGAGGCCGCGATTCAGGCCAGCGACCCGGACGGGGACAGCCTGGAGTGGCAGTGGGAAGTGATGCACGAAAGCAGGTCGGACAAGGATGGCGGGGACAGGGAATACGTGCCGGAAATCGTGCCGGGCCGGGTCACCTCCAAGGCACCGGGTGAGGTGGTGCTGACGGCGCCGGCAGGGCCGGGGCCTTATCGCCTGTTCGTATACGTACGGGACGGGAAAGGCAATACGGCGCATGCCAACATTCCATTCCTGGTGAACTGAGGCGTATTGCTCGCCGGGTTTGAAGCTATGAACAAGATCTTTCTGGGAGAATCGCAGGTCAAGCCCTTGCCCGAAGGCGGGCGGGGCCGCCTGGTGCGGCGCGGCGGCGAGACCTACTACTGCATCGAGAATTACCACGCGATGCGGCCGTTTTTCATGACGGTCGTGAGTGGCTACGACCACTGGATGTTCGTGTCCAGCACCGGCGGCCTGACCTGTGGACGGCGCGACCCGGACCATGCCCTGTTTCCCTACACCACCGATGACAAGATCCATGATGCGTCGACGACCACTGGCCCCCTGACGTGCCTCCAGGTCAATGATGGAGAGCGCCTTCGCCTCTGGAAGCCCTTCGAGCCCGGAACGTCCGTCTATCGGCTGGAGCGGAACCTGTACAAGAACCTCGAAGGCAACCGGCTGGTTTTCGAAGAGACCAACCACGACCTCGGTCTGACGTTTTCCTACAGCTGGACGACGGGCGAGACCCTCGGTTTTATCCGCAAGGCCGAACTGCGGAACGATAAATCCGCCGCGGTTGACGTGCGGCTGATCGACGGTTTGCAGAACCTGTTGCCGAGCGGCGTCGGCCGGTCACTTCAGAACGACAGAAGCACCCTGGTCGACGCCTACAAGCAAGCCGAGGCGGTTCCGGAGGCCAAGGCGGGGTTGTACACGCTGAGTTCGATCCTGACGGACCGTGCCGAGCCATCGGAGGCGCTGCGGGCCACGGTCGCCTGGGTCTCCGGCATCGAGCAAACCGCGTTGCTTGTGTCCGACGAGCAGCTGCGTCATTTCTGCTCGGGCGCAGCCATCGACGGCGAAACGTTCAAGAAGGGTCAGCGTGGGGCGTTTTTGCTGCAGGCCGAGCTGAATCTGGAGCCCGGTCACACGAGCAGCTGGTACACGGTCGCCGATATCGGGCTCGGGCCGGCACAGGTCTCGGATCTTCTGGGCCGCCTGCGCCGGGGTGTCGACGAAGAACTCATCGAGAAAGACATTCGAGCCGGCACGCGGCGGTTGCGTCAGCTGGTGGGTAGCGCGGACGGGTTCCAGGCCGCGTCGGATGCATTGACCACTCGCCGGCACTTTTCCAATACCCTGTTCAATGTCATGCGCGGCGGCGTATTCGACCTTGAATATGAACTGCCCGTCAGCGATTTCCTGGGTTTCGTGTCTCAATGGAACCGGCCTTTGATCAAGGCGTTTGCCGAACGCTTGCCAAAGGGCGGGGGAGCAATTTCCCTGGCCGATGCCATCGACCTGGCGCGCGAAGCCGGTCATCCCGACATGCAGCGCCTCGGTCTGGAATACCTGCCCCTGACCTTCAGCCGGCGCCACGGCGACCCCAGTCGTCCCTGGAACCACTTTTCGATCGAGGTCCGGCGTTCCGACGGCACCAACAGCCTGGGCTACCAGGGCAACTGGCGCGACATTTTCCAGAATTGGGAGGCGTTGAGCCTTTCATACCCGGAATTCATCGAGAGCTTCATCGCCAAATTCGTCAACGCATCGACGCCCGACGGCTACAACGCCTACCGCATTTCGGAGAACGGATTCGATTGGGAGGTGCTCGACCCCGACGATCCCTGGTCGAATATCGGTTACTGGGGCGATCACCAGGTGGCTTACCTGGAACGCTTGCTGGAGCTTTCGCGCCGCTATCATCCGGGCAGGCTGGAAGCGGACCTCGAGCGCGATATCTTCGTTTACGCTGACGTTCCGTACCGCCTGAAATCCTATCGCGAGCAACTGCGGGACCCGAGAAATACCATCGAATACGACTCCGACCGGGAAAAAGCGCTGAAGCGCCGGGTCGAGGCACTGGGCATCGACGGCCAGCTGGTGGCCGGCCCGGACGGCGATATCCTGCACGTCAACCTGCTGGAAAAACTGCTGGTTCCCGCGCTGAGCAAGATTTCGAATCTCGTGCCCGGCGGCGGAATCTGGATGAATACGCAGCGTCCGGAGTGGAACGACGCCAACAATGCGCTGGTCGGCTCCGGTCTGTCGATGGTCACGCTGTGCTACCTGCGGCGTTACGTGGCGTTGCTGAACGGGCTTCTCGAAGATTCCTCCGCCGAGGATTTTCCGGTTTCCGTCGAGCTGCTCGCGTTTTTCGAGGCCCTCGACAATCACCTGGCCGGACACGATGAGTTGCTCGATGGTGCGGTCAGTGACCGGCAACGCAAGGATTTCATGGATGATGTCGGCGCCATCGGCGATGCATGGCGCGATTCCCTTTACTCCGGCTTAGGTGGTGAGCGCTCGGGGCTCGAGCGCAAGGCGCTGTCGGAATTTCTCGCGCGGGTAACGCAATACCTGGATCACAGCATCGGCCTGAACCGGCGAGACGATGGCCTGTTCCACAGCTACAACCTGGTGCGCTTCGATGACCAGGGATTCGCGGTCGAGCACCTGGAGCCGATGCTGGAAGGCCAGGTCGCCGTGCTTTCCTGTGGGTTCCTGGATTTGGCCGAGAGCCTGGAACTGCTGGAGGCCTTGCGTTCCAGCCCGCTTTATCGTGAAGACGAGCAAAGCTATATGCTGTATCCCGACCGCGCACTCCCTTCTTTCCGGGAGAAAAATGTCATCCCCTCCGACCGGGTCGAGGGCTTCGACTGGCTCGATGCACAGCTGCGTCGCGGTCGCAATCCTTACGTGGAACAGGACCGCGAGGGCGTGCTGCATTTCAATGGCGAATTGCGCAATGTCGAAGTCCTGCGACAGGCGCTGTCCCGTGACCGGGATGTAAGCGACAACGATGCGAAACGGCTGTGCACCCTGTACGAGAGCGTTTTCAACCACCGTCGCTTCAAAGGTCGCTCGGGCAGCATGTACAAGTACGAGGGGCTTGGCTGCATTTACTGGCACATGGTCTCCAAGCTCGCGCTTTCGGTAGCGGAGATCGCCCGGCTGGGCGCTCACAAGGGCGCTTCAGTCGAACAGGTAAAGAGCTTGAGCGGGCACTACCGGGCGATTCGCAACGGCCTGGGCGTGCATAAATCACCGATGGCATACGGCGCCTTCACGACGGATCCCTACTCGCACACGCCCGGATTCAGTGGCGTTCAGCAACCCGGATTGACGGGGCAGGTGAAAGAAGACGTGATCGCGCGGTTCTGCGAATTGGGGGTGGCCGTGGATGGCGGCCGGCTCAGTTTCGCTCCCTTGTTGCTGGAGCGGAAGGAATTTCTCGTCCAACCGAGGCGCTGGCGTTTCAGCAACGGGACGGAGGAGCGCGTTGAGAATCTTTCCGGGGAATCGCTGGCGTTTACCCTGTGCGGTATCCCGGTCGTTTACCGCCTGGCGGACCGCGCGGCCGTGACCGTAACGGATGCAAGTGGAGCGAGCCATTCCGTGAACGGAACGCAGTTGGGGCGTAAAATGAGCGACCGGGTATTTGGGCGCGACAAGCAGTTGACACAGATTGTCGTGGACATCGAACGGGCCAGTCTGCGAGCGTAACGACCGGTCTTGCCGGCAGTCACCCGCCGGCTTTCGAAGCCACTCCAATCAGGCTTCCGATCTCTTGGCCGGGCCCTTGACCCACTCGCGAAAACGCTGAACCGTGGCGAACGCGGCGGGAACCATCAGGGTGCCCAGTATGGCCGAGGCCAGCATGCCGAAAAATACGGTGACGCCCATGGATACCCGCGAGGCGGCGCCCGCGCCGCTGGCGAGCACCAGTGGCAGAACGCCAAGCACAAATGACAGCGCCGTCATCAGCACGGCCCGAAACCGCAGGCCCGCCGCTTCCACCGCGGCCTCCCCGACCGAGCGTCCCTCGGTTTCCCGCAACTGCTTGGCAAATTCGACGATCAGGATGGCGGTCTTTGCCGAAATGCCGATCAGCAGGACGAGCCCGATCTGCGCGTAAATGTTGAGCGGGATGCCCATCGCCATCAGCCCGGCGAACGCGCCGATCAGGGCCAACGGCACGGACAGCAGGATAGAGGCGGGGATCCACCAGCTCTCGTATTGCGCAACCAGGAACAGGTAGACGAAGACCAGGGCCAGGGTGAAGATGATCGGCGCCAGGTTGCCTGCCGCCTGTGACTGGTAGGTGATGCCCGACCAGGCGTAGCTGTAGCCCTGGGGCAGGCTGCGCGCCGAAATTTCGCGCATGGCTTCGATCGCGTCCGATTCGCTGAAACCGGGGGCCGGAATGGCATTGATCGTAACGGAATTCAGAAGGTTGTAGCGATTCAGGATTTCCGGTCCGAGGGCGGGCCGGGTGCTGACCAGGGTGGACAACGGCACCATCTCGCCGGCCGAGTTGCGCACGTGGATACGGCCGATATCGGCCTCCTCGTTACGGTATTCGCCTTCCGCCTGGGCCATCACCCGGAAGGTGCGTCCAAACAGGTTGAAGTCGTTGATGTAGAGCGATCCGAGCATGGCCTGCAGGGAGCCGAAAATATGGCTCAGCGGAATGCCCTGATCCTTGGCCTTGACCCGGTCGACTTCCAGTTCGAGCAGCGGAATGCCGGCGCGGAAACTGGTGAACGCGCGGGCGATGGCGGGCGCCTTGTTGGCCTCGGTGACGATGGTGTTGGCGACCGCGGCCAGTTCGGCGGGCGATCGGCCCAGTTCATCGAGCAGGCGGTAATCAAGCCCGGAAACCGCCCCTACGCCGGGGATAGCCGGCGTGGAGAAGGTCAGCGCCATGGCCTCGGGCAGGGCCCACAGCCTGCCCTGCAGGCGTTGCGCGATCGCCATCTGGTGCTGATCGGGATTCGGGCGCTCGTCCCAGTCTTTCAGCACCGCAATCGAAAACGCACCGTTGCCGCTGATCCCGCCTTTCAGAATCGAGTAACCGTAAACGGTCATCACGTGCGCCACGTCCGGATCGGAAGCGAGGATCTCGTTGACCTTTTGTGTCACCGCCTCGGTTCTTTCGAGGGTCGCTCCGTCCGGCAACTGGATATCGACAAAGAATGCGCCCTTGTCTTCGTCCGGAACAAAGGCCGAGGGCAAGCGCATCACCAGCAGACCGATCACCACGGCCAAGACAAGGTAGATGGCGATCGTCAGCGGCAGGCGGCGGACGCTGGTATCGACAATGGCGCGATAGCGTATGGTCGCGGAGTCGAGCATCGACGAAAATTTTCCGAGCAAGCCACGCGGCGCCGGCTGACGGCCGATCAACAGGGCGGCCAGGGCCGGACTCAGGGTCAGCGCGTTGATCGAAGAAATGACCACGGCCACCGAGATCGTCATGGCAAACTGCCGATAAAGCGATCCACTGATGCCCGGCATCAGCGTGACCGGGACAAACACCGCCAGCAACACCAGCGTCGTGGCGACGATGGGGCCGGTGACTTCCTTCATGGTCTGCAATGCGGCCTCGCGGCCGCTGAGCCCGCTGCCCACGTGCCGCTCGGTGTTTTCGATCACGACGATGGCGTCGTCGACGACCACTCCGATGGCCAGGATCAGTCCGAACAGTGACACGGTGTTGATGGTCATGCCGGTGGCCAGCATGAACGCAAACGTACCGATCAACGCGACCGGAATCGTTACGGCCGGAATCAGCGTCGCGCGCCAGTTGCCGAGGAACACGAAGACCACCAGGATCACCAGCATTACGGCCTGGAACAGAGTGGTGACGACCCCGCGGATCGAGATCGTGATGTAGCGGGTCGTGTCATACAGGATGCCGGCCTCAAGGCCTTCGGGGAAATCGTTCTGCAGCCTTTGCATGGCATCGGCGATATCGCCCGCGACCTGCAGTGCGTTTGCCTCGGGCAGCTTGTAGATGGTGAGAATTGCGGAAGGACTTCCATCCAGTTCCCCGCGCCAACTGTAGGACTGTGAGCCGAGCTCGAGGCGAGCGACGTCGCCCAGGTAGACAACCTGCGCATCGCCCCCCGCGCGCACCACGATACGCTCGAATTCTTCAACGCGCTCGAGGCGCCCCTGGGTCGTCAACGTGTACTGGAACTGCTGCCCGGCCGGGACGGGTGGACCGCCGATCGCGCCAGCCGCGACCTCCACGTTCTGCTCGCGGATCGAGGCGACGATATCCTCTACTGTCAGTCCCAGCGAAGCCAGGCGATCGGGGTCGAGCCAGACGCGCATCCCGTAGTCCAGCGCGCCCATGTTCTGGGCCTGTGCAACGCCGGGCACGCGCGCCAGCACGTCGGCCACGTTGATCGATGCGTAGTTGGAAATGAATTCCGGTGACAGGCTCTTGTCCGGCGAGTAGATGTTGACGACCATCAGCATATCGGTGGATTGCTTGCGCACCGTCACGCCCTGGCGCTTGACTTCCTCGGGCAGCAGCGGCATGACCTGGCTGACCAGGTTCTGCACGTTGACCTGGGCCTGGTCCGGGTCGATGCCGAAGTCAAAGGAAACGTTCAGCGTGTAGCTGCCGTCGTTGGCGCTGGTCGACTGCATGTAGATCATGCCCTCGACGCCATTCACTTTCTGCTCGATGGGCCCGGCCACGGCGTTCTGCAGGGTCTGGGCGTTGGCGCCGGGGTAGTTGGTCGAGACCTGCACCTGCGGAGGTGCGATGTTCGGGAATTCCGCCACCGGCAGCAACGGAATCGAGATCAGTCCCGCCAGTACGATCACGATGGAGACTACCATCGCGAATTTCGGGCGCTGGATAAACGTTGCGCTGATCATCGTGTTGTCCCCGTCAGCTGTCGCCGGGCTGCTCGTGGGGCCTCGATGTCACCGGGCTGGGGGCCGCCGGCAGGCCCGGCCTGACTTTCTGGACCCCGTTGACGATGACGCGGTCGCCATCTTCGAGTCCACTTTCGACCACCCAATTCATGCCGTGGCGCTGTCCCAGGGTCACGTTTTTACGGACCACGAGGTTTTCGTCGTTGACAATGTAAACGTAGCGGCCCTGCATATCCTCGAGCACGCTCGACTGCGCGATCAGCATCCGCATTTGCGGTTCGCCGCGCTTGATCACGACGCGGCCGAACTGACCCGGAAGCAGTCTGCCGTCGGGATTGGGGAAACGGGCCGTAACGGTGATCGTACCGGTCGTCGGGTTGACGCGGTTGCTGGCGTAGTCGATCGCGCCGGCCAAGGGATAATAATCGCCGGAAACCAGGCGCAGCCGCAGCGTGTATTCGATGGGTGGCAGATCCTCGGCGACCCGTGACTGGTTAGTTTTCATCGCCGCCAACAAGGCCTGCTCGTTGATGTCGAAATCCACCAGCATGGGATCGCTCTGTACCAGGCTGACGAGGGATCCGGTGGACGGATCGACCAAATCGCCGATGCTCAACTGGGAACGGCCGGCGCGGCCGGTGAACGGTGCGCGGATGTCGGTGAAATTGAGGTTGAGCTCGGCCCGTTCGATGGCGGCGAGCGCTGCCTCCCGGCCCGCAACGGCGCGATCGCGCTCACCGCGCAGCTTGTCCATTTCCGCCTCGCTGATGTAGCCGTCGGGCAGCAGTTCCTCGCCGCGATTCAGGTTGCGCTGCGCGATGTCGAGTGCGGCATTGGCCTGCGCGAGATCGGCACGCGCCGCGTTGAGCGCGGCTTCGTAGGGCCGGGGATCGATACGGAACAGCAGGGCGTCCTGCTCGACGGTCTGACCCTCCTCAAAATTCCGTTCGAGAATCGTGCCGGTGATGCGCGCCCGAATTTCGGCATCCTCGCGCGCACGGGTCCGGGCGACGTGCTCGAATTCGGTCGCGACCGGCTCCATGAAGACTTCCTGCACTTCAACCGCCGGCGGTGGCGCCGGGGGAGGGTCTTCGGCGCCACCACATGCAGCCAATACGAAGGGGATTGCCAGCGCGGCAAAGGCAACAGACCGGGTTGGACGCATGATGTTTCCTAGTTGGGGAAGGCCAAGCGAGCGTCCTATTCTGGATTTCCAACGCATGGAACGCAAATGCCCGTCCTGCAATATTCGGTCAACGCTTTTGCTTACCCGGAATTTCAAGCAATGAGAGGGATTGGTGGAGCCGAGGAGGATCGAACTCCCGACCTTCGCATTGCGAACGCGACGCTCTCCCAGCTGAGCTACGGCCCCATCCAGAAAACTGTTCCCAGTCGCGAAATGTACACCAAAGACCGCAGCGTTAAAACCGTGCGAGACGGCTGCGCCTATGCGGACGCAAAAATCCGGCGCTGTGCGCGGTTCTGAGTATGTCAGGCTTTGCCCTCGTCCTTGGCGAGACGGGCTTCGGCCGCCTTGATGTTCGCATCGAGGCGGTTCTTGTTGGCCTCCAGCTGTTTGCGCTTTTCTTCGAGATCATCGGGCTTGTCTTCGCTCAACGATTTCAACTCGTCCTCGACCTTCGCCAGCGATGCACGGAGTTCCTCGATCGAAGCGGCTTCCTCTGCCACGTCGAAGGCGATGTCCTCGGCGCGCTTCTCGTTGGCGCGATCGGCGCCGTTGCGCCGATAACGCTCTGGCAGGAAGCGCCGGTCGTCACCCAGTGCACGCGTGTTCATGAAAGTGGGTGAAACGATTTCGATACCGGCGCTGTGCAGTCCGTCGAGTACGGCCCGGCGCAGTTTGGAGCGGGCCGTGATCAGGCTCTGCACGTCCTCGAGCAGGCCGGCCACCCTGTACGAGATGGAGAAGTCACCCAGTTCGCGAACCTGGACGAAAGCATCCTTCAGCCCGGAATCCTCGGCAGCCTCCCGCAGCACGTCGGATGCGCGCTCGTGGTGCACGTCATAGCCCAGCGATATCTCGGCGTGGATGATCGTGCCCGACGCACGCACCACGTGCAGGGGCTGGGTCACCATGAACAGGTTCGGCACCGTGACCAGGTCACGGAACTCGGTTTGCACCTGGGTGTGCAGCAGGTCCATCTCGGTCACCCGACCGGTCAGGTCGCCGATCGTGATGAAGTCACCGGGCCGCGCGCTGCGAACCACCTTGAGCATGATGCCGGCCAGGATGTTGCCGATAAACGTAGTGGCGGACAGTGCGATGGCGGCGCTGAGCAGGATGCCGATCAGGCTCAGGAGCTGGCCGCGCAGCGTGTCGTTGATCGGCAGGGTGATCAGGATGGCGAGCCCGCCGGCCAGCGTGAGGGCCAGCATCATCAGCTGGTAGCGGAACTGGAGTTCGGGGTTGTCTTTCCAGCGGCGGTTGAAGTGCCGGTTCAGAAAACTCAGGATGAGCACCACGCCGGCGAGAGTCGCCAGGAATGGCAGGAAAAGGACGGTTTGAGAGAGCCAATCGCTGATCAATTCCATGGGAATCCCGGGGATGGTGCAGTGGTCATCGACAGCTTACCATCCCGCATGCGATCGGCACCGGTTTTCGCGCACCCCTTGAGATTGTTTTCCAGCGAGTCAATGTCTGCAGGTGAGATCCCGGGGTGAAGCGGTTCGGACCGCGCAGGCCTGCGGGAGCCACAGTTTCGGGACCAGGATCGAATGATGGACTTTTTGCAACAAAGCTTTATGAACAACACCTTCCAGGAGTGGCTCACGGCGGCAGGCGTCGCAGTGGCGACCGTCCTTTTACTGCGCCTGCTGCAGGCACTTTTCCATCGGCGCCTGTCCAAGTTGGCGAAGCTTACCAGCACGAAATGGGACGACTACGCGGTGGAGATGATCGCCGACACCAAGTTGCTGTTCCTGATCATTGCCGGGCTCGTGGTGGGTTCGACCTTGCTGGAGCTTCCGGGGGAACGCGGCCGCCTCGTCACGCTCACCTTCGTGATTGCCTTGCTCGTCCAGGCGGGGCTCTGGGGCCGCTGCCTGATCGCTTCGGCTCTGGAAGATTACCGCCAGCGCAAACTCGACGAAAACCCCGCCGGAGTCACCACGCTGGGAGTGATCAATTTCTCCGCGCAGACGGTGTTGTGGTCCGTCGTACTGCTGTTGATCCTGGAAAACCTCGGGGTCGACATCACCGCCCTGGTTGCCGGCCTCGGCATCGGCGGCGTGGCGGTCGCGCTGGCATTACAAACGGTTCTGGGCGACCTGTTCGCCTCGCTGGCCATCGTGCTGGACAAGCCGTTCGTGGTGGGGGATTTCCTGATGATCGGCGATTTCCTGGGCGTGGTCGAGAAAGTCGGCCTGAAGACCACCCGGATTCGCAGTCTTTCCGGCGAGCAGCTGATCTTCTCCAATAACGACCTGTTGGGGAGCCGGATTCGCAACTACGGTCGCATGTACGAGCGCCGGGTAGTGTTCAAGCTGGGGGTCACTTACCAGACGTGCCGCGACCGTCTCAAAGCGATACCGGGTTTGATACGGGAGGCTATCGAAGGCGAGGACAATACGCGGTTCGACCGCTCGCACTTCAGCGGCTACGGCGATTTTTCCCTTAACTTCGAGACCGTTTACTACGTGCTGAGCCCTGACTACAACGAGCACATGGATATCCAGCAGTCGGTCTACCTGAAGATCCACGAGGCCTTCGAGAATCAGGGAGTCGAATTCGCCTATCCCACGCAGACCCTGTTCATCGAGCGTCCGGGAGGAGAAGAAACCGGGGTCGCTTCGTAGCGATTCGTGTTAGCGGGCGATCCCGCCACGCGTCAGCGACAGGGGATCGAGCAGGCGATCGAGCTCTTCAGGCGATAATCCGCTGCGTTCGAGTGCCACTTCGCGCACGGGCCGGTTCTCGCGCCAGGCCTGTTTGGCGATGGCGGCGCCCCGCTCGTAACCGATCACGGGATTGAGCGCGGTGACCAACACCGGGTTGCGTTCCAGCACGCGGTCGAGATTTTCCTCCCGCACCCGGAAGCCCAAGATGGCCTTGTCGGCCAGCAGGCGGCTGGCGCTGGTGAGTATCTCAAGGCTGTTCAGCAGGTTATGAGCCACCAACGGCAGCATCACGTTGAGTTGAAACAGGCCGGACTGGCCGGCCACGGTGATCGCGGCGTCGTTTCCGATCACCTGCGCGGCCACCATGCAGACGGCCTCGGGCGCGACCGGGTTGACCTTGCCGGGCATGATCGATGAGCCCGGTTGCAGCGCGGGGAGCTCGATTTCGCCGAAGCCCGCCAGCGGACCCGAGTTCATCAGGCGCAGATCATTACCTATTTTCATCAGGCTGCAGGCCAGCGTCTTGAGTTGACCGGACAATTCGACCGCGTTGTCCTGGGAACTGATCCCCTCGAACCGGTTGTGTGCCGTTTCAAACGCGATCCCGGTACGCTCGGCCAGCACCACGCACGCGCGTGCGGCGAACTCCGGATGGGCATTGATGCCGGTGCCCACGGCGGTCCCGCCCAACGGCAGGAGGCGCATTCTCGACAGGGCGTCCTCGATGCGCGCGACGTTGCTTCTGATCTGCTGTGCCCAGCCCCCGAGCTCCTGGCCCATCGTCAGGGGCATCGCGTCCATCACGTGGGTCCGCCCGGTTTTCACGGTATGGGCCAATTCGTCAGCCCGCATTTCGATGGTTTCCGCGAGATGACGCAGGGCCGGCATGAGCTTGTCCTTGGCCGCTTCGACTGCCGCGACCTGGATCGCACTGGGCACGACATCGTTGGAGCTCTGACCCATGTTGACGTGGTCGTTGGGGTGCACGTCGGCTTTGAAACGCTCACTGGCCAGGTGGGCGATCACTTCGTTGGCGTTCATGTTGGACGAAGTTCCAGAGCCGGTCTGGAACACGTCTACCGGGAAGTGTTCCGTCACGTCGCCCGCGGCCACCGCGCGGGCCGCCTCGATGATCGCCTCGGCATCGTCCTCAGACAGCAAGCCGAGATCGCGGTTGGCGACGGCCGCCGCCTCCTTGATCAGCCCCAGGGCGCGAATGAAGCCGCCTGGCATGCGTTGACCGCTGATCGGGAAATTATCGACGGCCCGCTGGGTCTGCGCGCCCCACAATGCGTCTGAAGGGACCTTCAGTTCGCCCATGCTGTCGCATTCGGTACGAAAAGCCTGGCTCATGTGTGCGCTCCGCTCAGTTTGGTCGTGGGGGCCCCGATTATAGCGAAAGCGCTCGCCTGGCCCGGTAGCCGCCTTCAAAAGAGAGGCCGACTGGTTTAAGTTAACGGGTTCTGACTTACCGGGAGCCAGGCAGCAGTTCATGGCAGACCTGTTCGACAACCAGAGGGCGGAGGCGCCCCCAGCCAACCGGCCCTTGCCTGACCGTTTGAGGCCGAAGACGCTCGACGACATCGTCGGCCAGGACCACCTCCTGGGCGCCGACGCGCCCCTTCGAAGGACCATCGACAGCGACCGCCTGACATCGATGATCCTGTGGGGTCCGCCCGGTTGCGGCAAGACCACGCTCGCCCGAATTTTGTCGATGCAGACCGAACTGCATTTCGAACAGCTCTCGGCGATTTTTTCAGGCGTGAAGGACCTGCGCAGAGTTTTTGACGAGGCGCGCCTTCGGAAGCACAACGGGCAGGGTACGATGCTGTTTGTCGACGAGATACACCGCTTCAACAAGTCTCAGCAGGATGCCTTTCTGCCGGTGGTCGAGGACGGCACGATCGTGCTGATCGGCGCGACCACCGAGAATCCGTCGTTTGAATTGAATGCCGCGCTCTTGTCTCGCGCCCAGGTCTTCGTGATGAAGCGACTCGACGACGAGGCGCTCGAGTTGCTGCTGTCACGGGCGGAGACTGATGCCGCTCGCCCGCTGCCGCTGGACGGGGACGCGCGGGCCGCGCTGAAGGCCATGGCGGACGGCGATGGCCGCTACGTGCTGAGCATGGCCGAGCAGGTACTGGCCCAGGGCCGAACCCTGGACACGGAGGGGCTGATGCAGGCCGTGCAGCGCCGTGCCCCGCTTTACGACAAGGGCGACGAGGCGCATTACAATCTGGTCTCCGCCCTGCACAAATCGGTTCGGGGCTCGGACGTCGATGCCGCGCTGTACTGGCTGGCGCGGATGCTGGCAGGCGGCGAGCAGCCCGAATTCATCGCCCGGCGCATGACCCGAATGGCGGTCGAGGATATCGGCCTGGCCGATCCCCAGGCGCTGCCGCAGTGCGTGTCTGCGTGGGAGGCCTACGAGCGCCTGGGCAGCCCCGAGGGCGAGCTGGCGCTGGCCCAGGCGGTGATCTACCTCGCGACCGCGCCGAAATCCAACGCGGCTTACACCGCCTACAAGAAAGCGGTGGGCGCGGCCCGCAAAACCGGCTCCGTGATGCCTCCACGGCACATTCTTAATGCACCGACCCGCTTGATGAAGCAGGAGGGCTACGGAGAGGGGTACGAATACGACCACGACACGGCCGAGGGCTTCTCCGGCCAGGACTATTTCCCGGACGAGTTGACCCGAGAGCAATACTATGACCCGCCGGAACGCGGTTTCGAACGCCAGATTCGCAAGCGCCTTGCCTACTGGAAGAAATTGCGCGACCAACGAAAAGCGTAGGAGCGACGCCAGGCGCGATCACGAGCGCACCGGTATGTAAATTGCTACGCTGGATGGCAATAAATACGAACCAGCGAAGGAGGGAAGGTGAGCGAAGCAAGAAACATCGAAGCAGGGCGTCCAGGCAACAGCGCCGCGCGCGAGGAGGGGATCGTCCGGTACCGGCAGGTGCGTTCCCGCAGCATCGAACTCGCCGCGCCGCTGAGCCCCGAGGACCAGGTGATCCAGTCGATGGCGGATGCGAGTCCGACCAAGTGGCACCTGGCACATACGACGTGGTTTTTCGAAACCTTCCTGCTGCGCGACCACCTCGCCGCTTACCGCTTGTTCGACGATGACTTTCCCTACCTGTTCAACAGCTACTACGAAGCCGAGGGTCCACGCCACGAGCGCCCGGCCCGGGGCCTGCTGTCGCGGCCTTCGCTCGAGCAAGTGCATGCCTACCGCGAGCACGTCGACGCGGCGATGGAGCGGATCATCGATTCACTTACCGAATCCAGCGACGGTCCAGCGCTTCGCCGCCTGTTGGTGCTGGGCCTGAATCACGAGCAGCAGCACCAGGAACTGTTGCTGATGGATATCAAGCACGCGCTTTCGCGCAACCCGCTGCGGCCCGCTTACTCACCCGTGCCCAAGATCGAGCCGTCATCCACGTCGCCTGCAATGAAAATGCTGCGAATCGCGGGCGGCCTGGTCGAAGTCGGCTACGAAGGAGACGGATTTTCTTTCGATAACGAGACACCGCGCCACAAAGCCTGGCTGGAAGACTATCGCCTGGCCTCGCGGCCGGTCAGCAACGCTGAGTTTCTCGAATTCATCGACGACGGTGGCTACCGCGAGCCGCGTTGGTGGCTGTCTGATGGTTGGCAGACCGTGCAGCAGGAGCACTGGCAGGCGCCTTTGTATTGGTACCGGGACGATGGCCGCTGGTTACAGCACACCCTGCTCGGTCCGCGCGCGGTCGACCCGAACGAGCCGGTGACCCACGTGAGCTATTACGAAGCGGATGCCTTCGCTGCCTGGGCCGGCAAACGCCTGCCCACCGAGGTGGAGTGGGAACGGGCGGCGATGGAGCGTGGCACGGACGGAGCCTTTGCCGACAGCGGCCGATTCCATCCGAAGCCCGCGCGCGGCGAGGGCTTGTGCCAGATGATGGGTGACGTCTGGGAATGGACCGCCAGCGCCTACGCACCTTATCCCGGTTTCCGCGCCGCCGAGGGCGCGGTGGGCGAATACAACGGCAAGTTCATGGTCAATCAGCAAGTATTGCGGGGCGGTTGCTGTGTCACGGCCGCAGGCCATGCGCGGCCGAGTTATCGAAATTTCTTCTACCCGCACCAGCGCTGGATGTTCAGCGGCATCCGCCTGGCGGAGGACGCCTGATGAAGCTGCCGCCAAATGCCGCACTCCACGATCACAGCCCAACACCCGTCTCGTTCCGCGAAGCCGTGTTCGAGGGGCTACGAAAGTCCCAGAAAACCTTGCCCTGCCAGTTTTTCTACGATGCCAGGGGCTCGGAGTTGTTCGAGCAGATCTGCGCCCTACCGGAATATTACCCGACACGCACCGAGCTGGGCATTCTCGAGTCGATCGGCCCGGAACTCGGCGAGCGCGTGGGCGCCGGGGTGCGGTTGATCGAGTTCGGCTGCGGGTCCAGCCGCAAGGTCGTGGCCGTCCTGCAGGAGATGGATGTCAGCACCTACGTTCCCGTCGATATTTCACACTCGGCGCTGCAGGGTCTGATCAGGGATGTGACGAAGCGCTTCGACGACCTCGAGGTGCAGGCCGTGTGCGCCGATTTCACGCGTGAATTCGACGTTCCCGGTGATGACGACGCGCGCACCGTGGGTTTCTATCCCGGATCCACGATTGGCAATTTCTCACCCTCGGCAGCCGAGGAATTCCTCGGCGGCCTGCGCCCGCTGCTCGGACCGGGTGGGATGATCATCGTCGGTGTCGACCTGGTCAAGCCAACCGATGTGATCGAAGATGCCTACAACGATTCCGCCGGTGTGACCGCGGCCTTCAACCGCAACCTGCTCGAGCGAATCAACCGCGAACTCGATGGCACCTTCCGGCCGGAACAGTTCGAACACCTGGCGTTCTTCAACCGCGATGAAGGACGCATCGAAATGCACCTCGTCAGCCGCCGGGCGCAATCGGTCGAAATCGACGGCGAAATCTTCAATTTTAGTGAAGGGGAAACGATTCACACGGAAAATTCACACAAGTACAGCCTGGAGGGATTCAAGGCCCTGGCCCGGAGGGCCGGTTTCGAAGCGCTCGAGGCATGGACGGACGCCCGCGACCTGTTCAGCGTGCACCTGCTGCGCGTTTGCTCCTGACCTCGACACTGGGGCTTTTGCATTGCATCATCACCGGCTGATTCAAACGAGGAGTTAGCCCGTCATGTCCATTCAAGGAAAGCCGGCGGAAAGAAAATGCTGGCGCAACGGCAAGGCAGGCAAGGTGAGCTATTTGATTGACGGTGAGGAATATTTCACCACCTTTCGCGAGGCTGCCAAGTCGGCCCGGCATTCGATCATCCTGCTGGGGTGGGATTTCGACAGCCGCTTCGAACTGGTAAGGGAAGACAGCGACGACGGCTTACCGGCCGCCTTGCGGGACTTTCTCGACAGCCTGGCGGAGAGACAGGAAGGCCTTCACATACAGGTGCTCAACTGGGATTTTTCCCTTCTGCTGGCGAACAGCAGAGAATGGGGTTCCGCTGCGAAAATGGGCTGGACGACGCACGAGCGCATCACTTTCTGCTACGACGCTTTTCATCCCTCGGGCGGATCTCATCACCAGAAACTGGCCGTTATCGACGACCGGCTCGCATTCATTGGTGGCCTGGATTTCGCGCTGGGGCGCTGGGACACCCGCGACCATGAGCCCGATGACCCACGGCGGGCCGGCCCGGGGGGAGACATTTCCAAGCCTCACCACGATGTCCAGGCGATGCTTTCGGGCGAGATAGCGGCCGTGCTGGGCGACATGGCCCGGCAGCGGTGGCTGAGCGCAACCGGGGAGACCCTCGAAGCGCCCCGGCCCAGCAAGCACGCATTGTGGCCGGCCGGACGAGAGCCGGATCTGCGCGACGTGGACGTGTCGGTGGCCCGTACCCTGCCCGGGCACGAAGACCAGGAGCAAGTCCGGGAAATCCAGCATCAGTTGCTTGACGCGATCCGGCGCGCAAAGCGGTGGATCTACATCGAAAACCAGTATTTTACCGCGCCGGTAATCAGCGAAGCGCTGGCCGCCCGGCTGGAGGAGGACGACGGTCCCGAGCTTGTCGTGGTGCTGCCCTACGAGACGATTGGATGGCTCTCGCAAAACACCATGGACGTGCTGCGCGAAAGACGCATAGGCGATCTTCGCGAGGCGGACCGCCACGGTCGCCTGCGTGTCTACTATCCCCACCTTCCCGGCTTGGGCGAGCTGTGCATCAATGTGCACTCCAAGGTGATGGTGGTGGACGATGAACTGCTGATACTGGGCTCGGCCAACCTCAACAACCGCTCGTTGTCGTTGGACAGCGAATGCAATATCGCGATCGAAGCAGAAGGCAAGATCGAGAACCGGGCCGGGATTGCGGTTTTACGGGATCGCCTGCTGGCCGAACATCTCGACACCGAGGTCGATATCGTGTCGCGCGCGATCGATGACAAACAGTCCCTGGTCGAGGCCGTGGAATCGCTGACAACCGACGGTCGCAGCCTGAGGGGTTTACCGATGAGGGTTTCAGAAGAAAAAGACGCGCTGGTCCCGAGTACCGAACTGGTGGACCCGGAGCAAGCGCTCGACAGCGAGGACTTCACCGAGAAGCTGGTTGGCAACGATGATGACAGTGACGATAAATCGTCGCGGCACGGCCCGGTCGCTCTTGCCTCGTTGCTGGCCATCGCCTTGTTGCTGGCCGCCGCGTGGCGCTGGACGCCGTTAAGCGAGTGGGTTGATATCAAGGCTATCCTGAACAACATGAGCACGCTTCGAGGCCATTGGATCGCGCCGCTGGCGATCGCTGTCATTTACACGCTTGGCAGCCTGGTTATGGTGCCGGTCACGTTAATGATCGTAGCTACCGGCCTGGCGTTCGGTGCGCTGTTCGGTTTTGGCTACGCGCTGCTGGGATCGGTTTCGGCCGCGCTGGTTGCGTACGCAATCGGACACTTTTTCGGGCGTCATTCCGTGCAGCAGTTTCCCGGCGATGCCGTTTCCCGTGCAAGCCAGTTCCTGGGCCACCGGGGATTGCTTGCGATGATCACGCTGAGAATCGTCCCCGTGGCGCCGTTCACGGTGGTCAACCTGGTGGCTGGCGCATCCCACATCAGCTTGCGCGACTTTGCGCTGGGGACCCTGATCGGCATGGTTCCCGGCACGCTGGCGCTCGTTGTGCTGTCCGACAGTATCGTGGCTGCGATCAAGTCGCCGGACCCGTTGCACATCGCGCTCATCATTGGCCTGGTCGTACTGATCAGCCTGGGGTCCTGGGGCGCCAAGCGCTGGTATTCGAAGCGCGAGCAATGAAACAAGTTGCCCGTTTGTGCACCTACAATGTTCATGCCTGCGTAGGGCGGGACGGTCGTTATCGGCCCGAGCGGATTGCGGAGGTCCTCGCCGGAATCGATGCCGACATTGTCGCGCTGCAGGAGGTCGAGATACGGGGGGATGACGGCAGTGACCTGCTGGAGTCACTTGCTCAGCATACGGGCCTGGCGCCCGTTGCAGGGCCGGTTCTGCTGCGGGGCCAGTACCGGTTCGGAAACGCCCTGTTGGCCCGCTTTCCGGTAAAGAAGGTTATTCGACACGACTTGAGTTGGTCAAACCGCGAACCCAGGGACGTGATCGATGCCTTTTTCGAGTGTGACAACGGTATTTTGCGCGTGATGGCCACGCACCTGGGGTTGCGTCCGATCGAACGTCGGGAGCAGGTACTGAAACTGCTGGCGCATCTCGAGGCGCGCCACGCCGACGCCGTCGTGCTGATGGGCGATCTCAACGAATGGCTCTTGTGGGGGCGTCCGCTTCGCTGGTTGCGGCGGCACTTCACCGCCACGCCCGACATTCGCACCTTTCCCGCGCGCAAGCCCCTGTTCCCGCTCGACCAGATCTGGGTAGAGCCCGGGCGCGCCCTGCTGAGCATGGAAGCGGTGCGCAGCCCCGCCATCGTCGAGGCATCCGATCATCTGCCGTTGGTCGCGGAGGTCGCCTGCAACCCGGACTCAGTGACTCAGCCCCAGCCAATCTGGTCGAGGTGATCGTCTTCGATACCGAAGTAGTGCGCGATTTCGTGGATCAGGGTCATGACGATTTCATCGATCAGTTCATCGCGCGGCAGGCCCATTTCGAGGTGGGGCAAACGGAACAGGTAGATCACATCGGGTAGTTCGCCGAAGTCTTCCACGCTGCGCTCGGTCAGGGGTATGCCTTCGTAGATCCCGAGCAGGTCGCTGCTGTCCGGGCCGAACTCTTCGCCTGGCTCATCCCGCACCCGGATCTCGACGTGTTCCATGGATTGGTGCACCCAATCGGGCAACTGGTCCATGACACGCTGCACGGCGGCTTCGAATTCGTCCGGTTTCATGGGCGCAAGGAATGCTGATGAAAGAGGGCAGATTATGCCAGACGTCGGTGCCGACGTGTTGACAGCCGGCACGGGCATGCCCAATCCTTGCGGCATGAACACCCGGGCGGACGAACTGAAGGCCATCCACAGCACGTTGTCCGCGGAGCTCGATACGCTGCGCTTCGCGCTTCCGACCACGCACGTTTACAATCCGCTGGTTTACGCGCGCGAGCCCGCCGAACGGTATTTCGAGCGGGTCGGTTCGGGTCCGGTCGATGCCGTCTTTGTCGGTATGAACCCCGGACCCTACGGCATGGCCCAGACCGGTGTTCCGTTCGGGACGGTTTCCCTGGTGCGCGACTGGCTCGGCATCGAAGGTAAGGTCGGCAAGCCGGAAAACGAACATCCCCGGCGGCCGGTGCAGGGGTTCGCCTGCCCGCGCGAGGAGGTGTCCGGTACACGCCTCTGGGGTTGGGCTCGAGCCCGATTTGGAACGCCGCAGCGGTTCTTCGAGCGGTTTTTCGTGGCCAACTACTGCCCGCTGGTGTTCATGGAGGCCTCCGGACGCAACCGCACCCCCAACAAGCTATCTGCGGCCGAGCGTAAAGGCCTGTTCGAGGCTTGCGACCGGGCCCTGGCCGAGTTGATAGACACCCTGTCTCCGGGAATGGTCATCGGTATCGGCAAGTTTGCCGAGGACCGCGCCCGTTCTGTGTTGCGGGGCAGGGGCATACGCGTCGGCCGCATCCTCCACCCCAGCCCGGCCTCACCCATCGCCAACCGGGGCTGGCGGGAACAGGCGGAAAAGCAACTGGTTGACCTGGGCGTGCTCTGAGGCGTTCACAAACGGCCGCTTTGATTCATCAGTCCGAACCGTTCAGCGCTTGCTCGATGCCCTCGTAGACGGCGATCAGGTGCCGCACGTTGGAGACGAAGTCGATCTTGGATACGTCCACGCGCAGCACGGGGTTCGTGTGCCAGCCTGTTTCACGCAGCACCGGGACGAAATTCGCATAGCGGGATTGGAGGGCGGTCACCAGGCGGGTGAGGCCTTCCGGCAGATCGCCGTCGGCGTTCGGCGCTTCTTTTTCCTCGGCGCGCTGGCGTTCGAGGATGTTGCGGAAAATATAGTCATCCGGGCCTTCCAACAAAACGAGAAGGCTGGGCTGAATCAGCGGGCGGAATTCTTCCTCCAGTCGCGCGTCGATGATGCCCAGCGCTTCCTTCGTGAGATAGGGCACGTCCATGTCGCGGTGCAGCACCTCGCAAAAGGCGTAACGGTCGGCCAGGGCCGAGCCGTCCACAACGGTTGAATGAACCAGGTAGGGCACGGCCTGCAATTGCATCTTGCGCAGGTCCAGGTAGGCGTGCTGGATGTCGAGTGCGGCATTTTCCAGATGGCGTTTTGCCGTTGTCCACGCGGGACTGCCCTCCAACTCTTTTGCCTGGCAGTCGATGAAATCGTTGATCGCGCCGTAATACCGTCCGAGCGACCGCTTGGCCGCGTCTTTTGCGGTCGATAACGGCGGGTAAAGTGACTCGTTCCGCACCAGGTGGTCCTCGAAACCCTCGTCGGGCAGTTCGAACAGGGCGTTCATGCCGGTGTTGAAGGCGAGGAACTTGACCAGCGAGCTTTTGCCGGCGCCGATGTTGCCGACGCAAACGATGACTTCCTGCCGTGCCGAGAACCGCTCCATCAGCCGGCGCTCGACGCTGGTCAGACGGGTTGCGATCTCGTGGCGCCGAATGGAGGTGTCCTCCTGCACATCGAGTATCAGCGAGTCATCGCTCATGGCATGTCGTTTCCTGGTCAGTGTCCCGGTCCCATTATCAGGGAGCGGCGCGCTTAATCAAGCATCGATGGAGCGCCCTGGCCGAGTGCACGGGGCAAACGGGACTCCTTGCTCCGACTCAGGCTTCCCGCTTGACGGGTTTTTGATACCATGATCCAAGCCAGTCAAGAGAGTGAAAAATGTATCGATTGATCTACAAGAGCCGCTCCAGGCTTCCCATCGACTGGGATTTCATTCATGAGCTGATCGGCAGCAGTGGCGAGAAGAACGAAGATAAGGGCATCACCGGCATTCTGCTGGCAAGCCGCAGCCACTTCCTGCAGGTGCTCGAAGGCGATTTCGACGAGGTCAACCGCCTGTTCCTGCGAATCGCGCGCGACGAGCGGCACGATGAGGTTCAGCTGATCAGTTTCAACTGTGTCGAGAGCCGGCTGTTCGGAGGCTGGTCGATGCACGCGGTCGGGATCTTCGAGTTCAAGGAAGGCCTCGTTTCCGATCTGATCGAGCGCTACGGCGAGGAGGAGGGCAGCGTGCGTTTTCCGGTCGAGGACTGGAAAGTGCTGGCGATGATCAGCGATCTGCGCGTCGGCTGAATGCGCTATAGCACCGCCATGATCCAATGGGCGTCTCGCCCAACCTGAGGGGGATGGACTTGCAACAGCCACCACCGGGCGGTCTGAACGCGGATCGCTCTCTCCGAGTCGTCGTCGAAACGGCCGCCCTGGACTGGGAGCAATCTCCGGCAGCGGGCGTCTGGCGGAAAAAACTCGAGCGCGCTGGCGACGAGGCGGGAATAGTAACGAGCGTGGTCCGCTACGCGCCCGGCTCCCGGTTTGCGGAGCATGCGCATCCGCTGGGAGAGGAGGTCTTCGTTCTCGATGGCGTGTTCGCGGATGAAAACGGCGAATACCCGGCCGGCACGTACCTGCGCAATCCGCCGGGCTCGCGGCACGCGCCGCGATCGCCGCAAGGCTGCGATCTGCTGGTCAAGCTGGATCAGTTCGATTGCACGGACACCGAAACGGTGTGCATCGATACCCGCGACGAATCCTGGCAACCGGGCCTGGTGCCCGGGCTGTCGGTCATGCCTTTGCATTCATTCGGCGTCGAGCACAACGCGTTGGTCCGATGGGCGCCCGGCACTGAGTTCAAAACCCATACCCATCCCGGCGGCGAGGAGATCTTCGTGCTCAAGGGCACATTCGAAGACGAGGAAGGCCGCTATCCCGAGGGGACCTGGCTACGCAATCCGGCCTGGAGCCGCCACGCGCCTTTCAGCCGGGAAGGCTGCACGATTTACGTCAAGACCGGCTTTGTCGGCTGAAAGGCCGAGTGCCGGGATTGGTTTAGCGCAGGGCTTCCAATGCCGCGATCCGCTCTTCCAGCGGAGGATGGCTCAGAAAAAGCCGCTTCAACCCGTGGGCGAAATGGCCGGAAATTCCGAAAGCCGCGAATTCGCCCGGCAATTCTTCCTGCGGGTTGCCGCGCTGCAGCGCACGCAGGGCGGCGATCATCTTCTGCCTCGAGGCAAGGTTCGCGCCACCCTCGTCGGCCCGGAACTCGCGCCGCCGTGAAAACCACATCACGATCGTGCTGGCCAGGATCGACAGGAAAATCTGGGCGACAATGGTGGTGATGAAATAGGCCGGGCCGTACCCGCGCTCGGTCTTGAATACCACCCGATCGACGACGTGCCCGACCACCCGCGACAGGAAAATAACGAACGTATTCACCACGCCCTGCAGCAGTCCCATCGTGACCATGTCGCCGTTGGCGATGTGGGCGACTTCGTGACCCAGCACCGCTTCGACCTCGTCGGCCTGCATGTGCTGCAGCAGCCCGCTGCTGACGGCGACCAACGCCGAGTGGCGACGCATTCCGGTCGCAAAGGCGTTGGGTTGAGGTGAATTGAACACGCCCACGTCGGGCATGCCGATTCCCGCAGCCTCGGCCTGCCGCCGCACGGTGTCCAGCAGCCAGCGTTCGCTGCCGTTGCGCGGTTCGGTAATGACCTGTACCCCCATCGACCGCTTGGCGAGGAATTTCGACATCGCCAGGGAAATAAAGGAGCCGCCGAACCCGATCACCGCGGACAGCACGAGCAGGGCCTGAAGGTTGAGGTCAACGCCGTTCTCGGCCAAGACACCCTCCAGGCCCAGGACCTGGAAAACGATACTGATCAAAACCAGCACGGCCGCGTTGGTGGCCAGGAACAGCAGAATACGCGTCATGGTTGCTCGTACCTCGATGAATTCATAACGACGGTAAGATTCCCTCTCCGCAAGCCAATTTCAAGTCTTCGGAGCCGCAGGCGGGAGCAGGGAAGCGAAACTCAAGAGTCAAAACGGCCGGCCATCACCCGTCCGGCCGCGGCGGCGCCGCTGAGAAAAGCGCCTTCCACGCGCGAACCATGGCACCAGTCACCGGCCAGGGCCAGGCGAAACGAATCGAGCCAGATCGTCTGTTGATCAAGCGGCTGCTCAGCCTGCGCGTACAGCCAGCGGTGCGCCGTTGCCGAATCGGCTGCGAAAGGTTCAGCGCCCGGCAGGCCGCGGGCTGCCTCGAGGAGGGCCTCGATGACCGCTTCAGGGCGTTCCTCCAGGTGGTTGGCGGACCAGTCCGGTGCCGCGTGCAAAATCCAGGCGTTACCCTCGGGCCGTTCCGGCTTGGAGGCGTTGCAGGCGACCCAGCCCAGTGGGCCATCGTTTACGAAAGCAGCCTCCCAGCCTGTGGCCAACGGCCGGTCGAGTTCGGCCATCACGGCCCAGCAGGGCAGCATGTTGACCTCGGACAAAGCATCCCGGACCTCTGCAATATCCAGCAGGGCGATGGCCTGCGGGGGCGGGGCGGTCATCACCAGCGCATCGGCGGTGAGGTTCTCGCCGGCCTCGTTTTGCAGCGTCCATTTTCCGTCTTCGAAGGCGGTGGCATCTGCGCGCCATTCAAACCGGCAGTCGGCCAGGCCAGTGGCCATGTCGGCGCAGATCGCGCTCATGCCGGGGACGCCCACGAAGCGTGTTTCTTCGCCGCGTGCCAGCACACGTCCTTCCCATTCTCTTACCAGGCCGCGCTCCTGCCAGGCCACCACGTGGCGCAGGAACCGTGGATCCCGGGCGGTGAAGTACTGGGCGCCGTGGTCGAACGCCATGTTGTCCCGGCGCCGTGTGCTCATGCGCCCACCCGGTCCACGCGCCTTTTCGAGCACCACTACGTCGTGTCCCTGGTCCTCCAGGATGCGCGCCGCGGTCAGGCCGGCGAGACCGGCTCCAACGACGGCAACACGCAGGCGCTTGCCGCCTGATGGCTGGGAAACGATGCGCGCGTAGCGGTTGGTGTCCAGCCGCTGGGCGTGCCGCCGGGCAGAACGCTGCCTGACCTTGCCGAATATCGGGCCCGGGGGAAATGCCCGGTCGAACTGGCCCAGGCACCAGAGCAGGCCGCCGTAGCTGTTGGGGTCATTGCCATCCAGCGCGAAACGATGGTTCAGGTCGATCATCAGTTTCAGCGCCCGGTTGGCGCGGGCCGTCCACGGCAGGAAGGCCTTGCCCCAGGTCATCCTGACATTGTTGTGCAGCTCACCGCGCCGCAGCAGCGAGCGTTGAGCGAGGTCCCACAGGGGATCCCCGGTGTGACCGCGAGCGAGCGTTTCCCAGTCGAACACGGCCGGACGGGGGTCTTGCTGATGCTCGACCAGGCTCTCGCTGGCCCAGCTGGGAAGCGCGTCCAGCGTTTCGAGCTCCTTCGAGTGATGACAAAAATGATGATTCAACTCACGCCAGGTCAGCAGTTCATCGAGAAATTTCTGCGGTCCCTCGCCCGGCTCAGCTGCCGCTTCCCGGGCCACGCGAAACGGCGATACGCAGCCGTAATGCAGATAGGGTGACAGGCGGCTGACGGCGTCCGGCAGGGCCGCGTCGTTCCGCAAGCGATGATAGTCCGCGAGGCGCGAATCGCGAAAATCGTCCCACCGCCGGTAGCCTGCTTGGCTGCCACCCGGGGTTGCCGCGACAGCCGGAATCGAGTGGTCGATATGGCAGGCGGCCACGGTATCGGGCAAGGGCCGGTCGAGGTCAAAAGGTTCGAAACCGAGGTCACCCTCGAACGCTTCAGGCCAGTCGGCCGGTGGCGGCCAGGGCCGTTCGGACCGTTCCAGCATGTCCGCCATGAAGGCGTTGCGAAACTGGAAGGCGCGGGTGTAGCTCTTAGACTGGCCGGGCATCGGCAGGGTACAGGACGCATCCACCAGCATCAGGCTCAACTCCGGCTGGTCTTGTAAATGCTGTCGATACCAGGCCGGGAAAGGGGGAACCGGGTACAGCTCGCTGACCGCCAGCGCGCTCCGCGTCAGCAGGCCGGACAGCGGACCCGGCTGAACGGGGTCATGCGGCAGGTGAAACACCAGCCTCTGGCCGAGGCGGGAAAGCTCGGCGGCAAAGTCCCGCGCCGACTCCAGGATGAAATGATGATGGCGGTCGGAATTGTATCGATGGCGGCCGCCGAGCCCCTGGTAGACGAGCAGGGGCAGTTCCAGTTCCCGCGCCACCGCGGCGGCGGTCTCGAGGGCGGGGTTTTCATGCGCCCTCAGCGCATGGTGCGCCCAGTAAAGAACGAACTCTCCGCCTGAGCGGGCGCCCGACGCACCCTTAGCGACAACCCGTTCGGCCAAGTATGGAGGTAACTGGTATTCGTTCACGGCCTCGATCGTGTCATAGCCGCATGCCGCCGTCCACCTCCAGGTTTCGCCCGTTCATGAAGTCGTTTTCGATCAGGAACTGCACAGCCTGAGCGATTTCATCGGGTTCGCCTATACGGCCGGCGGGGATCATCGCGGAGAGCTTGGCCAAGGCCTCGGGTTTCATGGACCGCACCATTTCCGTGCCGATGAAACCGGGAGAAATCGTGTTGACCCGGATGCCGTGGCGCGCGAGCTCCTTGGCCCAGCTGACCGTCATCGCGGCCACGCCGGCCTTGGCGGCGGAGTAGTTACTCTGCCCGATGTTGCCCGAACGCGAAATGCTCGACACGTTGACGATCAACCCGCCCTTGCCCGAGCGGATCATCTGCTCGGCGGCCGCGCGTCCGCACAGGAACACGCCGGTCAGGTTGACGTTGATGACCGCGTTCCAGTCTTCCAGCGACATCCGCGACACGCGCTCGCCGTCCCTGAACTTGAGCATCAGCGCATCGCGCGTGATGCCGGCGTTGTTGACCAGCACGTCGAGGCCCCCAAAGGCCTTTCGAACGTCGGCAAAGGTCTGGTCGACCTGGGCTTCGTCGCTGACATCGCAGGTCATCACGCGGCAATGACCATCGGCCAGGCCCAGCTCGGAGCGGAGCTGCTCCAGCGCGTCCGCCTGCGTATCCAGAAGCGCCAGGCGAGCGCCCAGTGGTGCGAGTCGTCTCGCCATTCCGGCGCCCAGGCCACCGCCCGCGCCAGTTATCGCAACGATCGAGTGTTCGGTTTTCATTCGCTATCCTCTCTTGACGGCACCCATAACAGGGCGGAGCCGTCGATCACGGTGCTATCGTGGGTTTCACAGCGGGTGTCGAATTCGGCGAACCGACGCTTCGGGTCCAGCCGGCTGACCGTCGCCCGGGCTGTGACGGTATCACCGGGTCTCACCGGTGCTCGAAAATTGACCTCCTGGCGGACATACAGGCAACCGGGGCCGGGCAGTCTGCAGCCCAGCACGGCCGAGATCAGGCTGGCCGTCAGCGCGCCGTGGACGACGGGCGTCTTGAGCCGCGTGGTACGGGCGAAATCCTCGTCCAGGTGGGCGGGATTGATGTCGCCTGAAAGCTCTGCAAACACATTGACGTCGTCCTGCGAGAGGGTTTTCCGGTAGCTGGCGCTCATACCGACTTCAAGTTCTTCGAAGTAGTAACGCTGGATGTCTTCGCTCTTCACGTTCCGGATTTCCTCAGAGCATCTCGAACGCCATGGCCGTGGCCTCGCCCCCACCGATGCACAGGCTGGTGATGCCGCGCTGCTTGCCGTAGCGCTTCAGCGCGTAGAGCAGGGTGGCGATGATCCGCGAGCCGCTGGATCCAATCGGATGACCCAGCGCGCAGGCGCCGCCATGCACGTTCACTTTTGCCGGGTCCAGCCCGAACTCGGCAATCGGCAGCAGTGTGACCATGGCGAAGGCTTCGTTTATTTCGAACAGGTCGACGTCATCGACACGCCAGCCGGTGTTGTCGAACAGCGTCCTCAGCGCACCGACCGGGGCGGTGGTAAACCGCGAGGGGTGCTGCGACTGGGTGGCCTGTCCAACCACGCGGGCCAGCGGTTCCAGCCCGCGCTTATCCGCCTCGGCTTCCGACATCAGCAGCAGCGCCGACGCCCCGTCGGAGATTGAACTGCTGTTGGCCGCGGTGACCGTTCCGTCTT
>JABDPF010000021.1 GCA_013042915.1 Lysobacterales bacterium
CATCTTCGGAAGCGCGCAAGAAGTTCAGCAAGATCGCCAAGGAAGAAGGTTGGGCCGGTGACGAGCACCAATGGCTGTGGAGTTCACGGATCGGCGGAAAGTCGAAACTTCTGCTGGTTGTTCCGCATTCAGACTTCGCCGACATGACGCCTCCCGAGACGACGTTTTACGAGTTCATGACGACCAAGATGAGCGCGGACGAGGCCGACGCGATGTTCGACAACTTCGGTTCAGGATTCTCGGGGTCCGAATTCACCGTTTGGATGCACCGGGAGGACCTGTCGATCAACGATAGCGAGTAGGATCAAGACCAGGGTAAGTAGAAAACCCGCGGATTTCCGCGGGTTTTTTAGTGCAGACATTTCTGGAGTTGATGGTGCTGTCGAATGACCAAGCTCTCAGAACCGTGGCGGGCTTCAACCGGTTGGACGCCGCAACACGTCGCGGTCGTCAGGATGGCGCTCGAACTTGCGGACGACATAACTGCAGGTCGGCGTGACCTGCAGCCGTTCGCGCCGGGCGTAATCCACCATCGCGCGATACAACTGGCTCGCGAGCCCCTGGCCTTCGAATTCTTTCGCGACCCGGGTGTGGTTGACGATGATGTGCCCGTCGCCCGCGTTGCGGTAGGTCATGACGGCTTTGCGGCCGATCAGGAATTCACCGCCGCTGGCCGAGGCTTTATGGATTACGTGTTCCGATTCGCTGTTCATCATTTTTTCCTCCCGGCAAATGTGCCGGGTTCATGACGTTGTAGTCAGACTCCAGTTGGCCTGCGGAGCCGCAGGCGGGAACAGGGAAGCGAGACTCCTTAAATGCCGCTCCGCCCGACAATACCCAACCGATCTCCAATAGCGATCTGACTATTGACCGTCTCCGTCATCGAGCTTTCTGTTTCGCTCATACTTTTCAAAAGTGGCATCGACCCGCGCGCGGCACTCGTTGTACTGGGCCAGGTTGGCGGAGAGGTCCGCACACTCGTTTTGGGCGCCCACCTTCGATGGCTCGACAGACGGGGCCGACGCACAGCCTCCGCACAAGATCGCCGTCGCCAGAATCGCTACTTTTGGATGAATCACGTCCCTAATCTTCCTCGTATTCAATTAACGCTTCACCAATGCGGTGCATCCAACCATTCACAGTTCACCGGGCCGCAACCGAGTGGCCTGGGTAACCGAATCGCGCACACGCATCGGTTCCAATGCATCGCAAGCCGCCACGCCGCTATCCAAAAAAGCCCGCGGTCGCGGGCTTTTTATTTTTGCGCGGATTACGCGGTGGCTCAATCGAGGTCCAGGAAACTTCGCAGCTGCTCCGAACGCGTCGGATGGCGGAGCTTGCGCAGGGCCTTGGCTTCGATCTGCCGGATACGCTCTCGGGTCACGTCAAACTGTTTGCCGACCTCTTCCAGCGTGTGGTCGGTATTCATGTCGATACCGAAACGCATACGCAGCACCTTGGCTTCGCGCGGCGTCAGGCCGGCCAACACGCCCTGCACGGTTCCGGTCAGCCCGGAGCCGGTGGCGGAGTCGATCGGTGAGGAGATGTTCGCGTCCTCGATAAAATCACCGAGGTGTGAGTCTTCATCGTCGCCGATCGGCGTTTCCATCGAGATGGGCTCCTTGGCGATCTTCAGCACCTTGCGGACCTTGTCTTCGGGCATCTCCATGCGCTCGGCCAGTTCTTCAGGCAACGGTTCGCGGCCCATTTCCTGCAGCATCTGGCGCGATATGCGGTTCAGCTTGTTGATCGTCTCGATCATGTGAACCGGGATGCGGATCGTTCGAGCCTGGTCTGCGATCGACCGCGTAATGGCCTGGCGTATCCACCAGGTCGCATAGGTCGAAAACTTGTAGCCGCGCCGGTATTCAAACTTGTCAACCGCCTTCATGAGGCCGATGTTGCCCTCCTGGATCAGGTCCAGGAACTGCAGGCCGCGGTTGGTGTACTTCTTGGCAATCGAGATGACCAGGCGCAGGTTGGCCTCGACCATTTCTTTCTTGGCGCGCCGCGCCTTGGCCTCACCGATGGACATCGTGCGATTGATGTCCTTGAGGTCCGCGATGGTCACACGTGCTTCCTTCTCCAGGCGGGCCAATTTCAGCTGCACCAGGCGGATCTCGTCGGCATTTTGCGCCAGGGCGGCCACCCACTTTTGCTTGCCCTTGAGCAACGGATCAAGCCACTTGGGGTTGGCCTCATTCTGCGTGAAGGACTTGAGAAACACAGACTTCGGCATCCTGGCCTGCACGACGGCCATCTGCAGAATCATGCGTTCCAGGTCGCGGGTCTGCGACACCACGTAACGCAGGCGGTCCACCAGGTGGTCCACCATCTTGGCCGGATACTTGATGCGTAAAAAGATGTAGGCCATCTGTTCCTGCAACTTGACCAGCTTTTCATCACCCGGGCCGTGTTTGTCGCTCAGCTCGATGTACTTCTTGTACAACCCGGCCAGTTCTTCGAAACGGGCGTCGACTTCATCGAGGTCCGGTCCGGTGGGTCCGGTGTCCTCTTCTTCTTCCTCGTCTTCTTCCTCTTCCTTTTCGTTCTTGTCCTTGGCGTTTTTGTCCTTCGCTTTTTCCGCCGCCTTCGCCTTGGCGGGCTTCTGCGGCTTGGTGATTTCCTGCTTGGCCATTTCCTCCGGATCGATGAAATCGACCATCAGTTCGGTCAGGCGCTGGCGGCCTTCCTTGTAATTGGCGTACTGCACCAACAGGGCGGCATAGGTTCCGGGAAATCGTGCCAGGGCATGATGCACCTGCAGCAGGCCGTCCTCGATGCGCTTGGCGATCGCGATCTCGCCCTCGCGCGTCAGCAGCTCGACGGTACCCATCTCACGCATGTACATGCGCACGGGATCGGTCGTGCGGCCGATCTCTGTCTCGACGGCCGCCAGGGCCGCAGCCGCTTCCTCGGCAGCGGTGTCGTCCTCGGTGTCAGTGGTGGCAGAATCGTTGAGCAGCAGGGTATCGGTATCCGGCGCCACTTCGTGCACCGAGATCCCCATGTCGTTGATCATGTTGATGATGTCTTCGATCTGCTCGGGATCGACGATGTCATCGGGCAGGTGATCATTCACCTGGGCGTAGGTCAGGAATCCCTGCTCCTTGCCCTTGGTGATGAGTTCCTTCAATTGAGATTGCTGGTTTTCGTTCATAAATTTTTCAACGCCAACTAACTATAGTTGAAGATCACGAACCCGGCGACAGGTTGCATGTGCGATATCACTTACTCTTCCCCTTGCAAGCGTCCGATTAACTCCTGGCGTCTGTTTTGCAATGCCAGAAGCTCGCTTTTCTGTTCAGGGCCCAGGTCGACGATTTTAGGCATCTCCGCGATGCGGGCCTCCGTCCACTGCAGCTCCAAGCCTGTCACCGCATCACGAAATTCCCGGGCCCGCTGCTCGTCGTCTCCGGGCAATTGCCAGGTAGCCAATTTTTCAAGGTGCGAACGCGCGGGATGGTCGTGCAAAAGTTCCAATAGCTGAGCGGTAGTCATATTGGGGCTTTTGGAGCAGAAGTCAACCAATTCGAGCCATATTTCAAAGCCTTTTAAAGTGCAGCCCTGCAGCGCCTCGTCGTGGTCGTGCGCGGCCGAACCTGCCAGGGACGGATCCTGCACGAGATGCGCCAGCGCAACGCGCATCGGAGTGCGCTGCAGTGCGGGTCGACCGGTCGTTTGTCGAGCCCCCCGCGCCGACGTTATCGAGGCCCGGCTCCTGAGTCGATGCTGGGCGAGGGTGCCGAGCCTTTCGAACATCATGTCGCGAAACACCCCGTCGGGGATCACCTCCAGCGCCGGCCGGGCCTTGGCCACCAAGCGGGCGCGCCCGTCCAGCGCGGCCATGTCGACCTCTGCGGTGAAATGCTCGAAAAAATAGTCCGAGAGGGGCTGCGCCGCATCGAGGCGACGATTGAACGCCTCGGCGCCTTCCTGCCGCACCATGCTGTCGGGATCCTCTCCCTCGGGCAGGAAGAGAAAGCGTGCCTGGCGCCCATCCTTCAATCGCGGAAGCGTGTTTTCAAGCGCTCGCCAGGCCGCCTGCCGTCCGGCACGATCGCCATCGAAGCAGAAGATGACCTCGTCCGCGGCTCTAAAAAGCAGCTCGGCGTGATCACCCGTTGTGGCCGTCCCCAGCGTGGCCACGCAGTTGCGCAGGCCGAATTGTGCCAGCGCCACCACGTCCATGTAACCCTCCACCACCAGGATACGCTCCAGCTTCGCCTCGCTGCGGCGGGCCAGATACAGGCCGTAGAGTTCGCGCCCTTTGTGAAACAGCTCGGTTTCCGGAGAATTAAGATACTTCGGACCGTCGTCACCCAGCGCCCGGCCGCCGAAAGCGATCACCCGGCCGCGCCGGTCGTGGATCGGGAACATGATTCGATGGCGAAATTTATCGTACTCGCCGCTGCGGCCCTTGCTGATCATGCCGGCCTTGCGCAGGTGGTCGAGGCGCTTCTCATCCGTGCCCAGTTTGCCGATCAGCCCGTCCCAACCGGGCGGCGCGTACCCGATACCGAAGTCCTTCGCGACTTCACCCGAGAGACCGCGCTGCTTCAAGTACGCGACGGCCTCGGAATTGTCCTTGAGTTGTTGCTGGTAAAAAACGGCGGCCTTGTCGAGCAACTCGTAGAGCCCGGCAGACGGCCGCGGCCGGCTTGACGCCTCGCGCGGCACCTGCAGCCCGGCGTGGCGAGCGAGCTCTTCCACCGCATCCACGAACTCGAGGCCCTCGTAGTTCATCATGAAACCAATGGCCGAGCCGTGCGCTCCGCAACCGAAACAGTGGTAGAACTGCTTTTGCGGGCTGACGGTGAAGGAGGGGGTTTTTTCGTCGTGGAAGGGGCAACAGGCCTGGAATTCGCGGCCGGCTTTTTTCAGGGGTACACGGCGCTCGATAATCTCGACGATATCGATACGCCCAAGCAACTCTTCGATAAATGAATCGGGGATCAGGCCGCCCACAGGCCTAATCGCTCACGACATCAAGTGGGTCTTGACGGACTGGCTGACGGACTTCATGTCGGCTCGGCCCTGCACCTTCGGACGCAGGGCGTTCATGACCGAACCCATGTCCTTGATGCTGCTCGCCCTGGTCTCAGAGATGGTGTTCTTGATCAGCTCGGCGAGTTCGTCTTCACCCAGCTGGGCGGGGAGATAGGTCTGTATGAGTCCCAGTTCAAAGGCTTCCTGTTCGGCCAGGTCGTCCCGACCGGCCTCGCGGTACTGGTCCAGCGACTCGCGGCGTTGCTTCGTCATCTTGTCGAGCACGGCCAGTACCTGCGCATCGTCGAGCTCAATGCGCTCGTCCACTTCTTTTTGCTTGATCGCAGCCGTTACCAGGCGCAAAACCGCCAACCGCTCGCGCTCCTGCGCGCGCATGGCGTTTTTGACGTCTTCCTGGATACGATGCTTGAGGGACATGCAGCCTTAATAAAGGCGGGTGCGACGAACCGCTTCCCGCGACAGGCGACGCATATTACGCTTCACGGCCGCGGCGGCCTTGCGCTTGCGCTCCTGGGTGGGCTTTTCGTAGTACTCGCGGCGGCGGGTTTCAGCCAGCACACCGGCTTTCTCACAGGACCGCTTGAAGCGGCGCAGCGCGTACTCGAAGGGCTCGTTTTCGCGAACTTTAACACTCGGCATGTAAAATCACTCTTCCTTTTGCCGCTCTCACGACGTTAATGGGTGTAGCCGAGCATTTTACCCCGAATTCCGTGGCGTGTGCAAAGTCGAGGACGTTTTTTTGTTATCGACGGGCGAAGCCCACCACGCCGCCGCGCCGCGGGTCACCTGCGCCATCGAAAACGCCACCCTCTTCCACCGATACGGTGTGCACCCCGCCGAAAAACAGGTTCTTATCGGGCCAGAGATGGCTGGATGGAACCGATGCGTCCAACGCGGTGAGCGCCTTGCTGGGAATTCCCGGCTCGATGCTCAGCAATCGGCCTTCGAGGTGGATGCGCGGTGCCTCAACGGCTTCGCGCGGCGCCATGCCGAAATCAAGCAGGTTCACTAGGGTCTGGGTCACCGCGCTGCGAATGCGGTTAGCACCGCCAGAACCCAGGGCAAAGCGTTTTCCCTGTGGCGTTTCGGCGATCGTGGGCGACATCATCGAAGCCAGGCGCGTGTCCGCTTTCCAGCGATTGAAACCGGCCGGGTGCAGGTCTTCCTCGCCCAGCATGTTGTTGAGCATGATCCCGGTCCCGGGCAGCACGAACCCGCATCCTTCGCCGTTCGACGCAGTCAGGCTGGCGATGCTGCCTTCCGCGTCGGCCACGCTGATGTGCGTGGTGCCGCGGCTGAACAGCGAATGGGTATCCAGCGAGGCCTGCCATTCGCGAATGGTCTCTTCGTCGAGCAAACGCCCCATCACCTCGCGGTCCAGGCCCCCTTCCATCGAATATTCATGGCGCGCTACGCTCGCGGCCCGCATTCCGCGCAGCAGGTTCATGAAGTGCGCCTCGCTGCCCCATTCGGTATCCTCGGAATCCCAATCGCTCATCACGCCCAGCGCAAACGCCACCAGGCAGCCGCCCGGCGACGGCGGCGGATTGATCGCCACTCTGGCGCCGCGGTAGCGGAAAACCACGGGATCCCGCCGCTCGACCCGGTAGCCCGCGAGGTCGTCGCGCGTCAGAAAACCGCCGTGTTCCTCGCACTCACTCGCCAGCCGGGCGGCCCACTCGCCCCGGTAGAACAGGTCCGGGCCCTCCGCGGCGAGTGCCTCGAAGGCACCGGCGATATCGGCGTTGGAAAAGCGTTCGCCTTCGTGAATCAATTCGCCCGGGCGTGTGGGAGATTCAAACAGCGCAAAGGACCGGGGAGTTGCGCGCATGATGGGTTCCAGGATCCGCACCACGTACGCATGAAAATAGTCTGCCTCGATTCCCTCCCGAGCCAGGCAAGCCGCCGGGGCCATGATCTCGGCGATCGGCATCCGGCCCAGTTCCCTATGCGCCTCGAAGATGCCTGCAATCACGCCCGGCACGGCGCTCGAGCCCAGGCCGATATGAAACTCCTGTGCCGCCGTACCGAAATTGGCAATGATCGGGTAAAAATCAATGTTTTGCGGATCACGATGTCGCTTGGGTGTGTGGCAGAAGAAATCGTAGACACACGGTTTTGCGCCTTCCGGCAGCGCCATCAGGAAACCACCACCGCCGAGGCTGGCCAGCAGCGGCTCGGCCACAGACGCCGTGCACAGAGCACCGAGCACGGCGTCGAACGCATTGCCGCCCGCTTCGAGGATATCGACCGCGGTTTGTGTGACTTCGGCGCTGCCCGAGGCGGCAACACCCGCGTAGCTGGTCAAAAGACTTTGCCTTCTGCTGGAAAACAGGCAGACATTATCGCATGCCAATTGGACCGCAGGCATTGCCATTCCAGGCCGCTGCACCTATAACAGGAACCATGTTGATCCTCGGCATAGAAACTTCCTGCGACGAGACCGGCGTCGCGCTATACGACGGTAAGCGAGGCCTCCTGGCGCATTCGCTATACTCTCAGGCCCACGTGCACGCCGAATACGGTGGCGTGGTGCCTGAAATCGCCTCGCGCGACCACGTGCGGAAGCTGATACCCCTGCTCGAAGAGTGCCTGAACAAGGCGGGTTGCGGCAGGAATGACATCGACGCGGTTGCCTACACCTCAGGGCCCGGACTGGTCGGCGCCCTGTTGGTCGGCGCGTCCACCGGGCGTGCAATGGCCGCCGCGCTGGGTGTCCCCGCCATCGCCGTCCACCACATGGAAGGCCACCTGCTGGCGCCGATGCTGGAAGCAAATCCGCCGGCTTTCCCGTTCGTCGCGCTGCTCGTATCGGGTGGCCACAGCATGCTGGTCGAGGTCGCCGAAATCGGCTCCTACCGCGTGCTTGGCGAAACCCTGGACGACGCCGCCGGGGAAGCGTTCGATAAAACCGCGAAGCTGCTGGGCCTCGGTTACCCCGGGGGACCGGCCGTGGCCAAGGCCGCCGAGAAGGGCGATCCGGACAAGTACCGTTTCCCCCGACCGATGACGGATCGGCCAGGACTCGAATTCAGCTTCAGCGGCCTGAAAACGCACACGCGGAACCTGTTTCAAAAACACCAGAACGAACCGAACGCCGTCGAGGATATCGCCGCGGGCTTCCAGAAGGCGGTCGTCGAGACCATGGTGATCAAGTGCCGCCGGGCTATGAAGCAAACCCGTTGCGAGCAATTGGTGATCGCGGGCGGGGTTGGAGCCAACCGAATGCTGCGCAAGTCACTGTCTGAAGCCGGTCGCAAGTTCGGCTGGAGGGTTTCCTACCCCCGCATCGAATTTTGTACAGACAACGGCGCGATGATCGCGCTGGCGGGCTATTACCGGCTTCAAGCCGGGCAGACCGAACCCGAAATCATCCGCGCCCGGCCACGTTGGCCGGTTCGTGAGCTGGCCAGCCTGGCCTGAGGGCAACGCATGGATCGTGTGTTCATCGAAAACCTGACCGTCGAGACCGTGATCGGCATTTTTGACTGGGAGCGGGAAATCCGGCAAACCGTGGCGCTCGACCTGGAGATGGCCTTCGACATCCGAAAGGCGGCGGCCAGCGACCGGATCGAGGACACCCTGGACTACAAGTCGGTGGCAAAACGGCTAATCCGCTTTGTCGAGCAGAGCGAATTCCAGCTGGTGGAAACCCTGGCCGAACGCTGTGCCGGGATTGTCCTGGCAGAGTTCCCGGTTGCGTGGCTCCGCCTCAGGCTCAGCAAACCCGGCGCCGTTCGGGGCTCCAGCGCCGTCGGTGTCATCATTGAACGCGAGAGGCAACCCGAACCATGACCACCGCTTATCTCGGCATCGGCAGCAACATCGACGCCCCCAAGCACGTTCCCGCCGGTATACAGGCCTTGCGCGACACCTTCGACGACGTTGCGTTTTCTCCTGTCTACCAGAGTCCCGCGATCGGCCTTGAAGGGGATGATTTCCTGAACCTGGTGGCCCGGGTGGAGACGGATCTGCCGCCCCTGGACCTGGACGCCGCCCTGCACGCCATCGAAGACAAGCAAGGACGCGACCGCACCCAGCCGCGCTGGTCCAGCCGCACGCTGGATATCGACATCCTGCTTTACGGCGACCTCTGGTTACTGGGACCGAAGCTGGAAATTCCACGTAAGGAAATCCTGACCGCCGCTCACGTTCTCAAGCCTCTAGCCGACCTCTCCCCCGACCTGGTCCACCCGGTGGAACGCAAACCCATCAAGGAACTCTGGGCGGCGCTCTCCCGCGAAGGTCTGCAGTTGCAGCCATACGCTCTGTAGCTTCCTTCCTGTAACGGTAGCGCCCACATTTAACCCGGCCGTACTGTCGGGGTATCCCTGTCCGGTTCATGTCCGGCGGTCGCCTGCGGCGACTGCCCTCGCGATCGATCCGCTGACGGCGCCGCCCTGAAGGCACATCCTGTACCATCAGGGCTCGATTCGCCGTCCAGGCGAATCGTCCCCTGCGCTCCTCGCCTGCTCGGCGCCAGCCTTGATATTCACCGCACAGGGATACCCCGACAGCCCGGCCTGGGGCTCCGGCAGAGAATGGTATGAAGGCACGTGTGGGTACCCACCGGTAATCACATGTTCAATGACCGCCCACCGTCCACGGCGAGGATCTGGCCGGTGACGTACGGCGCGTCGAGGGCGAAATAGGCGACCGCGGTGGCGATGTCGTCGGCTTCTCCTATGCGTTTCATTACCGTTTTATCCAGAACGGCTTGCTTGGCGGAATCATCGGACTCGTTCTCGGGCCAGAGGATGGCACCGGGCGAAACCCCGTTCACCCGAATCGTGGGGCCAAGCTCTGCTGCCATGGACTGGGTCATCATCTCGAGGCCCGCTTTCGATATCACGTAGACCCCGTGGTTTGATAGCGGACGGCGAGCATAGATATCCACGATGTTGATGACCGAGCCACCACCCGTTTTCAGGTCTTCGAGCAAGGCCTGCACCAGGAAGTAAGGCCCTCGCAGGTTGCTGTTGATCAGGTCCTCCCACTCCCAGACCTGGGTCTCGCCGACCTGCGTCGGGTAAAAGCGCGACGCGTTGTTCACCAGGATGTCCAGGCGATCGAATCGGGCACGAAACGCCTCGGCCAACGACTGTATATCGTCGAGGCTCGACAGGTCCGCGCTGGCGACCGCCGCGCTGTCCGGGCGGATACCGTTGAGGCGATCGGCCAGCGACTCGGCCCGGTCTACGCTGGAATTGCAGTGCAACAGCACGTCACAACCTCGCGCGTGCAGGGTTTCGGCAGTGCAGGCGCCAATGCGCGCAGCGGCGCCGGTAACGAGGGCAGTTTTTCTACTGGACATGCTCAGTTTGCTCCAACACACTTCGGGGATATGGCTTCAGACATCCTGCCCGAACCCCCTCCAGAGCTCAAGCGCCACAGCGCGCACCTGGCAAGCCGCATTCGTGCCGTCATTCGCGACCAGGGACCCATGCCCTTCTCTCGGTACATGGATATGGCGCTTTACGAGCCCGGACTCGGCTACTATTCGGCCGGCCTGCACAAGTTGGGCAAAGAAGGTGATTTCACGACCGCTCCCGAACTGGGCGGCCTGTTCGCGGCTTGCATGGCCCGTCAATGTGCCGAGATAGGTGAGGAACTCGGCACATTCGAAATCCTGGAGGTCGGGGCGGGCACCGGGCGGCTGGCCGCCGCAATTCTTGGTGGCATGAATCCGGAAGGTGGTCCCGCCCGCTATCGAATTCTGGAGCGCAGCGCCGACCTTCGCGCCGTGCAGCGCGAGACGATCGCCGAGCGCGTTGCCGATGGGCTGGAGCGTGTCGAGTGGTTGGACCAACCTCCCGACCGGGACTGGCAAGGCGTGCTGATCGCCAACGAGGTGATTGATGCCCTCGCGGCAGAGCGTTTCGAGGTGCACGGCGGCGCCGTTCGGCAACTGTGCGTACGGGAATCCGGGGAGGGATTCAATTGGGCCACGCGCCCTGCCCCCACCGTCCTCGAAACCGCCGTCCGAAATCTGGAGTCGGATCTGGACAAGGCGTTCAAACACGAATACCGCTCCGAGCTACACCTGCAACTGGCGCCCTGGCTGAGCGCCATCACCGTGCGAATGACGCGAGGGCTCGCGCTGTTTGTCGATTACGGCTATCCGCGCAGCGAGTACTACCTGCACGAGCGCAGCGACGGCACGCTGATGTGCCACTACCGCCACCGTGCACACGCCGACCCGTTCTTCTGGCCGGGCTTGCAGGACATCACGGCATGGGTGGATTTCACGGCGCTGGCAGAGGCGGCAGACGCCTGCGGCCTCGAGGTGGAGGGCTACACAACGCAGGCGATGTTCCTGACCGGCTGCGGGCTCGAGGCGGTTCTGCAGGAAAGAGCGGCGACGGCCGACGATGGCGGCCTTGCGCTGGGCGCGGAAGCCCGTCAGTTACTCATGCCCGGCATGATGGGCGAGCGTTTCCAGGTAATGGGGCTTGGCCGTGGGCTTGAGCGCATGCCGTCCGGCTTCAGCCTGGTCGACCTGAGATTCCGGCTATAGCCTCGATACGGGCCTCGCGCAGCTTATTGCCGATCTGGCTGCCTTTCAAACCCGTGGTTTCGAGATCGCGGGCTCGCACCGCTAGCGCCGCCTGCAGGGCTGCCGCGAGCAAGTCAGCCTGCGGATAGGGCCGGTTTTCGTAATTTTTTCGACCACGGTAATCCGCCTCGCAGGCGCGCACGAAATCATCCAGGCCTTCCGGCCGGCGCAACAGATCGGCTTTTTCGAGCAACCGTAACCGGGTGGCAGGCTTCATTTCGGCCATCATGTGACAGCGCAGGTGCAGCCCGGTCACCCGGATCGCCAGGTCGCTGTAGCGACCGGGCGCGCGCAGACGCTCGCAGATGCGACGCGCCAGCGGCACCCCGCGCTGTTCATGCCGGCGGTGCGAAGGCCATTCCTCGCGCGGCGTGACGCCTTTACCCACGTCATGCAGCAGCAAGGCGAACACGACCTCCGGACCCCAACCCCGGCGGGCCGCGTAATCCATGGCCAGGACCACGTGTTGCCCGGTGTCGATTTCAGGATGATAGCGCTCGGGTTGCGGAACCCCGAACAGGGCATCGACTTCGGGCAGCAGGCGCTCCAATGCGCCGCATCCTCGCAATACGTCGACAAAAACGCCCGGGCGTGGCGAGGCCATCGCGCCCGCGATCTCGGTCCAGATACGCTCCGCGGCCAGGTAGGCGAGTTCTCCCGACTCCGTCACACTGCGCATCAGATCCATCGTTTCGGGGTGCACGGTGAAATCCATCGGGGCAAGCCGGGCGGCGAAGCGGGCCACGCGAAGCACGCGCAGGGGGTCTTCGCGAAACGCCGGTGATACGTGACGCAGCACCCGGCGCTCCAGGTCTGCTCGACCGCCATGGGGATCGATCAGATCACCATCGGCATCCCGGGCCATCGCGTTCACCGTCAGGTCACGGCGTAGCAAGTCCTCTTCCAGGCTGACTTCCGGGCCAAAGTCGACGGTGAAACCATGGTAGCCGTGTCCCTGCTTGCGCTCGGTCCGGGCCAGGGCGTATTCCTCGGCCGTGTCGGGGTGCAGAAATACGGGAAATGAGGCCCCCACCTGACGATAGCCCTGCTCGAGCAGATCCTCGGGCCGCGCGCCCACCACCACCCAGTCGATTTCCCGGGGCTCCAGGCCGAGCAGTTCGTCGCGCACCGCGCCGCCGACCCGGTAGACACGGTAGCTCATCTCAACGGGATTGGCGTCGGGAAGCGTCGAGACGCTGCTGGTGTTTGCTCTGGCCCAGATAGTCCGGCACCAGGCTCTCGATCGAGCGTGGTTGGATATCGAAACGGGGCAAGCTGCTGTTGTCGCTGGTATTCGGGGTCTGCAATGAGCGGAAATTATCGGTGGAAAACGGCTTTCCGGGAACGAAATCCATCACCATTGCCTGCATTCGGGAAATTCCGTCGGGCAGCCCGATTACCGGACGCTTGACGCCGGCCGCTTCCGCCGTGTACTCCACCAGTTCCTTGAGGCTGTACTTCCGCGGCCCCACCGCAACGAGGGTCTCACCGGCCGTTTCGGGGTCATCCAGCACCTTGGCCAGAAGGGTAGCCACGTCGCCTGCCCAGACCGGCTGCATGCGAGCATCAGGGCACGCCAGCGGGAGGAAGGGAGACAACTTCAACAAGGTCGCGAAGCGGTTGAAGAAGTCGTCGCCACGCCCGAATATCACCGACGGCTGGATGATCGTCACCTGCATGTCGTCGGCCGCTTTGAGATAGGCCTCGGCCTCACCCTTGCTTTGCAGATAATGGCTGCTGCCCTCTCCGGCGCCCAGCGCACTGACCTGGACGAAGCGAGTGATACCGGCACGCCGGCACGCCTCCACGGCCTGTTCCACCAATGCAACGTGGACTTTACGAAAGCCGTCCCCGTCGCGCCCTTTCTCGTTCAGAATCCCAACCATGTTGACCACGGCATCGGCGCCCTCGAAGCGGTCGACCAGGGCCTCGATGCCCCAGTCTTTCTGCTGCTTGATGCTCACCCTGGGTACTACGCTCAAGTCACGGCAACCGGGCTTGTAGCGCGTCAGGGCCACGCAGTCGTGCCCGGCCGCGGACAGGGCCGGCAGTACGTAGTGACCCAGAAATCCGGTGGCACCAAGTAAAACGATTCGCATGATCAACTCCTCTGGTCCCTGCCGCGGGACCTGGCTCAACTTTCGGCTCTGCAAACGACCTCGGCCGTTCCCGGCGGATCGGCCTGCGGCAGACCGATGGGTGGCATCCGCGAGGATACCCGGGGAACAGGCTGACCGAGCCGCCAAGCGTAAATCGTAGCAAAAGCCATTACCCTTGGGATGTAATCCCGTGTCTCGAAGTACGGCAGCGTATCGATCCAGACGACGGGGTCCCCAGTGTAACCATCGGCGATCCAGCGGTCGACCGCGCGTGGCCCGGCATTGTAGGCACCGGTGGCCAGCACGGGATGGCCCTGAAAACGCGCGAGCATCTCGGCCATGTAAGTCGTGCCGAACATGATGTTTGCGGCAGGATCCAGCAATTGAGAGCGACCCTGATACGTCAGCTTGTGGCGGCGCGCCAACTGAGTGGCCGTGTGGGGCGTCACCTGCATCAGCCCGCGGGCCCCGGCGTGCGAAATCGCATCTGCCGCGAGCGCGCTCTCCGAGCGCATCAGCCCCATCACCCACGATGGATCGACCCCGGCCTGGGCAGAGCGCGCCCGAACGAGTTCGATGTAATCGAGCGGAAATCGCCAATCGTACCAGCGCGTGTCGCCGCTGTTCCCCAACGCCGAGATCGCCGCGTCCGGCCAACCCTCCTCGACTGCCACGGCCGCCGCGGCACGCAGCGTATCGTCGTCCACGCCCTGCGCTGCCCTGCGCCATTCGCTTCGTGCCCAATTTGAGAGGCCGACGGCCCGTAATTCAAGCGCTCGCTGGACGGCCGCGTGCTGGCGGAACCCATCGATCGCCTCCATCGGTACGCGGGGAGGTTCGGGGCAAATGGTGTACGGCAGGTCGAGGACATCGGCGGCGAGGAAGCCATAAAACGTCGCGCGCGAGGCCAGCTCGGCCATCTGCCGATTGCCTTCGTCGACTTGCCCGGTCTCCAGCGCCGCACGTGCCATCCAGTAGAGCCAGCGGGAGTCGTCCTGGAGAGTCGATGACAGTTCCGCGATGGTACGGGAGGCGCCAGTCCAGTCGCCCTCGAACACTTGATAGCGAGCCTGCCACTCGAGCAGGCGGTCCTGTCGGAAGGCCTTGGGGACCGCCTCTAAGCGCTCGGGGGTCGCAGGCGAGCGGTTGACAGCCGACCACAGGGCCAGTTCCGCCAGCAGGCCGCCACGCGTATCCTCCGACCAGTCCTGCGAGTCATCCAGCAATTGGAAGAGCTCCCACGCCCGATCAGGATCGTTCCGCGCCAGGCGTCGCAGACCAAAATCGATAATCTGTCTTGCGCGCTCACCGGCTTCCCAGTGAACGGCCTGGTTGAGTGAGCGATAATCGCCCAGGTCCTGTCGGCGCCAGCGCTCGGCCCATGGCCTCTGTTCTGCATCGAGGAATCGCGCGGCGTAGCGTGCAAGGTTTCTCTCCCGCGCTCCCATCGCGAGCGCCACGCGCTCCCAGGCCAGCCCGTCCGTGATGCCGCCGGTGTCCCTGAGCCAGGCAAATACCGGATCACAGGCATCGGGTTGTGAGCTCCCGGCCGCCCAGAGTTGGCGCGCCACCGGCGCCAGGTCGTGGGTATCTCCCCGCTTGATTCTCGCGCGGGCGACATGGCAACGAACGGCGACGTCGCTGGACTTTGGGCCGTACTGCAGCACCTCATCCCAACGACCCTGCTCGCCCAGGGAGCGCAGCCATGCCGTTTCGAGGGCGGGCGTGAAGGCCCAGTCGCGGTGATCGTCAAGGAACTGCGACAGGGTTTCGACAGGCACCTGCGCGCGCCGGTGACGAAAATCCTCGTATTGCAGGTAGGGGTAAAGCAGGTAGCGCCGAAGCCCCGGCATGGCTTGCCGGAAGGCATCGTGCTGGCCCTTCCTGGCGGATTCCCAGGCCTCGGCAAAGGCCTTCCTTTCTCCCTCGAGCGACGCGGGATCGGCCGCCGCATGGCCGAAACCGAGACAGATCAGCACCAGCAACCCTGTCAGCAGGCGGGCACGAAGGGTAAACTCGCGGAGAGCTTCCCGCTTGGGGGACGGCCCGTCCGCGGGATGGACTGGATGAGAACGCACCGCGACAGCATAAGTAAAACCACCGCCCATCAGCAAGAGGGAAGACGATGAGCCTGTTGATCGTGCAATTACTCGCCATTGGCCTGTTGGCCGGCTACCTCGCCGGCTTCCTGGGCATCGGCGGCGGATTCGTTGTTGTCCCTGCGTTGACCTGGCTGTTCCTGCAGGACCCGGCCACCGCGCCGTTTGCCATCCACATGGCCATCGGGACGTCCCTGGCGACAATGCTGGTCACGTCGTTGAGTTCCATCGCGGCGCACCATCGTAAACAGGCCATCCGCTGGCCACTGGTGCGCATGCTGGCGCCCGGTCTTCTGCTGGGCGCGGTACTGGGCGCGGTCATCGCGGATTACCTGGAGCCGGGGATGCTGATTCGCGTGGTGGGCGTGTTTGCCGTGCTGGCTGGGCTTCAACTCATCCTCGGCCGCAAGGTTACCGGCGAGAAACCGTTACCCGGTCGTGCGGCGGTCGGCGGGGTGGGCCTGGTGATCGGGACCATCTCCAGCCTGATCGGGATCGGCGGCGGCGCCCTGACGGGGCCGTGGCAACTCTGGCACGGGATTCGTGCCCAGAATGCGGTTGCCACCTCCGCCGCCTGCGGCTATCCGATCGCGATCGCCGGCTCGGTGACCTTCCTGTTACTGGGGATGAACGGCGGGCTGCCGCAAGGTTCGCTGGGCTATATCAACGTACCGGCCTTCGCCGGTATCGCCCTCGCCAGCGCCCTGGCCGCGCCGCTGGGCGCCGCGACGGTCCACCGGCTGCGGCCGGCCACCGTCAAGCGCGTGTTCGGGGGATTCCTGATCCTGGTCGGGCTGAGAATGCTGGCCGGTTTCTGACCCGAACCCGGCAGCGGTGTTTCGTGAGTCGATGCGGCTCTCGGGCTAGACCCAGCCGCTGCTCTCGAGGCTCACCACGGGTCGCGCGGCCGGCAATTGAAGCCCCTTCGGCAACGCGATTTCCAGCGCGACCGGACAGTGGTCCGAGAACGTCAGGTCGTGAACCTCTGCGGCCCCAACGTCGAGGCTTTCGCTCACCAGGATGTGATCGATCGCCCGTTGTGGCTGCCAGGAGGGGTAGCTGGCCATCTCTCGCGTCGGTGCACGTAGTGCCAGGGTTTCGCAGAACTCTCTCACCAGGGGACTGTCGGCGGACGTGTTGAAGTCACCCATCACGACCAGGTGGCGGCCCGAATCCAGTTCCCGCGCCAGGAACCGCAGCTGCTGAGCACGGGCCCGTTTGCCCAGCGCCAGGTGAACAATGGCCACGTCGAGTCCGTTGCAGCTGGTTTCGAACCGCGCCAGCAACGTGCCGCGGCCGGGGATCACGCCGGGAAGCCGGTGCTCTTCCACCGCGTCGGGTTCAAAGCGGCTTAGGAACCCGTTGCCTGCGTAAGCCACTGTGCCGACCTTGCGGTTCGACTGGTGACACCAGAAAGGCATATCGGCGTGCGTGGCCAGGTACTTGGACTGGTTGATGAAACCGGAACGCAAACTGCCGGAATCGGCTTCCTGCAGCCCAACCATGTCGAAACCGGATGCGAAGTCCGCTATCGCGTCAAGATTCTCGACGCGCTGGCTGTGCGGTAAAACCTGACGCCAGCTGTGCGTGACGTACTGGCGATAGTGGGCAGTCGAGGTGCCTGCCTGGATATTGAAGCTCAGCAGACGTATTTTCTGCCCGGAGAGTGGGTCATTCTGCTGCGACACTTGCACTCTTCAACCGGGCGCGCTCGATTTCCACCAGGTAATCTACGACATCGAGCATCGCCTCAAAACTCGGCAGCGCCGCGTTTCCAGATATGCGGTATTTCCCATTCACCACCAGCGAAGGGGTCCCGGTGATGCCATAGGCCCGAACGAGCTGTTGCTCTTTGCGGATCTTGCCATCCACGGCGAACGATTGTGCCGTCGAGAGGAACTTTTTCTTGTCGGCTCCGAACTGCACGTAGAAGTCAGCGATTTCGTCCAGGCTGCGCATGACCTTCTTCTCTTTCCAGAGCCGGTCCATCATGGCCATGTGGACTTCTTCGGGAAGGTTCATGATGTGCGCCGTGGCGAAGGCCCGCGCGTAGAGCTCCCATGAACCACGGCCGAATACGACCGCAACGCGTTTGAAGTCAACGTGTTCCGGGGTTTTCGCTGCCCACGCATTGATATAAGGCTCAAACGTGCTGCAGTGGCTGCACAGGTAGCTGAACAGCTCCAGCACTTCGACCTTGTCGCCGGTCACGGCGGAGGCGTTGTCGATCTCGAAGTAGTGGAGTCCTTCCTGGTACGGAACAAGCCCCCGGCCCTGCGCCTGAACGGCGCCGGCCATTATCGTTGTCAGGGCCAGCAGCGTGGCTGCCAGCCCGAATTTATTTACCTTCATATCAAAACTCTCCAAATGTATTCTGCGCTCGGGGCTCTAATTACGACCCCGATGCCCTTACTGGGTTCATTCGGCCCGGTGCAACCCCTGGATATAACTGGCGACGGCCGCGATTTCTTCGTCGGTAAGCGGCGCCGCAACACCGTTCATGACCAGGCTGGCGGCGTCTTTCTCGCCCCAGTTCTTGCCGTCGCGGTAGTCTTTGAGCATCTTGGCCGTATAAACCGCGTGCTGGCCCGCCAACATCGGGTAGCCTGACAGCGGATTGCCCGAACCGGCGGGGCCATGGCAGGCCATGCAGGCCGCCACGCCTGTCTCCGGGTTGCCGGCGCGATACGTGCGCTCACCCAGTGCCACCAGGGCCTCGTCCGCAACACCGCCGCTCATTTCCTGCGACGAGAAATAGGCAGCCAGGTCCTCGATATCCTCCTGGTCGAGACCGGGCGTAATACCCGCCATCTCCGGGACCATCCTGGCTCCGGACTTGATCAGGACAATATGGCGGACCAGGTATGCCTCGTGCTGGCCGGCAATTTTTGGCCAGTTTGGCACAGCGCTGTTTCCGTCCATACCGTGGCAGGCGGCACAGATCGCCGACTTGGCCTGGCCTGCCGCAGCATCTCCCTTGGCAAACGCCGGCAGGCTCATGAACAAAAGAACGCTGGCGAGGACGCGGAGCATTAAACTCATTTTCAATCTCCCGAAATCATAGAGGCTTGGGTAATCACGCTGGGTCAAACGCGCTATTATCGCGTTTTAAGCGGCGGCGTTCCAGCTTCAGAAGTGGATGAGATGAGTTTCGACACGCAAAAACACAACCCCTACCGGGCCGCGCGATACGTGATCAGCGCACACCACCTCAGGCAATTGCCCGCGGATACAGGCTTCGAGGTCGCTTTCGCGGGCCGGTCGAATGCCGGCAAGTCCAGCGCAATTAATGCCTTGACGGGCCAGAAGGCCCTGGCGCGCACGTCCAAGACGCCGGGCCGTACCCAGCAAATCGTCATTTTCGAGGTGGATCCGGAGCGGCGCGTGGCCGACCTGCCCGGCTACGGCTATGCGAAGGTGCCCGAAAAGCTTCGGGCGCACTGGCGCCAAGTCATGCAGGGATACTTCGAAAGCCGCAAGAGCCTGCGCGGGGTCGTCCTCGTGATGGACGTACGCCACCCGATGAAACCCTTCGACGAGCAGATGCTGGCCTGGTGCGACGCCTCGGGCGTGCCCTGCCACGTGTTGCTCACAAAGGCCGACAAGATCAAGCGCGGGCCTGCCCAGGCCACGCTCCTCAAGATGCGCACCGCGGTTCCGTTCGGGGCGACGGCACAGTTGTTTTCAGCCAAGAACCGATCCGGTCTCGATCAACTCATTGAAAAGCTGAACGAGTGGTATCGGTTCGCCCCGGCAGGATAAAATTCGCACAGATTCAGACAAGGATGATTTCATGACTTTTCCCGCAACCCGCATGCGCCGCATGCGTGCTTACGAATTTTCCCGCCGCCTGATGCGCGAGAACACGCTTTCTGCAGCCGACCTGATTTGGCCGGTGTTCGTGCTGGAGGGTGACAAAACGACCCAGGAAGTCACGTCGCTGCCCGGCGTGGAGCGCATGAGCATCGACGTGCTGCTGCCGGCGGCCGAGCAATGCCTGAAACTCGGCATTCCGGCCATCGCGCTGTTCCCGGTGGTGGGCGCGGATTGCAAATCGGACGATGCGCGCGAGGCCTGGAACCCCGAAGGCCTGGCCCAGCGGGCCGCTACTGCGCTGAAGGAACGATTCCCGGAGCTGGGCGTGATCACCGACGTGGCCCTCGACCCATTCACATCGCACGGTCAGGACGGCCTGATCGACGAGACCGGTTACGTGGTCAACGACGAGACCGTGGACGTGCTGGTCAAGCAGGCGCTGTCACACGTGGAGGCCGGCGCCGATGTCGTGGCGCCCTCGGACATGATGGACGGCCGTATCGGGGCGATTCGCCAGGCGCTGGAGACGGAAGGCTTCCCCAACAAGCTGATCATGGCTTACTCGGCCAAGTACGCTTCCAGTTTCTACGGCCCCTTCCGCGACGCGGTCGGGTCGGCCGGCAACCTGGGCGGCGGCAACAAGTACTCCTACCAGATGGACCCGGCCAACAGTGACGAGGCCCTGCGCGAAGTCGAACTGGACCTCGAGGAAGGCGCGGACATGGTCATGGTCAAGCCCGGCATGCCTTATCTCGACATTATTCGGCGCGTGAAGGAGACCTTCGGGGTTCCCACCTTCGCCTACCACGTGTCCGGCGAGTACGCGATGCTGCGCGCAGCCGGCCTCAACGGCTGGCTGGACGAGGAAGCCGTCGTGCTCGAGGCGCTGGCCTGCATGAAGCGAGCCGGGTCGGATGGAATCCTCACCTATTACGCGGTCCAGGCCGCCGAGTGGCTGCAGGCGCGCCGTTGATCCGGCTGGCCGTTTTCGGGCAGCCCATCACGCAATCGCTGTCGCCGCGGATTCACCGGCTGTTCGCCGAACAGTTCGGTTTGGCCATCGACTACCGGGCCGTCGAAGCCGACACCGACACGTTCCGCGACCGGGTTTCGGCGCTGGCAGCACAGGGCGGCCTTGGCTGCAACGTCACCCTGCCACTCAAACGCGAAGCCTGGAAACTGGCCGCGAACCGCAGCCTCGACGCCGACCGCGCCGAGGCGGTCAACACGCTGCTTTTTCGAGAGGACGGCTGGTTCGGAGACAACACCGATGGGGGCGGTCTCGTCGACGACCTCGAGAACGGCCTCGGCACAGGAGTGCGCGGCGCACGAATTTGCCTGCTGGGGGCGGGCGGCGCGGCGCGGGGTGTGCTGGCAGCCCTGCTGAAACGGGGTGCAGACCGGATCGTGATTGCAAATCGAAGCGCCGACAAGGCGCTGCAACTCGCCAGGAAGCACGCTGACCTGGGCCCGGTCATCGGCATCGGAATGGACGCGCTGCCCGATGCAGCCCCCTTCGATTTGGCGATCAACGCCACCTCGCTCGGCCACCACGGACGGGCGCCCGAACTACCGGCGCACCTTCTAGATGACGATGGGCTTTGTTACGACATGAACTACGGAACCGCGGCAGAGCCATTGAAAGATTTCTGCCGCTCGAGGGGTATCAGGTACCGCGATGGCCTGGGCATGCTGGTGGGCCAGGCCGCCCTCTCGTTCCGGCTGTGGACCGGCAAGGCGCCGGCCACGGCGCCCGTGCTGGCCGCGATACGCTCGACACCAGCGGGTCGCGACTGAGTTCAACCCTGCCCTATCCCCGCCTCGGGAAATCGCCGACGATCTCTCCGTCTTCGTTCAGTTCCGGGTAATCCAGGTCGCGATCGCGGCAAAACTGGGCCACGACCGGGTGAAGCCATTCGAAGCGCTGTACTCGGGCGGTCGCCTCGTCCAGGCGTGACCTACCGTAATACCCGGCGCGGTCGCGCTGTCGTAAAGCCTCGTACAGGACAATCGCGCAGGCCACGGAGACATTCAGCGATTGCGTCATTCCCATCATCGGAATCATCACCTGGCCTTCACAAAGCGCCAGCGCCTCTTCACTGACGCCGAACAACTCCGTTCCGACAACCAGCGCGATGGGCACGGTGTAGTCGATCTTCCGGTAATCTTCGGCTGTGTCCGACAGGTGCGCGGCAACGAGCCGGAAACCCTGCTTGCGCAGGTAGCGGCAGCCATCGTCGACGCTTTCATGGGTGCGCACTTTCATCCACTTCTCGGCGCCCTGCGACGTATTCCAGTGCACGGCAAGGCCTTCCTCTCCGGGCACCGCATGCACCTCGTTGATACCGACGGCGTCGCAGGTACGGACAATGGCGGAAAAATTGCGCGGCTTGTGCAGGCGCTCGGCGAACACGGTCAGGTCAGGCTGGCGGCGGGCCAACACGGCGTCGATCGCATCGCGCCGGCGGTCGATCATCGAGCGACCGGGCGCCCCGAGCGAAGCACCGCGATGCATTCCAGGGCCGTGACGACGGCCTGCAAAAGCAGAAACCCGGGCAGCACCAGGACCAGTGACTTCAGCAGCCAGACCAGCGGCAGGCCGCCGGGTTCGGAAGACGCTTCGCGGACCGCCCAGGCCGCGGCCACGTAGTCCCATCCGATGTACAACATGAACACGCTGAACGGCAGCAGGAACATCACCGTACCGGCCAGGTCGACCCCGGCACGGTAACGATCAGAGCGCTCCCGGTAAAAGATGTCGACCCGAACGTGTTCATCGGCCTGCAGCGCCCAGGCCGCGGCCACCATGAACACCGTGGCGTGAAGGTAGGTCACGCTCTCCTGCATCCAGATCCAGCCCTGGTTGAAGCCATAGCGCAACAACACCACCAGGAAGGTCAGCAAGGTCATCACGAGCGTCAGCCAGGCCACCGCTCGACCGGCAACGGCCACCAGGCGTGCCAGCGGAGCCACGGTCACGGCCGCGGCGTTCAATCCCATTCCTTAATCTTCCAGTAAACGGGCTGGACGGGGTTGAGGGCCTGCTGGTCGGGGTCCAACTCGAGCTTGCCGTCGCCGTTGGTGTCGATGTAGTAGTAAGCCGGCCCCTTGGCCGGGGTCACCTTCACCATGTAGACCTGCCCGTTGCGGGAATACTCCTCGATCCTGCGGTCTTCTTCGTCAATGATCCGCACGGTGGGCTCGATCTGCTCCTCCTGGATCTTCGGCGGAATCGGCACGTCCCCCTCGGTATCTGTTTCAGGCGTCAACGGCCGGTAATCCGCGGATTCTTCGGGGATCGGCGGGGGCCTGGCCAGGTCATCGTCGACCTGCGCTTCGGCGACACCGGCATGACCCGCAGCCGCCACTGCCAGGGCCAGTGCAAAAAGGGTAAACAGCTTTCTCATCGCGCCTGCCTCCTCTGGGTTAGACTTGTGGCTTGCGAGACGAGACCGGCGGCGCCGTGTCTCGATCACATGATATCAGACCACCTCGCCATCAAGACTCCAGGTGACCATGAGCAAGAAACCCACGCTGTACCTCGTTGACGGATCCTCCTATCTTTACCGCGCCTTCCACGCCCTGCCCAATCTCGGCAACAGCCGGGGCGAACCGACCGGCGCCCTGCTGGGCGTGGCCAACATGCTGCGCCGTCTTCTGAAAGAGGAAGACCCGAAGCATATCGCCGTGGTGTTCGACGCCAAGGGGCCCACTTTTCGGCACGAGATATATCCCGATTACAAGGCGAATCGGCCGCCGATGCCTGCCGACCTGCGCAAACAGGTCGAAGCGATCCATGACTTCACCCGGCTGCTGGGACTGCCCCTGCTGCAGGTCGACGGGGTCGAAGCCGACGACGTGATCGGTACCCTGGCACGCCGGACCGAGGCGGACGGCTTTGAATGCGTGATCTCCACGGGTGACAAGGACATGGCGCAACTGGTCAGCGACACGACCACGCTGACCAACACGATGACGGGCGTGGACACCGACCGCGAGGGCGTGCGGGAAAAGTTCGGCGTCGAACCGGAACAGATCGTCGATTTCCTGGCCTTGACGGGCGACAAGTCCGACAACATACCGGGCGTGGAAAAATGCGGTCCGAAAACCGCGGCCAAATGGCTAAACGCCTGGCAGGACCTGGACGGCGTAGTCGATCACGCCGGCGAGGTCGGGGGCAAGATCGGCGAGTACCTGCGCGAGGCCCTGGAACAACTCCCGCTGTCGCAGGAGCTGGCCCGAATCCGCTGCGACGTCGAACTGGACGCGGGCCCGAAGGATCTACAGCGCGGCGAAGTCGATCAGGACAGCCTGATGCAGGCATTGAGACGGTACGAGTTCAACAGCTGGCTCGAAGAGCTCGCCGGGACGGCCTCCGTTTCCGAGGCGCCAGAGACGGAATACAGCGCCATTACCACTTCCGTGCAACTCGACGCGCTGATCACCGAACTCGAACGGGCCGAACTGTTCGCCTTCGATACCGAAACCACCAGTCTCGATGCGATGCAGGCGGAACTGGTCGGTATCAGCGTCTGCATCGACCCAGGCCGCGCACACTACGTACCGCTCGGGCACGACTACCCCGGGGCGCCCTCTCAGCTCGACCGCGAAGAAACCCTCGAACGGCTGCGCCCGCTGCTGGAAGACCCCGACAGGCCCAAGTGCGGACAGCACATCAAGTACGACATGAACGTGCTGTCGCTTTACGACATCTTTGTGCGTGGGGCCTCGTTCGACACGATGCTCGAATCCTACGTTCTCAACAGCACCGGCAGCCGGCACGACATGGACTCGCTGGCCCTGAAGTACCTCGGGCTTAGGACGACCAAGTACGAGGACATCTGCGGCAAGGGCGCCAAGCAAATCAGTTTCAGCGAGGTCGAGGTCGAGAAGGCCACGGATTACGCCGCCGAAGACGCCGACATCACGCTCAAGCTGCACCGGCGGTTGTGGCCGGAACTCGAAGCGGTGCCGAATCTTCAAATCGTCTTCGAAGAGATCGAACGGCCATTGATACCGGTGCTGGCCCGAATGGAACAGACCGGCGTGCTGATCGACGGCGAGCAGCTGGCCGCGCAGAGCCGGGAACTGGCAAAGCAGATCGAAGAGCTCGAAGCCGCGGCGCACAAGGCGGCGGAACAGCCTTTCAACCTGGGCTCACCCAAACAGCTGCAGGAAATCCTGTTCGAAAAGCAGGGTCTGCCGGTGATCCGAAAAACGCCAAAGGGACAGCCATCGACCGCCGAGGACGTACTGCAGGAACTGGCGGCGGACTACGAATTGCCGCAGCTGGTGCTGAAATACCGCTCATTGTCCAAGCTGAAGTCCACTTATACCGACAAGTTGCCGCAGCAGATCAACCCGCGCACGGGGCGCGTGCATACCTCCTATCACCAGGCCGTGGCGGCGACCGGGCGATTGTCTTCCTCGGACCCCAACCTGCAGAACATCCCGATCCGCACACCGCAGGGCCGACGCATCCGCGAGGCCTTCGTTGCGCCGCCGGGCAGCCTGGTGATGGCCTGTGATTACTCCCAGATCGAACTGCGCATCATGGCCCACCTGTCCGGTGACAAAGGCCTGCTCAAAGCCTTCCGGGATGGCGTCGACGTTCACCGGGCCACCGCCGGCGAGGTATTCGACGTGCCCTACGACACGGTGAACAGCGATCAGCGTCGCGCCGCCAAGGCGATCAACTTCGGGCTGATGTACGGCATGTCCGCTTTCGGTCTGGCACGCCAACTGAACCTCAGCCGCGGTGAGGCCCAGGTCTACATGGATACGTATTTCGAGCGATACCCCGGCGTGCAGGGCTTCATGGAGCGCACGCGTGAGACGGCCCGCGAGAATGGCTACGTGGAAACGCTGTTTGGCCGCCGACTCTACCTGCCGGACATCAAGGCCTCCAACATGCAACGGCGGCAGGCGTCCGAACGCGCCGCCATCAACGCCCCGATGCAGGGAAGCGCCGCGGACATCATCAAGCGCGCGATGATCACGGTGGACGATTGGCTGCAGACGGAAAAGCCCGATGCCCGGCTGGTGATGCAGGTTCACGATGAGCTCGTATTCGAAGTGGCCGAAAACGCACTCGAAGAGCTTCGCGATGCCGTCGAGCAGCGCATGTCGGCAGCGGCCGAACTCGATGTGCCGCTGGTGGTCGACACCGGCCACGGCAAAGATTGGGATACCGCCCATTGAGGGATTTACTTCCATCGGCCATCCAATTCCTGCAATCTATAGACTACCCAGGGGCGGGCATCGAGGAATCAAGGAGAGAACGAAGATGACGCAAGCTACAGACCAGGCTTCAAACAAGCCACGGCCCGAAGACATCAAGTCGCCGGATACGATTATCGAGGCCTTCTACGAGGCCCTCTCCGGCCCGGCCGGCAAACGAAACTGGCAGCGCCTGCGCAGTCTGTACCTGGAGGGCGCGCGGGTGATCCCGGTCGGCAACCGCATCCACGCCGAGGGCAATACGCACGTGATGTCCGTGGCCCAGTGGATCGAGGACATCACGCCCTACTTCGCCGAACACGCATTTTTCATCCGCGAAATCCAGCGCCACGAAGACCGCTTCGGCGACATGATCCAGGTATTCAGCACCTACGAAGCCGGTAATGACCCGGAAGACGACCGCAAAACCCGCGGCATCCGCGCGATGCAATTGCTGCACCGCGACGACCGCTGGTGGATCGTCAACATGATGTGGGACAACGAGACGCGCAACAATCCGCTGCCCGGCGAGTACACGCCCTACCTGTGGTAATAGAAACGCTTGCTACGCGGGGTCTGGGGGGTTGAGCTACGCTGAGCCCGGATTGTCCTCCAGCCAGTTCCTCGGCTGCAGGAAGTCGTAGAGGACCGCCTCTTCCGAACCGGGCTCGGGCTGCCAGTCGTAGCGCCACGCGACCAGCGGCGGAAGCGACATGAGAATGGACTCGGTGCGCCCGCCGGATTGCAGTCCGAACAGGGTGCCGCGGTCGTAAACCAGGTTGAACTCTACGTATCGTCCCCGGCGGTAAAGCTGGAACTCGCGCTGTCGCGACGTCCATTCTTTGGATTTGCGACGCCGCACGATCGGCAGATAGGCCTCGAGGTAGCTGTCGCCGACGGCGCGCAGAAATTCGAAACTCCTGCCGAAGCCCCATTCGTTCAGATCGTCGAAGAACAATCCCCCAACGCCTCGCGCCTCTTCGCGATGCTTGAGATAGAAGTAGCGGTCGCACCATTCCTTGAACTTCGGATAAACGTCCTCGCCGAAGGGCGCGCAGGCAGACTGTGCCGCCTCGTGCCAGCCGACGACGTCCTCGGCGACCGGATAGTAAGGGGTCAGGTCGTAGCCTCCGCCGAACCACCAGGCTGGCGCCTCGCCGTCTTTTTCGGCGATGAAAAAGCGTACGTTGGCATGGCTGGTCGGCACGTGGGGATTTTGCGGATGGATCACCAGCGAGATGCCCAATGCCTCGAAACGCCGGCCTTCCAATTCCGGCCGGGCTGCGGTCGCGGAGGGCGGCAAACGTGGGCCGGTGACGTGGCTGAAATTGACCCCGGCCTGTTCGAACACGGCGCCCTTCGCCAGCACGCGGGTGCGCCCGCCGCCACCGAGGGCGAAGTCGTCGTCGCGCCGCCATGTGTCCTCTTCGAACCGGGCGACGCCGTCCTCGGCCTCGAGCGCCGAGCAGATCCGCTTCTGCAGCGACAGCAGGTAGGCCCTGACCTCTTCGGTGGAGATTTTCTCTTCGGCCCGCATTCAACCGGCCCGTATCACCCGGCCGCTGGCCAGGTCGCGAATTTCACTGGGTTGGTCGCCCTTGCCTAGTTCACCCGCCATGATTCCGCACAGCTGGTTGGGAAAGTAGTTCGCTACTTCCTGCGCGCTGCGGGCCGGCTCTTCGTCGCGGGGGTTGGCGCTGGTCGAGACGACGGGCTTGCCGAACGCTTCGCACAACGCGCGGCAACCGGCATGCGCGGTGAGACGCAAGGCGATGGTCGAATGCGTTCCGGCCAGCCAGTCCGGCACCCCCGCAGCTCGCGGGAACAACCAGGTGACCGGGCCAGGCCAGACGGCGAGCGCTCTGTCGCGTAGTTCCGCGCCAACGGGCTCGATATACGGGGCAAATCGCTCCAGGCGATCGGCGATAAGGATCATGCCGGCCGAGGCCAGGCGGCTTTTCAACCGCAGGATTCGACGGACGGCGGCTTCGTTGTCGGGGTCGCAACCCAGGCCGTAAACCGCTTCGGTCGGGTAAGCAATGACGTCCCCCCCTGCCAGGCACTGGGCCGCTTGCCGCGGAGTCAGGGAAACCGGGTAAGCCATCGGAGATCAGCCGGAGCCGGCTTTCTTCTTGCTGGCTTTTTTCCGGGCGGTTTTCTTTTTCGAAGTTTTTTTCTTCGAGGTCTTTTTCTTGCTGGTCTTTTTCTTTGCCGTTTTCTTCTTGGAGGCCTTTTTCTTGCTTCGCTTGTCGGGCGCCGCGTCCAGCAATTCCTGGCATTCTTCCAGGGTCATGGAATCGGGCTCGCGGTCCTTCGGCATGCGGGCGTTCTTGTTGCCGTCGGTGATGAACGGCCCCCACCGACCCTTGACGATCTGCACGTCGCTATCGTCCCAGGTGCGCAGAATGCGATCGAGATCCGCCTGCTTTTTCGCGGCAATCAGCTCCAGCGCTGTGTCCAGGGTGACCGTGTGCGGATCGTCGTCTTTCAACGAGACGAATTTGCTGCCGTAACGAATGTAAGGGCCGAATCGTCCGATGCCGGCGGCGACGGTTTCGCCCTCCTCGGTCTCCCCGAGGGTGCGCGGCAGCTTGAACAATTCGAGCGCCTCTTCCAGCGTGATGGTCTCCAGGCGCTGTCCGTTGCGCAAACCCGCAAACTTGGGCTTTTCATCGTCCTCGACGCTACCGATCTGCGCGTGCGGGCCGAAGCGACCCAGCCGCACCGAAACTTCCTTGCCCGTTTTCGGATCGTTTCCGAGTACGCGGGTCGCGCGCGCTTCCTGGCGGCTAACGCTTTCTTCCTTGTCCTCGATCCGCTTGGCAAACGGCTTCCAGAACTGCATCAGCGGTGGAATCCAGTGCATCTCGCCGCGCGAGATTTCGTCCAGCGTATCCTCCATTCGGGCGGTGAACTCGTAATCCACGTAAGGCTCGAAGTGCTTCTCGAGGAAACTCGCCACCACCCGGCCGGTTTCCGTGGGAAAGAAGCGCCGGCGGTCGAGCTCGACGTAATTTCGCCGCACCAGGGTCTGGATAATGCTGGCATAGGTGGAGGGCCGGCCGATGCCGTAGTCTTCAAGCGCCTTGACCAGGCTGGCCTCGGAGAAGCGGGGCGGCGGCTCGGTGAAATGCTGCTCGGCGCGGATCTCCTCGACACTCACCACGTCGCCTTCGCGCATGTCGGGCAAACGGTTTTCTTTTTCTTCCTTGCCGGCCGGCCGTGATTCCTCGTAAGCGCGCAGGAAGCCGGGAAAGGCAATCACCGAACCGTTGGAACGGAACGACGCGCCCTCGCCGCAGGCGAATTCAACCGCCACCATATCCACCAGGGCGGGCACCATCTGCGAAGCCACCGCGCGTTTCCAGATGAGTTCGTAGAGGCGGGCCTGGTCGCCCTGCAGGCGTTTTTTCAAGGTATCAGGCGCATCGCAGGCCGAGGTGGGGCGAATGGCCTCGTGCGCCTCCTGGGCGTTCTTCGACTTGGTCTTGTAGAAATTGGGTTTTTCGGGAACGAATTCGTCGCCGAAACGACCCTTGATGCAGCCACGGATGTCGGACAACGCATCCGCCGACAGGTGCACCGAGTCGGTTCGCATGTAGGTGATGAAACCCGCCTCGTAAAGACCCTGGGCCGTTCGCATCGTTTTCTGCGCCGAGAAGCGAAGTTTACGAGCGGCGTCCTGCTGCAGGGTCGAGGTAATGAACGGAGGCGCGGGCCGGCGCTTGCGCTGGCTGCGCTTGACCTCGCCGACCTTCAGCTTGCCGCCCGCGTCGTCAAGCAGGCGCCGGCGAACTTCCTGCGCCTGTTTCTCGTTGTTGATGTCGAATTGCTTCAGCCGCTCGTTACCCAAACGCACCAGGCGGGAATCGAAACCCTGCTCTTTGTGCTTCAGATCGGCCTCGATGGTCCAGTATTCCTGCGCGTCGAAGGCCTCGATTTCGCGTTCGCGCTCGACCAGCATGCGCAACGCAGGGCTCTGCACACGGCCTGCGGACAGTCCGGTCTTGATCTTTTTCCACAGCAGCGGCGACAGGTTGAAACCCACCAGGTGGTCCAGGGCGCGCCTCGCCTGCTGAGCGTTGACGAGGTCCATCGAGAGCTCCCGCGGATGATCAACGGCTTCCCGAATGGCTCTCTTCGTGATCTCGGAAAATGCGATCCGGTAGAACGGAATTTTTTCGGCCAGGCCTTTCTCGCGCAGGATTTCATAAATGTGCCAGGAAATGGCCTCGCCCTCGCGGTCGAGGTCTGTCGCGAGATACACCGCCTCGGCTTTCTTCGCCGCGGCCACGATCGCGCGCACGTGCCGTTCGCTGCCCTCGTTCAGCTCATAAATCATGGCAAAGTCGTTTTCAGGATCGACCGCGCCGTCTTTGGACGGCAGGTCCCGCACATGGCCATAGGAGGCCAGCACCTTGAAGTCGGGCCCCAGGTAGCGATTGATGGTGGTCGCCTTGGCCGGCGATTCTACGATGAGCAGTTTGATAACCGTCCCTCTTTAGGTTCTTATCGCTTTTTATTAATGGCGGTAGTCCTGCTCGCTGTCAAACATCAGGTCTTCCATCCAGGCGAAATTGGCCTCCTGGCCCGGTTGGTTGAACAGCACCATCAACACGACCCACTTCACGTCTTCGAGGTCGATCTCGTGAGATTCCAATGCCATCAGGCGGTCCAGCACCAGTTCGCGGCGTTGCGCGTCGAGCACGCCACAATTGGACAGGTACATCAGGAAATCGCGGCAGCCGGTATCCAGCCGCACAATCTCGTTTCCTGCGAAGACCCTAACCGGCTCGTCCGTGCGCATGTTGAGCTCGGGCTGGAATCGCTGTTCGGCGAGTCCGTCGAGCCATTTGAAGGCTTTTTCGATTTCCCCGTTGGTAAAGCCGGCTTCGTGCAGGTTCTGTTCCAGGGAGTCGCGGTCGGGTTGTGTCTCGGGTTCTTCGTAGAAATAGTTCTCGAACAGGTACATGAGGACGTCGAGTACATTTTCTTTCATTAAATACCTCTGTTTTTCTTGCGGCTGTAGGCTCCTCCCGGGTGGGCCTCAACCATTCCTCTCAGCTCCAGCATGAGCAGCATGGCCGACACGGCCCGTGCCGTCAATCCACATTTTTCGATAACGGCATCGACGGGGCGTGGATCGTAACCCAGGCAATCCCACAGCGCGAGATAGTCCGGATCCGATTCCCAGGGCGCCTGTTCCAGCCCGTCTGCAGCGCCACGCGCCGAGTCTTCCAGCTTGGGGTGGCCGGCATCCGACTCAAGCCCCTGCGGCGCGTCATCGACGTTTCGTTGCTGCAAATCAACCGCCATCCGCCCGGCGAGCGCAGCCAATTCCTGCAGAATTTCCGATACGTTTTCGACCAGGCGGGCGCCATCGCGTATCAGGCGATGACAACCCTTGGCCATCGGGTTGTGTATCGAACCCGGCAGGGCAAAGATCTCGCGCCCCTGTTCGCCGGCCAGCCGTGCAGTGATCAAGGTACCGCTTCGCAGCCCGGCCTCGATCACGAGCACGCCCATGCTCAGGCCCGAGATGATGCGGTTTCGTGAAGGAAAGTGCGTGCGCCTGGCGGGCGTTCCCAGCGGAAACTCCGAAACCAGGGCGCCCCGTTCGCTGATGCGTCGTGCGAGGGACCTGCCCGACGCCGGGTAGACCACGTCCGCGCCGGTGCCGAGGACCGCCACCGTGCTGCCGCCTGCATCGAGCGCGGCCATGTGAGCCTCGGAATCAATACCGTCCGCCATCCCGCTGGTGATGGTCAGACCCTGACGGGTCAACTCACTGGCGAAGTCGCGGGCATTGTCACGGCCTCCGGACGTTGGGTTGCGGCTGCCGATGACCGCCAGCTGTGGCTGCCACAGCACGTCAACATCCCCATCCACGAACAATGCGGCCGGGGGCGAAGACAGGTTGCGCAATAACGAGGGATAGCGCTCGTCGTTCCAGGTCATCAGGGTGTGACCGGGGGCCTTGAGCCATTCGAGGTCCTGCCGTAAAAGAGATTCGTCGAAATGCCTGATCGCCTCGAGGCTGTCGTCTTTCAGCCCTGCGCGGCGCAAATCGGGTGCACTGGCAGCGACGAAGGCGTTCACTCCGCCGAAGCGTTCAATCAGTTTAACCAGGCGCGCGCCCCCCCCAGTCGGGGAACGCGCAACGCCATTAGCCAATTTTCCCGTGTATCGATGACAACCCCCGTTGCCGGGCGCTGCCAGAAAACGCCGGGCGTTGTTTACGGTTTCGTATCCGGGTGCCGCAGCACGTCGTACTCGCGAACGACCCGGTCACCGCCCATGACCATGCCGTAGCTGATGTCATCGAACGTGCGGAACACCATGACTATGCCATCGTACACATCCGGCAGGCGAACCTCGGCATCCTTCGAGAAACTGCCGTAACGGTAACCGACCTCGTCATCGATTTTTTTACCGCGGTTGAATGCCGCGAACACGTGGCCCGGCATAATTCCATCGCTGGTACCGCCATTGATCGAAACGATCTGGTACAGGCCGACACCCGAGCGCTGACCGGACGTGGCCAGGACCCTGAGACCGTCGGGCACGGTGTCCATGGCGCGCGGGAAGAAGACTTCCTCGTAACCCGGATCTCCGCCTGGAAGTATATAGTCGCCCGGTTTCACCTCTGTGCGATCCCGGATGATGTCGAGGACGGAAATTTCCCCGGTTTGCGCCACGCGCACCCGGCTGACCTCGATCATCTCGTAACCCACCGGGTTTTTGGCCCTGCGGTCCCAGGGGTGCACCGTGTTGAACGGATCTTCCTGGCGATCCCAGATGTTGGGCACTTCCTTCCAGTGCTCCTTGGGCAGCACACGGCGGACTTCGCCGTCACCGATATCATCGTAAATGCTGCTGAGCCGCGCGACGATGTAAACCTGTCCAACCGCCGCGTCGAGACCACGGCCATAGGTGACGTCGCTGTAGGTCGCGTTCATGCGCTGGTCGTTGTTAGCCACGATGTAAGGCAGTCCCTCGAATTCCTCGGGGGAAAGCACCTGGACATTGCGTATGTAGGGTGAAATCTTGTCGAACGGCACGGCGCGGAGCGCATCGTTGCGGTCGGTTACCCGAACCGCCGGACTGAGCTTCTTCGTGCCGCCGCGGTTGACCCGCAGCTGAGGTACGCCATCGACGTATACCAGAGAAATCACGTCGCCTGGATAGATCAGGTGCGGATTCTCGATCTGCGGATTGGCGTGCCATATCGCGGGCCACTGCCAGGGCTTGTCAAGGAACCGTCCGGAGATGTCCCAGAGGGTGTCTCCCTTGACGACGACGTATTCACCAGGATGATCGGATCGCACCGACACGTCCTGTGCCACGGCGGTTCCGAAAAACAATAGAGCCGCAAGGGTGGAGTAAATGAGCTTTCTGATCACGTTCCTTCCTCTCTAGTAGGCATCCAGCCATCTGTCAGATGCGGTCAGTATTTACTCTGGCGAACGGGGTCCGCCAACGGCTATCATAATAAAACCCGAGACAAAGTTCACCTGAATTATTTTTAGCGCGTGTAACCCTATGGCGAAATTAGAAATTCTTGAGATACCCGATCCCCGCTTGCGAACCGTCGCAAAACCGGTAGAAACCTTTGACGAGGCGCTTTCGGAGTTGGTCGAAAATATGGTCGAAACCATGTACGACGCCCGCGGCATCGGCCTGGCGGCGACCCAGGTCAATGTCCATCGGCGCCTGCTGGTGCTCGACGTCAGCGATGCGCAGGATACGCCGCGCGAGTACGTCAACCCCAGGATCCTGGAAGCAGAAGGAACCGAGACCTGCGAAGAAGGCTGCCTGTCCGTACCGGGTATCTATGCCGATGTCAGCCGGGCCGAGCGGATTCGAATCGCAGCTTGCGACCGGCACGGCAACGCCTTTGAGGAAGACCTGGACGGCATGCACGCCGTCTGCCTTCAACACGAGATTGACCACCTGGATGGCAAGCTGTTCGTCGACTACCTGTCGCCGCTCAAACGCCGCATCGTGATGAAAAAACTGGAAAAAGCGCGCAAGCAGGCCGAGAAAAACGCCGCCAAGGCCCGACTCTGAGCCATGTTGGAACCCGGGAAACCCAGGATCATTTTCGCGGGCACCCCGGACTTCGCGGTGCCACCGCTGCGCGCGTTGGTGGACGCGGGTTTCAAACCCGTGGCGGTGCTGACACAGCCCGACCGGCCAGCCGGACGCGGCCGCCGCATGCAGCCCAGCCCGGTGAAGCAAGCGGCCGAATCTGCAGGCATCGAGGTGTGGCAACCGCAAACGCTGAAATCCGCCGGCCCGCAGGAAGAACTACGCGCTCTCGCACCTGACCTGATGGTGGTCGTCGCCTATGGCCTGATTCTGCCGGCCGAGGTGCTCGCGATCCCGGCCCATGGTTGCTGGAACATCCATGCTTCGCTGCTGCCACGGTGGCGCGGTGCTGCGCCCATTCAGCGGGCGATCGAGGCGGGCGACCCGGAAAGCGGGGTCTGCATCATGCGGATGGAAGAAGGGCTCGACACCGGGCCGGTGATGAAAACCGTGCGCGTATCCCTGGCCGCGGACGAAACGGGGGGCAGCCTGCACGACCGGTTGGCCAGTGCCGGGGCCGATGCGCTTGTCGACTGCGTCGGCGCACTGGCTGCCGGAGCGCCACCGCTCCCCGAGGCCCAGGCCGAGGCAGGCGCGACCTACGCCCGGAAACTGGACAAGTCGGAGGCCCGCATCGACTGGTCGCGGCCGGCCCGTGTTCTCGAAAGATCGATCCGCGCATTCAACCCCTGGCCCGTGGCCTGGTGCATGGCCGATGGAGAGCGCACGCGGGTTTGGATGGCCGCAGAAGTCTCTACACCGACGGACGCCGTTCCCGGAACCGTACTGAACGGGCATCGTGAAGGCATCGACGTGGCCACCGGAGAGGGCGTGCTGAGGCTGCTCGAATTGCAACGTCCGGGCAAACGCCGCACCAGCGCGGCGGACTATCTCAACGCCGCCCCCCCGCCGGACCGCTTCGAATGAACATTTATGAGCCATCAACCTGACGCACGCTTGATGGCAGTCGCTCTCATCGGGGCCGTGCTCGATGACGGCGCCGTGCTGGGCGACGTGCCGGCGCATCCCACCGCGGACCCGCGCGACAAGGCCTACGCGCGCCATCTCGCGTACGGCACGCTCCGATGGTTCTCCGCGCTTGACTGGTTGGCTTTGCAACTTCTGCAAAAACCCCTGAAACAAAAAGACCGCGACATACACCGCTTGCTGCTGTTGGGTCTGTTCCAGTTATGGAAAGACCGCACCGCCGGCCACGCGGCGGTCAACGAGACCGCCGGGTGCGCGCGGAAGCTGGGAAAACGTTGGGCAACCGGCCTGGTGAACGCGGTTCTGCGCAGGTTCCAGCGCGAGCGAGGCGAACTGCTGGGCCGGCTCGAGCAGCGCGACGAGCGGTTCGCCCATCCCGAGTGGCTGCTGAGTGCTCTGCAGCGAGACTGGCCGGGGCAGTGGCAGGAAATCGTTGAGGCCAATAACCGGGCCGCCCCCCTGTGGTTGCGCATCGATGCGCGCGCCTCGTCCGAAGAGGTCACGGAGAATTTGAGAGCAGGTGGGCTCGAGGTCGACGGGCATCCCTGCGCGCCCGAGGCGGCGCGCGTCGAACCGGCCAGGCCGGTCCGGGACCTACCCGGATTCGATGCCGGCCGGGTCTCCGTGCAGGACCCCGCGGCCCAACTGGCCGCCGGACTCCTGGATTGCACTCCCGGCGATCGCGTGCTGGACGCCTGCGCGGCCCCCGGCGGCAAGACCGGCCACTTGCTGGAGCGCTATCCTGACATCGATTTGTTGGCCCTCGACCGCAGCGAAGTCCGCCTCGAGCAGGTGCGCGACAACCTGCAACGGCTCGATCTCTCGAAACGGGCGGAGCTATGCGTGGCGGACGCGGCTCGGCCGGACACCTGGTGGGACGGCCGCCCTTTCGACAGGCTCCTGCTGGATGCCCCCTGCACTGCCACGGGCGTGATTCGCCGCCACCCGGAAATCAAGTGGTTGCGCACGCCCTCGCAGGTCGAGGAAGCCGTTTCTCTGCAAACCCGGCTGCTGGATGCCCTCTGGCCCCTGCTCAAACCCGGCGGTATGCTTCTGTATGCAACGTGCTCGGTGCTCGCGGCCGAAAACCGCGAGCAGGCCGCCGCCTTCATCGAGCGCCACGACGATGCCACGGCGAACTTGCCGGAGCTCGACTGGGGACTGGCCAGCGGTCCTGGACGGCAAATCCTGCCGGGTGACAAGGAGATGGACGGTTTCTACTATGCCCGTGTTCAGAAACAGGCCTGATGGCCCGCTCCGCGGCCCGCTCGCCTGGCTGCTGACCGCCCTAGTGCTGGGTGGTTGCGGCCCGGCACCGGAAGGCGGGCGTTTCGATGCCGAACAGCTCGATGCCAACTGGAGCACCGGCCATCTGGAGGTCCATTTCACGCAACGGCTGCAGCTGAGCCCGGAAGCGCGCGACGCCCTGCAGCATGGCGTTCCCCTGACCGTTGGCGTGGAATTGGTTTTGCGTGATGCGCACACTCAAAATCGGATACGCAGGGAACGATCGTTTTACGAAATCCGCTACCTGCCTTTGAGTGAGCATTATCAACTCGCGCGTATTGCAGACGACGGGCAGGACGAAGTCCGAACATTTCCGCGCTTGCGCCACGTCCTGGCCGAGCTGAGCGACCTGCGCCTTAGCGTCGAAACCGGTGCCCTGCCGGGCGGCGAATACGAGCTACTCGCCCGAAGTTACCTCGACAAGCACAAGATGCCACCGCCGATGCGCCTGCCGGTGCTTTTCTCGCCACGCTGGACCCACGAGTCGGCGTGGACGTCCGCAACCCTAGAAATCGAACCGGGAGCCTGAGGCGATGAACCCGTCCGGACGCCAGAAAAGCCGGTTGAACCGCTGGCTGTTCCGCATCCTGCCCGGCCTGGCGCTGCTCGGCGCCCTGCTGATCGCGTTGTTCCTGATCAGCGGCGTGCAGCGGGGGGCCGGCGATGCGGTGCTGGACGACGGCTACATATGGGTCTTGATCGTCACGGTCCTGGCCTTGATCATCCTGCTCTGGGCGATCTCGGAACGAATCGTTTCGCTGGTCCGAAACGTGCGTGCCGGTGTGCCCGGCGCACAACTCTCGGCCCGTTGGGTGCGAAATTTCCTGCTGCTTTCCCTGCCCCCGGCGCTGATCGTCTTCATTTTCTCTGCCTACTTCCTGAGCAGCACAATCGACAGCTGGTTCGACGTGCAGGTCGACTCGGCACTGCAGGATTCCCTGAGCCTGGGTCAGCAGTTCCTGGACACGCGCACTTTGGAAGTACGCAATCAGCTGCGGGAGATCGCCGACGACCTCTCTCTGTCGCGGGAAGACGGCGAACAGCTTCGCCGCGCGCTGCTGGAGCGGGTACGCTCCTCCGGGCCCAGCGAATTGACCGTCATGGAGACGGACGGCACCCTCGTCGCAACGGCCAACATCAACGCCCTGACCGGCCTGCCCGAGCGCCCCGAGGATTTCGCCATCCTCCAGGCCGCCGAGCAGGGCGAGTACGCCGCGGACGAACCCACCCGGGACGGCCGCCGTCAAATCCGCGTGATCCAGTTGATGCCCGCCCTCTACCCCGGCGATTCGTCTCGGCTGCTGCAGGCGATCTACCCGCTGCCGCCGGACATCACGGACCTGTCGAATTCGATCGAGAACGAATACTTCCGTTACCAGAATGTCCGCTACCTGCGCGACCGCCTCAAGCAGAGCTTCCTGCTGATCCTGTCCCTGGTACTGCTGCTGACGGTTCTGCTGGCCATTCTCGCCGCGTTGTTCTCGGCCCGGCGGATGGTCACGCCTCTCTCCAAGCTGTCCCGGGCGACACGAGAGGTCGCCGAGGGCGATTTCGAGCAGGAAGTCGCCAGCGGCGAGCGCGACGAGATTGGATTCCTGGTGTCCTCGTTCAACCAGATGACCCAGGCGCTCAAGTCGGCCAGCCAGGAAGCGGAGGTGAGCCGGGCGGAATTGCAGGCCCAGGGTGAATACCTGCAAACCGTGCTCAGCAACCTGTCCTCCGGCGTACTGACCCTGGACGAGAGCGGCCGCATCATCACCGCGAATGACGCCTGCAAGCGGATTCTCGCGCTGCCCGGTGAATTCGCCGAGGCCGGCACCGCCCCGGAAAAGCGGCGATTGGAAGGTTTGGCGGCATGCAACCCGGCCATCGGCGAATTCGCCGATGCGGTCCTGGCCCAGGTGTCGAGAGGCCGCGGCGAATGGCAACAGGAGATCAAGATCGACCGGGCGGATGCGCCCCTGGTGTTACTGATGCGAGGCTCGCGGCTTCCTCTACCGGGTGAGCAAGGTCACGGCCACGTGGTCGTGTTCGACGACGTCACCATCCTCAACCAGGCACAGCGCGAGGCCGCGTGGGCGGAGGCGGCGCGGCGCCTGGCCCACGAGGTGAAGAATCCCCTGACCCCGATCCGGCTGGCCACCGAGCGGTTGCACATGCGCCTGTCCAGCAAGCTGGAAGGCCGGGACGCCGACATTCTCGAAAAAGCGTCCACCACCATCGTCGCCCAGGTGGAGGCACTCAGGAAATTGGTCGATGCTTTCGGCGACTACGCCCGCGAGCCCGAACTCAACCGCGAGGCGATTGATCTTGGAACATTGATTCGCGACATCGTGGCGCTTTATCAGCA
>JABDPF010000095.1 GCA_013042915.1 Lysobacterales bacterium
GATCATTGCAGCCCTTTTCCTGCTCTGCGTGACGCCGGCGGTCGGTGACAACCACGCAAACGCAGCGGCGGCAAGCAGCAAGCCGACCGTGCTCATTACAGGCGCCAACAGGGGCCTGGGGCTGGAGTTTGCCCGACAGTACTCGGCCGAAGGCTGGCACGTCATTGCCACGGCCAGGAATCCGGAACGGGCCGATCAACTCGAAGCGCTTGCGGTGGAGATTGCACCACTGGACGTGGCCGATCCGGCGAGCGTCGACGCGTTGGCAAATTCACTCGATGGCCGCTCGATCGACCTGCTCATCAACAATGCCGGCATCTTCCCGCGGGCCGGCGGCATCGAGGAGATCGACTTCGATGACTACAGCCGGACGCTGACCGTCAACACGATGGGCCCCGTACGCGTGACGCGCGCCTTGCTGCCGAATCTTCGGGCGAGTGAGATGAAAAAGGTCGTCAACATCACGAGCCGCCTGGGCAGCATCGCCCTCACCGGCAACGGCGTGTTCTACGGCTACCGCGAGAGCAAGGCCGCGTTGAACATGTTCACCAAAATTCTGGCTAATGAACTGAAGCCCGAAGGATTTACCTGCCTGACGATCCATCCCGGCTGGGTGCAGACGGATATGGGGGGCGAAAACGCAAACCTGACACCGGAAGAGTCGATCAGCGGCATGAGGGAAGTGATTGCGACTGTGGGGCCTGAAAAGACCGGGACTTACTGGTCGTATGGTGGAGAGGAGGTGCCTTGGTAGGGGACAGCCGACGGCTGCCAAGGGTTCCACATCCCGACCGTTCCAACAGAAATAGGAAAGCCCGCGCGAGGCGGGCTTTTCTATTTCTGGCGGAGAGGGAGGGATTATTCGGCCCATCCCTGGGCCTCACCCTTCGGGCTCGCGGCCCGATTAGCGGCCCGTCTCGTGAAAATTCGCTCCCGGCGAATTTTTCGAACCCTCAGGCAGCTGCGCTGCCAAGTGCTCCTCACCCCGACCGTTCCAACAGAAATAGAAAAGCCCGCGCGAGGCGGGCTTTTCTATTTCTGGCGGAGAGGGAGGGATTCGAACCCTCGGTACGGTTCAACACCGTACACTTACTTTCCAGGCAAGCCCGTTCAACCACTCCGGCACCTCTCCAGAAATCGTATTGTACTCTTCGAACCCTTTGGCGGAGCAACTTCTCAGGCTCGTTGCAGGGTTTCTTGAAGGGCGGCAATTCTAGGGGATATCAGGCGGTTAATCAATCAAATGAGGGCGCCTTTCCCATTGTCGGATCAGGCCGGGGCTGGCAGAGTAGTCGGATTGCTCCCAACACCGAACGGGTAACCCCATGCTTGTGCCTCTCAGATCGAAAGCTTTGCCTTTTTTACTCCTTGCCTCTGCTCTTTTCCTGCAGGCCTGCGCCAGCGCTCCGCCGGTAAAGATCCCGGACCGCACAGAGAAGACCGACGACCTGACGGTTGTGGCGGAAACGGCGATCGAGCTGGCAGAACAACACGGCGCCAACAATGTGCTGGCAGTCTTCGATATCGACAACACGCTGCTGGCGATGGAACAGGATCTCGGGGCGGACCAGTGGTACTACTGGCAGAAGGCTCTGGCAGAAGAAGATCCCTGTGACCCCCGCCTCGTTTCGGACCGTTTTGCGGTCATGGGGGCGCTGTTCTACGCCAGCGCGATGAGACCCACGCAGCCCGATGCAGCCGCACTGCTGCGCCGCGTGCAGGACGCCGGGGTTCCGACCATCGCGCTGACCGCACGAGGCGCCGATTATCGTCTCAACACGTTTCGTGAACTGAGACGCAACGAGATGACCTTCTGGCCGCAGGCAATACCACCGGCACGGGGCTGGACCGAACCGTTTCTGCCCGTGCCGGACGGTCGGCCTGTGTTCTACGAAGACGGGGTCTACAGTGTGGCCGGGCAACACAAGGGCGAGATGCTGAAGATCCTGATGGAACGCACCGGCTACCCGGAGCCCGCGGTGATCGTGATGACCGACGACAAGCAGGACAACACGGACGCCATCCACGAGGCGTTCGGCGGCAGCGGCACGGCGGTGCAGACCTGGCACTACACGGCGGAAGACGAGGCCGTGGCTGCGTTCGATGCTGACGACGCGGCCACGCAATGGGAGCGATTGCGCCCCGCCCTGAAAACGATCGAAGCCCTGTTCGGACCGGATAATTTCAGCCTGCCGGAAAAAGTCACGCCGGCGGAGTGCGACGGGCGCTGAACGGGCTCAATCGCCGGGCGTGAATTCGAACAGGCGATCGCCCGGCGCCACCTGGTCGCCAGGGGCCACGCGGAACGCGTCCAGGGTGCCTTCCTGGTGGGCACACACGGTGTGTTCCATTTTCATCGCCTCCAGCACCAACAGCGGCTGCCCGGCCTCGATGTCTTCGCCCGGCTCGGCCAGCAGCTTCACCACAGAGCCATGCATCGGCGCGGTCGACGAATCCGATGCCGCCTCGTCCTCATCGGCCCCGAAGTCCGGCCGGGCAAGCGAGAACTCCAGCGATCCGTTGGGACCGAACAGCGTGAAGGTCTCGCCGTCGCCGGCCACCGTAACCCTCTGCCGGTGCCCGTCGATATCGGCGAACAGCTCGTTGCCGTCCAGGCGGCCGCTGGCCAGCACGGTTCGGCCGCCGGCGGTGATCTCGAAACGCCTGCGCCGACCGCCTGATCGTTCTTTTACGGGCACCTCGTGCGCCGTACCGTTGACGACAATCGCGCCCTGGTGCCAGGCCGGCGCGTTAAGCCGCCAGGCGGTCGCATCGTTCCAAGGCGACCAGGGATCGTACCGGCCTGCCCTCGCCCGCGTGGCCTGTTCCATGCGCAACAGCAGGAACAGGGACGCCAGCGGCAGGTCACGCAGTTGGTCCTCGTCGCGCCGGTGGAACAGCGCGTCGTGGTGCGTTTCGATGAAATGGGTGTCGACCTGCGCCGCCCGGTACGGCGCGCTGGTGACCAGACCGTACAGGAAAGACCGGTTGGTCTGCAGACCGCTGATGCGGTAATCGGCCAGTGCCCGGGTCATGCGTGCGAGCGCCCGTGCGCGGGTCTCGTCGTGCACCACGAGCTTGGCGATCATCGGGTCGTAGAACATGCTGACCTCGTCGCCCTGCACCACACCGCTATCGACCCTCACGTGCGCGCCCTCGCGCGGCGGCTCGAGATAGGTCAGCACGCCGCTTGCCGGCAGAAAGTCGTTGACGGGATCCTCGGCGTAGATCCGCGCCTCGATGGCGTGGCCGTCGATCCGCAAGTCCTCCTGGACCATCGGCAGCGATTCCCCGGCCGCGACGCGGATTTGCCACTCGACCAGGTCCTGGCCGCTGATCATCTCGGTTACCGGGTGTTCCACCTGCAGACGAGTATTCATCTCCATGAAGAAAAAGTCACCCTGCCCGTCCAGCAAAAACTCGACGGTTCCTGCGCCGCGATACCCGATGGCCCGCGCGGCCCGAAGCGCGGCCTCGCCCATCTCGTCGCGCAGCTCCGGCGTCATCCCGGGGGCCGGTGCTTCCTCGATAATTTTCTGATGGCGGCGCTGGATGGAGCAATCGCGCTCGAACAGGTGCACCGCGTTGCCGTGGTTGTCGCAGAACACCTGGAACTCGACGTGGCGGGGCCGCTCGATGTAGCGCTCGACCAGCATCTTCTCGTCGCCGAAGGACGCTTTCGCCTCGCGACGCGCGGCTTCCAGCGAGGCATCGAAATCGGTCGCCGCGCGCACCAGGCGCATGCCCTTGCCCCCGCCGCCTGACGCCGCTTTCAACAGCACCGGGTAGCCGATTGCTTCGGCGGCCTGCCGCAGGCGCTCGGCAGTCGCCTCTTTCCCGTGGTAGCCGGGCACCAGGGGCACGCCGGCGGCCTCCATGATGGCCTTGGCTTCGGACTTCGAACCCATCGCCCGGATGGCCCCGGCCGGTGGGCCGATGAACACGATTCCGGCCGCCTCGCAGGCTTCCGCGAACCCGGCGTTTTCGGACAAAAAGCCGTAACCCGGGTGAACCGCCTCGGCGCCTGTGAGCCGACAGGCTTCAACGATGCGGTCACCCCTGAGGTAGGACTCCGAGGCCCGCGGCGGGCCGATGCGCACGGCCTCGTCGGCCATCGAGACATGCAGGGCGCGCCGGTCGGCGTCGCTGTACACCGCGACGGTGGCGATGCCCAGGCGGCGGGCCGTGCGAATCACCCGGCAGGCGATTTCTCCACGATTGGCGATCAGGATTTTCTGAAACATGCCGCTGCCCTTACATTCTGAATACGCCGAACCGGGTTTTCCCGATCGGCTTGTTGAGGGATGCGGACAGCGCCAGGCCGAGCACCTGTCGCGTCTGCGCCGGGTCGATCACGCCGTCGTCCCACAACCGTGCCGATGCATAGTACGGATGCCCCTGGCTCTCGTAGCGGTCGAGGATAGGCTGGCGGAATGACGCCTCTTCCTCGTCGCTCCAGGACTCGCCGGCCCGATCTTTCTGGTCGCGCTTGACCTGCGCCAGCACGCCGGCCGCCTGTTCGCCACCCATCACTGAAATACGCGAATTGGGCCAACTGAACAGGAACCGCGGATCATAAGCGCGCCCCGCCATGCCGTAGTTGCCGGCGCCGTAGGAATTACCAATGATCACGGTGATCTTGGGCACGGCGACGGTGGAAACCGCCGTCACCATCTTGGCACCGTGCTTGGCGATACCGCCGGACTCGGCGTCCTTTCCCACCATGAAGCCCGTGATGTTCTGCAGGAAGACCAGCGGGATGCGACGCTGACCGCACAATTCGATGAAGTGGGCGCCTTTCTGCGCCGATTCGCTGAACAGGATACCGTTGTTGGCGACGATACCCACCGGGTAGCCGTGGATGCGCGCGAAACCGCAAACCAGGGTGCTGCCGAAGCGTGGCTTGAACTCGTCGAGCACGGATCCGTCGACGGTGCGGGCGATCACTTCGCGGACGTCCCAGGGCTTGCGAGGATCCGTCGGCACCACGCCGTGCAGTTCGGCCGGGTCGTAAAGGGGCTCGCGGGGTTCGCTGAGGTCCAAATCGATGGGCTTGACGCGGTTCAAGCGGCTGACCGCCCGGCGCGCCAGTTTGAGCGCGTGGTGGTCGTTTCGGGCGAAGTGATCGGCCACGCCGCTCTGTCGGGTGTGTACGTCGGCGCCGCCCAGTTCCTCCGAAGACACCACCTCGCCGGTGGCCGCTCGCACCAGCGGGGGCCCGCCGAGAAAGATCGTGCCCTGCTCTTCGACGATGATCGCCTCGTCCGCCATCGCCGGCACGTAGGCGCCGCCGGCCGTGCAGGACCCCATCACCACCGCGATCTGCGGGATGTTGCGTGCCGACATGCGGGCCTGGTTGTAGAAAATGCGTCCGAAATGATCTCGGTCCGGAAAGACCTCGTCCTGCAGCGGCAGGAAAGCGCCGCCCGAGTCCACCAGGTAAATGCACGGCAGGTGGTTCTGCTCGGCTATTTCCTGCGCCCGCAGGTGTTTCTTGACGGTAAGAGGGAAATACGTGCCGCCTTTGACCGTGGCGTCGTTCGCCACGACCACGCACTCCTGCCCGGCAATGCGGCCGATGCCCGTGACGATTCCGGCCGAGGCCACCTTTTCAGTGTAAACGTCCAGGGCGGCAAGCTGCGACAGCTCGAGAAAGGGTGAGCCGGGGTCGACCAGCGCGTCGATGCGTTCCCGCGCCAGAAGCTTGCCTCGCTCGTGATGGCGCTGCTGGTATGCCTCACCGCCACCTTTGCGGATTTCGGCGATTTTTTCTTCCAGGCGTCCGACCCGCTCGCGCATCCGCGCCGCGTTGTCCCGGAATTCGTCGCTGCCGGTATCGAGCCGGCTTTCGATTGTACTCATCAGCTCTTTCCTTGCGCGGCGACTTACTGCGGCCGGGTTTCCTCGAACAGTTCACGACCGATCAGCATGCGGCGGATCTCGTTGGTGCCGGCGCCGATTTCGTAGAGCTTGGCGTCGCGCAGCAATCGCCCCGCGGCGTAGTCGTTGATGTACCCGTTGCCACCCAGGCACTGGATCGCTTCGAGCGCCATCCGGGTCGCGTTCTCGGAGGTGAAAAGGATGACGCCGGCGGCGTCCTTGCGTTTCTCCATCCCGCGGTCGCAGTTGGCGGCCACCGCGTAGAGATAGGCGCGCGATGCGCTCAGCGCCATGTACATGTCGGCCACTTTGCCCTGCATCAGCTGAAACTCGCCGATGCTCTTGCCGAACTGCTTGCGCTCGTGCAGATAGGGCTCCACGATGTCCAGGCAGTTTTGCATCAGGCCGACGGGGCCGGCCGCCAGGACGGTTCGCTCGTAATCGAGCCCCGACATCAGCACGCCCACCCCCTGGTTCACCGAGCCCAGGATATTTTCCGCCGGCACGAAGCAGTCCTCGAACACCAGTTCACAGGTATTGGAGCCGCGCATGCCCAGCTTGTCGAGCTTCGGGCCGCGCGAGAACCCCTCGGCATCGCGCTCTACGATGAAGGCCGTGATGCCGGCCGAGCCTTTCTTAGGTTCGGTCTTGGCATACACCACGTACACGCTGGCTTCGGGCCCGTTGGTAATCCACATTTTGCCGCCGTTCAAGCGGTAACCGTCACCGTCCGGGATGGCGGTGAGCTTCATGCTGACGACGTCCGACCCGGAATAGTGTTCCGACATCGCCAGCGCACCGACCTTCTCACCGGAACACAGATCGGGCAGGTAACGCTGCTTTTGCTCCTCGCTGCCGTTCTTTCGAATCTGGTTGACGCACAGGTTGCTGTGCGCGCCGTAGGACAGACCGACCGACCCGGACGCGCGGCTGATCTCCTCCATCGCCACGCAGTGCGCCAGGTAGCCCAGTCCGGTTCCGCCATACTCCTCTTCGACGGTGATACCCAGCAGGCCCATTTCGCCCAGCATGGGCCAGAGCGGTTCAGGAAACCGGTTTTCTCGATCGATTTCGGCCGCCAGCGGGGCGATTTCCAGGCGCGCGAACTGGTAGACCGATTCGCGCAGCATTTCGATGTCTTCGCCGAGGTCGAAGTCGAGCGAGGGAAAATGTGTGTTCATGAAGTCTCCGGTTTCTGCTGCTGTCCCAGGTCTGCAATCGCAGCCCGGCATTTGTTTTCGGCCTGCGCCATTTCATCCAGCATCGCATCCAGCTCACGGCGGCGCGCCTGCAGTTCCTTGCGTTTCTGGCCGATCTTCTCAAGCAGGGTGTCGAGTTGCTTGCGATTATTGCCGGGGGTCCCGTACATCAGGATAATCTCGGCGCTCTCGTCCAGGCTCAGGCCGAGCCGCTTGCCGCGAAGGATCAGGCGCAGCTTGGTGCGGTCGGCCAGGCTGTAATGCCGGCGCTGACCCTTTCGTGAAGGGTTCAGAAGCCCTTTTTCCTCGTAGAAACGGATGGTGCGTGTCGTCACGCCAAATTCTTCGGCCAGGTCGCCGATGGTGCAGGTGCTGTTCATTCGGGAAGTATATATTACGTTTACGTTAACGTAAACTTAGTGAAGAATCAGGGGTGGTTTTGTAAGGGCGGCGGGTCGCGACGAGCGTCGCTCTTACACGAAGGGCGGGTCGCGACGAGCGTCGCTCTTACACAGGAATACCTGCGTTTTAGAGGTCCAGGATTGTTTGGGCTTGCTTGAGGTGCGGGAGGTCGACCATGGCGCCTTCGAATTCGAGAACGGCCGCATCGGGATGGGCTTTGAACAGGTCGACGATCTTGCGGGCGCGCTCGAGTTCTTCTTCGCTGGGTCGGAACGCGCGGTTGATGATATCGACCTGGGCGGGGTGGATCGCCAATTTGCCGCCGAAGCCGTCGCGCCGGGCCTCGTCGCACTCGTCGTCGAGTTCGGCAAAATCGGCGAAATTCACGAAAACGGTATCGATGGCCGGCACGCCTGCGGCATGCGCTGCGAAAAGACACAGGTTTCTAACCAAGCGGAACGGCGGAGTCCATTCCCCGCCGAGGTCTCGCGTGGCCGTGGCGCCAATCGCGCTGCCGAGGTCCTCGGCTCCCCAGGTCAGCCCGGCGAGCCTGGGGCCGCATGCGGCGTAGCCACCGAGGGAAAACAGCGCCCCGGGGGTCTCGGTGACAATGGGCAGGATCAGGGTCGAACCCGGCTCGATTCCGTGTTCGTCCTCGAGCCGTTCCAGCCGCCCGGAAAGTTCCTCCACGTCCTGCGGCGAGCGCGCTTTTGGAAGCACGATGCCGCCCGGCGCCGCCGGCATCACCGCGGCCAGGTCTTCTTCGACATACGGTCCGTCCAGGGGATTGACCCGGATCCACAGGCGCTCGCGCGGCACGCCGGACTGGCGCAAGAAGTCCGCGGCACGTTGCCGGGCCACGGCCTTGTTGGCGAGCGCAACAGAATCTTCCAAATCCAGGATAAAGGCGCGGGCGGACAGGTTGTGGGTCTTGGACAGCTTCTTTTCGCTGTCTGCCGGAACGAATAGCCAGGAGTGCGTGGTCATGACGAAATCCTCTTGAGCATCAGCGCCGTTCGCCTGCAGATGGCGACCAGCTTATCGTTCTGGTTGAAGGCGCGGTGAATGAAAATGACGATTCCGTTGTCGGGGCGGGAGCGGCTCTCGCGCAACTCCAGCACTTCGCTCTCGACGCGAATCGTATCGCCGTGGAACAGCGGGGCGGGGAAACGCACCTCGTCCCAGCCCAGGTTGGCCACGGCCGTGCCCAGTGTCGTGTCGTTCACGGAAATGCCGACCATCAGGCTCAGGGTCAGGCAGCTGTTGACGATCCGCTGTCCGAACTCGGTGTGCTCGCGGCAGTATTCCTCGTCCAGGTGCAGCGCGGCGGGGTTGTGGGTCAACGTGGAGAAGAACACGTTGTCCGCCTCGGTGATGGTCCGGCGGATGCCGTGACGGAAGGTCTGCCCTACTTCGAATTCCTCAAAATACAAGCCGCCCATCGGGGCCTCCGCGTCGTTTGGATTGATGAACACACGATACCGCCATGACAGGTTGCATGGAAGACCGGCGAAAGCCGGGGCCAGGCTGGCCGAGCTACTTTGTCCCCATAACCACTAGCAGATCCGGGGCAGCGGATCTTCTTCGAGGTCGTCGAGCAT